>JAEUIP010000071.1:261-19369 GCA_016795075.1 Planctomycetaceae bacterium | reverse complement strand
CAAGCCAAAGATCACGACATTTCCTGCGTGATAACTGCCAAACGCGGTTTCCATCGCATAACCACTGGCACTTGGGTCTCGAACGGCCAAGTTCATTTGATAGTACGTGCCACCAACGGCCTCGGTAAACTCTGTACCTCCGGTGCCACCGTTGCATTGGCATGGATCAACTTGCGGCCCAGCGATATACCAGAAGTCCATCCCCTGGCTGTCTTTGCTAAATTCGGGATCGGTCCGCGACTCGCCCACCATAAAGGTGTTGCTCAGCCCGTCGGTAATCTCACTGAAACGGGTCTTGCTACATGCGGAAAACAGGCCGTTGAGATTCAACATTTCTAAAGACTTGGTACCCGATACGATCGTGCTGGTATCGTCAGACGTTATTTCACTTCCGGCATTTCCGCGGTAACTGGAGGGAACCCGGCTTGCCACACCGTTGTAGTCCAAGTGCATGGGGATGGGCATTGATGGACATCGAAAAACGGACAGAGGCGTGCTCAACGCCCGCTCATTGGGAGAGTTGTCGATATCCCAGTTATTGGCATCTCGCAACAATAGAGTGTTGTAGAGGTTCTGTTGTTCCGTGTACTGGAGAAGCGGAGAGCTCCAGAATTGACCCAGCGTATCCCAACCAAATGGCAAGCGTTTGCGAGCGCTTTCGTGATTGTGCAAACCAAGGACGATTTGTCGCATGTTGTTCGCGCAAGAAGTTCTTCGTGCGGCCTCGCGAGCCATCTGAACGGCTGGCAATAACAGGCCCATTAGGACCGCGATAATCGCGATGACGACCAACAATTCGACCAATGTGAATCCACAACGCTTTATCATGTCGTTTGGCTCCCGTATCCGTTCGGTACAATACTCGCCCCTTAAGTCAAATCACCACGATCTGACTGAATCGGAAAGCCTAACAAAGAACTATTAAGGAACAGCAAGCGATTAATGAAAGATTGATTAACAACCGCGAGATAACGGCGCGAGTAATAATGCGTCAGCGTGTGCCATCGGCCAACGAAGAAGAAAGGTCAAACAACCGGATCGCTTGAGAACTCTGCGACATGTAATCGCTCACAATCAATGAAATAATTCCATGGAGCACCGCGAGCCGACGGCGTAAGCCGAGTCGTTTGTATCGCTCTGTTCCAACCATGGTTCACGTCAAATAACTTAGGCATCGACCATTACGGTGTCGTGATGTTCGTATCCTGGCGCGCAGCAACAGAGGAACACCAAATCCGAGTTCGTCGAATTCTCGATCCAATGCACTTGCCCCGGTGGAATCGCAATCGCGTCCCCCGGCCCAACCGAAAGCGAGCGACCCGCCAAGAACATCGTGCCTTGCCCACGCAGGATGTAGTAGATCTCTTCGGATAGCGGATGATAATGCGCCAGCGTTTTCACGCCCGGTGGTACCGTTGCTTCCGCGAGACTTTGATGACGAATGCTCGAATTACGATGCGACAACAACTCGCGAATTGACGAACCATCTTTGGTCGTGAAGGAAACGGTTGTCGATAAGTTGACGATGTCCATGTCTCTGGCTCGTATTTTTGATGGGAGTAAATTAAGGACCGCGGCGATTCACCGACCTATGGTCTGGCCACTAATATGCTTTTCGCATTTTCGCATCGAACAATGTCGATCAGGAAATGGCATCTGTTATGATAACTGTCGGAAAATCGATTACGACAGTTTCGGCTCGAGCATCCAATCCAGGAAGCGAACGATTGAGAAAACGATCGGGACCATGATTAACCAATCCCCAAGCGGCGCAAATTCAGTGGATTGGGATTGAGGTGGGGGACTTCGTCATTGATCAACTCTGCGACCAACTTTCCAGTGGCGGGCGCCATGGAAAGGCCAAGCATGTTGTGACCAGCGGCAATCCAGGTATTATCCATGCTGGGCGTTCGATCCACGACCGGCTTGCCATCCCAGGTCATCGGACGCCATCCGTACCATTCTTCCTGCACTTGATCCGTGTACGGCTCTTCCAAGTAGACGCGAGCACCATTCCGCAATAACTCCAACCGCTGGGGGTTCATGCGACTGTCGTAGCCAGCGAATTCCATGGTCGAACCAATTCGATACCCATCATGAAATGGCGTGATGGCCACCGAATGTTCTTCCAGGATCAAGGGGATCTTCGGCACGACTCGTGGCAACGTCGTCGTGATGGAATAGCCTTTGCCGGGCTGGATGGGGACGCGGATTCCCAACGCGCGAGCCAACAATGGTGTCCACGCTCCGGTTGCATAAACGAATTGGTCTGCCGCGATTTCTCCTTTTGACGTGCAGGCCGCTTCTGCGTGACGACCTCGACGTTTCATGTCGGTCACTTCGGCGTGTTCGATGATTGTGACACCCGATCTTTCCAACAAGCCACGCAGTTGCCGCATCAATAGATCGGGTCGCAAATGGCAGTCGCCGGGATAATGCCAACCACCGGCCAAGCCCGCTTTAAGAGCCGGTTCGAGTTCCCGCACGGCTTCCCCTGGGTACGCGACTGCCGCGACCCCAAATTGTTCCGAAATTAGTTTATCGGTTTTATGATAGGCCTCGAAGTGATGACGATCTTGATAAACGAACAACAGGCCTCGTCGCTCCCATTGGACATCGAGACGTTCTTCGGACAAGACTTGTTCGTAGAGATTTAGCGACGACTGGAGTAGCTGATGGATCGTGGGAGCCGCCTCCAGCATACTTCGCTCGTTACACCGCCAGGCAAAGTTAGCCAACCATCGCCACAAGTCCCATGACAAGCGAGGGCGGATCGAAAATGGCGAATTAGGCCGCAACATCGCTCGTGTCGTTTTTGCAATCACGCCGGGAGCCGTGAGTGGCAATACGTGACTGGGACAGACATAACCGCAGTTGGCATGCGAACAGCCGCTGCCAAATGTCTTGGACTCCACAATCGTGACTTGATGTCCCGACTTTTGCAGGTACCAAGCTGAAAAGGCACCAACCACGCCACCGCCAACGACCACTACGCGCTGGGACTTCATACGGGAATTCCATCAACAAAAAGATCTCGTGGATCAAAAACCAGAGTCGTGTCGCCCATTACAAATGCTGAACCCTGGACGGTTGGAGTAATGGCTCGGACACCTGACGCAAGCCCCGCCAAAGCGCCCGTATTTGTCGCCCATTGATAACTGGCGTGAAAGCGACTCCCTGTGACACTCTCTTGCACCCAAACTTCTCCAGGCTGAAGTTTGCCCTCCGCGGCCAAACAAGCCAACTTCGCACTGGTTCCAGTTCCACAAGGCGAACGATCGTACGCGCCACCGGGGCACAACACAAAGCTTCGACTATTCGCGCCGTCGCGGCCCGGGACGAACAATTCGACATGGTCGATCCGCTCGCCCGTTGGGCCACAAATTCCGTTGGCTTCCATCCCGGCTTGAATCTCCAGCGAGAATTGGGTTAACGCAGCTAGGTTGCTCATTTCCACTTCAAGCGAATGATCACTGGAGAGAAAGAACCAATTGCCACCCCATGCCAGGTCACCCGTGATTGGATTCCGATTCGACAGAGGTACTTCGACATGCTGGCGATAAAGGTAACTTGGCACATTGCCGATCCGAACCTGATGCGAATCCAATAACTCGGTTGCGACCACGCCAACCGGGGTTTCGACCAAATATCGGCCGGGCTGAACACGATCTAGAAACGCAAGGCTGGCCATCAGGCCAATGGTGCCATGCCCGCACATGCCGAGGTATCCCACGTTATTAAAAAAGATCACCCCGCATAAGTGTGCGGGATCAACGGGAGGCAATAACCACGCACCGACCCAATGTTCACTGCAGCGAGGTTCGCAAATGATCCCACGTCGCAGCGGTTCGAAGTTTTGTTCGAGAAACGCGACGACTTGCTGAAGTGTTTCCGGGGCGGAGTTGGTGCGGAATCGAGCCATTAATTGATCAAATTCTGGACCGCCAGAAATCACCAACCGAGTGGGCTCGCCACCCGTGTGTGAATCAATCACTTGGATTTGTTGAATCATGGGCAGTAGACAAATCCTTGCTAGAAAAAGGAAGCAGCGACCTTCGCCAGAACTTGGTTCCTAACGTACTCAGAACCAAGCCGTGGCCGGAGCATTGCTACGTGTATTTGACGGATAAGCCGATCACTTTGTCCACTGCCCATCTACCAAACGCCAAGCTTGGCTTGGATTGGCGTCTTGCAAGATCGTGGGCAATCTTTCGGCCCGCACATTGTCATAACAATGCAGGGCGCTGAAGCGACGCAGGGAGGCTGGGATACCGACCGCCGTAAAACCAGGGTGTCCCGTTGCTGGGAAAGGTCCACCGTGATTCATCGCTGCTGAAACGGCCACGCCGGTTGGCATCTTGTCGTTCAGCAACCGCCCGACGCGTTGTCGCAACACGGGAGCCAAACGAGCATACCCGGCGTCATCGGCTCCATCGTTGCTGGAGTAGATACAGCCGGTCAAGTTCCCTTCCAAGCGGTGCAAGATTGCTCGGGCTTGTTCAAGGTCACTGGCGGTGACGATCAGCGATACGGGACCAAACATTTCCGTTTGGAAAGCGTCGGGGTTTTCCAAAAACTTTTGTCCGGTAACATGCAGCAGCGTATTCTCAAGTGCCAATCGACCGTTGTCGGTGACGGCCTTTCCGCCCGTCAGCAACTGGGCGCCGGCACCATGAACTTTCGCGATTCCGGACAGGGCGGAGTCCAGCACTTGCCGTGAGAGTAACGTTCCTGCGGGGGCGGCAGCGAACTTCGCTTGAACGGCGGCGACAAACTCACTCGCATTGGCTTGGCCAACCAAGATGATCAATCCGGGGTTTGTGCAAAATTGCCCTGCGCCCATGAGGCAACTCCCGGAGAATTCTTGAGCCAAGTCCGCGCCCCGTTGTTGCAGGACAGCGGGCAGAATCAGGACGGGGTTGATGCTAGACATTTCCAAATACGCGGGCTTGCCGTGTTCGTCGCAGGCTTGTTTGATCTTGAGCCCTGCCGACTTGCTGCCAGTGAAGCCGACGGACGCCAGTCGCGGGTCACGCATCATCTTCAGGCCTTCTTCGCCCGGCATTCGGTAGATCAACTGGACCAATGCCGAAGGCAAGCCGGATTCAGCCAGAGCCGTGGCTGCCAGCCGAGCCAAGCGAACCGTGGTTCCCGGATGTGACGGATGGCCTTTGGCAATCACGGGATTACCGGCCGCGATGGCGGCAGCGAAGTCACCGCCGCAGATCCCATTAAACGCAAATGGAAAGTTATTGGGACCGATCACCAGGACAGGCCCAATGGCTGCGTGAACCGAGCGAATGCCGGCTTTCGAATCGATCGTTGGCAGCGACCATGAACCTTCGCGACAGGCGGTCGCGGCTTGTCGCAACTGATTGACGGTTCGGGGGAGTTCCACGTCCTTCAATCGTGGAGTGACTGGAAGGCCGGTCTCTTCATGCGCCAAGTTCGCCAGCGCTTCTGCGTCCAGTTCGATGGCTGTCGCGTAGCGTTCGAGAAAGTCTGCGATACGATCTCGGGGCACATCCGGCAGGACTTGAGCGACCGCGTCGGCTGCCGCAAGCGCTCGTTCGCAGTCGACCCAATTACTCACGGGATACTGGTCACCGATCGGAACACCAGTGGATGGGTTGATGGCCGTGAATGTCTGGCTGCTGTGCGAGTCGCACCACAGGCCATCCAGCCAAACCTTTGCTATTTCGCTCATTCGATTTTCTTCCATGCTATTGAAGCGGGGACCGAGGTGAACCGGACGTGGATTGGGTTGCCGGAATCGGATCGGCGGAGCGATCCGCGACAATCGTGAATCGGATCGGCGGAGCGATCCGCGACATACCCGAATCGGATCGACGGAGCGATCCGCGACGCTAAGCGGTGGGGCGATTCTTGATGCCATTGCGGATGATCGCCAGAATCCGGTCGCGTTCGCTGCCCACCAGTGGTAGGCGCGGTGGCCGGGTCAACTCGGTACCGTAGCCGCACTCGGCGTTCGCCAACTTGATGTATTGGACCAACTTCACGTCGGTATCCAAATGCAGCAGCGGCATGTACCAACGGTAGACCTCTACCGCTCGTTTCCAATCGCCTGCCTGAGCCAGGTCCCACAGTAGTCGGTTCTCGGCGGGGAAGGCGTTTACCAAACCCGAGATCCAACCAGTGGCTCCAACCATCAGACTTTCGAGCACAATGTCGTCGACTCCGCAGAACAGGATATAACGATCGCCGCACAGGTTGATCAGGTCGGTGATGCGGCGGACGTCTTCGGAGGACTCCTTGATCGCAACGAAGTTTGGCTCGTCGGCCAAGGCGACGAACTCTTCTGGCTTGATATCTACTTTATAAGAAACCGGATTGTTGTAGATCATGATCGGCAAATCGCTGGCTTTGGCGACGGCCCGAAAATGGGCAGCGGTTTCGCGGGCATCCGAACGATAGACCATCGCGGGCAAAACCATCAAGCCATTCGCCCCGATTTTCTGTGCGTCGGCGGCATAGCGGCACGCGAGACTGGTTGTGTATTCCGCGACGCCACTGAGGACGGGGATGCGCCCCGCCACATGATCGACGGTGGCTTTTAGAACTTCCAGTTTTTCCTTGTACTCCAGTGAGCAATTTTCGCCGACCGTTCCCAGCATCACCAAGCCGTGAATCCCGGCTTGGATCATTGCTTCCACGTGTTCAAGTGTCGCGGGGACATTCAACGAGTAGTCCGCGTTGAACTGAGTCGTGGCGGCGGGGAACACACCTTGCCAATCGACTTTGGGGCTTTTCGGATTTCGCTGGATCGGGGACATACACCATACTCCTGGACAAAAAGTGTCTTTTGTGAACAATAGACAAATGTAGCGGTGTGGTCAGCAATCCGTCAAGGGGCCATGGCACTCTGAGGGACATTCGCGTGGGAACGGGACCGCTTGGGGGATCGGTTGGGGACAGTCACCACCTTCGCGCGAAGGTCCGGTCCAAATCCTATTGAAACAAACGGTCCGGGGACACACTCAGTTAACACAGACGGGAGACGGTCCGCAAACGGTCCAGGGACACACTCAGTTAACACAGACGGGAGACGGTCCGGGACAGACTGTCCGGGACCAAACAGACGGTCCGGGACAGACTGTCCGGGACCAAACAGACGGTCCGGGGTGGACGGTCCGGGGACAGACGGTCCGGGGACAGACGGTCCGGGGACAGGGCAGACGGGCCGGGGGGACGGTCCGGGGACACACACACAGTTAAGAAGGGCGACGCGGTTCTGGAGGGGAGGGACTGGTGGCACACAGTACTCTTTGCCCGGGGACAGACACCAAGAATGTGTCCCAAGAATGTGTCAACGAGATGAAAATCCGAACGTGGACAGGCTCCTGCCGAAGTGAGTACCAGCAAGTCGTTCTTTCCGATCGATTCGTTTTATTAGCAACGCGAACATGAACCACCAGGCAAAACTTAGCGAGCGAATTGTGCAGGACGTTGTGGACCGTCTTGCGACGGGGCGGGAGTTGCCATTTCGTCTGAATGTCTTGGGAATTGCTCAACACTATGGAATCAGCCGCACACCAGTTCGCGAAGCAATCGGTGAACTGTTGCGTATGGGTAAATTGGCGAAATTGCCAAATGGGCGTCTCGCGCCGGGCAGTGACTCGCGAAAAACATCGGTGACTGTCCCCGAGTCTGCGTCGCTGGCGGCATCGATCGCGGACACGCTATTGAATTCCATTGGAGAGCTTTCGATCGGTGGTAGCCAGACTTCGACCGGGGACACTCAACTGGCGGCCGACCAAGTGACGCTCGGGGACAGGCAACTGGCGACTCCCATGGCGAGCATCGGCCGCGGCTTGGCCAACGACAGCTTTCATCGCGGCCCTCACGTGAGTTTAGTCGGGGACACCCAACTTGTGCGTGGTCACGGGGTGACTGGGGACAGTCAACTCACTCGCACCGACGAATGTACAACCAATGATAGCAATCAAAGCTGCCATCACAGTGGAGCGAAAACCGACACCACGAATCTGTCAAACGGGTCTGTCCCCGATCTCCAGGGTTCAGGGTTGTGTGTCCCCACAGATCTCATGGATTCAAAGTTGTGTGTCCCCGCGCCGCCAGTCCCGGATTCAAAGTTGTGTGTCCCCGCGCCGCCCGATACTAAGTTGTGTGTCCCCGCGGCGCCCCCCGCGGCGCCCGATACCGCGCAGTCCGCTGTGTCTGTCCCCACTTCGGCGTCACATGGACCGACTTTCGTGTCGATCCTTGATTTTGAGATGAAGTGGAGCCAGATGGATTGGAAGGACGGAGTACGCCGCGGCATGATCGAAGAAATTGTGCGGCTGAGCTTGCAGGGACACACCACTTTTCTTCGTGAGCAGATTTGGAGCGACCGGTTGAGGATCGGGCGCGGGGTGTTGCGCCAGATACTCAGTGAGCTCGCTGGTCTGGGCTTTGTCGAGCATGTGGCTCGCCGTGGCTGGCAAGTTCGCCCTTTCGATACGCAGGCCATGCTGCAATACCTTGAGATTCGCGAAGTCCTTGAACTACATGCGTTGGAGCTGGCCAAGGATCGTCTCGATCCGGATCGCCTTCGTGTCATGCTGGCCGGGAACCCAAGCAAGGTCGGCGAATGTAGTGGTTCGCTCCGCGAACCAACGTTGGACCGCGGAGCGGTCCACTACATTAGCCGGCCTGAGGATCGTGGTTCGCTCCGCGAACCAATGTTGGACCGCGGAGCGGTCCACGACATTGGCTCCGCCAGTTTGCCTGAGTCCCTGAACAACGAGATCCATGGTTATCTGATAGAACTATCCAACAACCGCTACATCGCGGATTTTTTTGCTCGGCATTCGACTTATTACTCCCAGTTGTTTGAAATGGCGACGGTCGAGACCGGTTGGCGGGATACGATGGCGCAACAGCATCGTGAAATTCTGGCCGCGTTGCTCGACCAAGATTGGTCGAGAGCCAAAAAAACACTCGCTCATCACATCCGTGCTCAAAAACCGGTGGTGCAACAGTTACTTAAAGCCGTTCGGGGAACGAGTCCGAAGGATTCCCTGGATTCTTCAAAATGATTTCAGCAAACAACTCAATCGTTCGGTGTGGGCAATTTCGCTAGATTGACAGTAGACTCGCGGGCCATTCACACTAGCATCGGCATTAGCCAAACGTGAGGAGCCAGAGAACACTCCTTGTTTTCCACAGAGATGTTACTGGTTCGACGAATTGTACGATTCTGGTCGAGTCAGCGCGCCCTTGGAGGACACGAAAGATCGGTCGAGAGAGACTCTAATGAAGTACGGTTGGAAAGATGAAGCGAATTGAACCTAACAAGAACTGGCAAAGTGGTCAACCGCCGACTCGATGATGGTTGGGAGGTAATTCGCCCAAGTTTGCCCCGCTCGTCGTTTCCGCCGGCGACCTAAGGGCCCCAGAAATCCGGCGGCTTTGATCAAGATTTTCGCTAATAGATTCTCCGCTCGTTCGTCAGGGTAGTTGGGGTGAAACGAATTTCTCGGATCGACTTTTTGTTTTTGCCGGAGTTTTTAATGGTTCGCAAGCTGATTGGGATAGCCGTGTTGGGGATGCTCGGATTGATCGCTCGAGGGCTTGAGATATCAAGTGCCGCCATTGCCCACGAAAGTACTCGAATGGGCGAAGAGACGATCGGAAATCGGCCACTATCCGAGGCCAATTTCAAGCAGTGGCCGGGGATCATGCCTGTCGTCAATCATTCGACTCGCGTTTATCACAGTTGGGTCAACGGCAACGAACACACCTACTATAAAACTACAACCGCCGAACTAAACGAGCTGATTCGCAACTACGCCGCGATGGCCTTGGAGGGATCAGAGATTGTGGTGTTGCCAGGACCTGGAAAAGTGTCCAACTTTGCCGGCGATCAGGAATTCACTTTTCACGGCCAATTGCACATGGTCGGTGGAATCGCGTCGGTCATGCATCGACGACAAAACGGGGATGTGTTTTGGCCCAAGTCACCTCGGCTGACGCAAAGGATTGATGAGACAATCGATCTGGAGTCTCTAGAGGATACGGAAGGTTGTAGAATCGATCTCCGCCAAGAACTTAAACAAAGGTATGTCGGATCGTTGGACAGCGTGGACCAAGAAGTTCGCGGCTGGGGATTGTCGCATTTGGCCGAACTGGATCCTTACGATCCTCAGTCGTTGGAAGTCGTGGCCGAACGTCTGCGCGACCCAGAGCCATGGGTCGTTGGTTGTGCGTTGCGGGTTCTGCCCAAATTTGGACCTCCGGCAGGCAAGTTCCTTAGCGAACCGGAAACAGCCGCCAATGACGATTTGACGGACGATCGAAAATTCGCAAAAGAAGAGTTTGCCAAACAGACCACCGACGAAGCCAAATTGTCGTTCGAACGAAGCCAAAAGGAACATACCAAACTGGCCGAAAAAATCCGAGGCGTTCTTCAAGCGAAGTAACATGGAAACCGCAGTATCTACTCGTTGCCGTCCATCCGCAGTCCGGCTCTGCTATCCGCAGGAAGTTATGTGTCCAACATCCCCTGCCCTCCGCGCACACATGCCTACACCACTGCGATGCAATCCAGATACGATCGCAGCCGTTGTTTGCCTGCGGATTGCAATGCCGTTCTGCGGATGAAGATACTCACCGCGAGATTTGGGAATAGATCAGGAGATTCGGTTGGCCACTCGGTGAATAGGTTACGAAAACACACTCGCTCGTTGCCGTCCATCCGCAGTCCGGCTTTGCTATCCGCAGTCGATTCACTCAGCGGTTTACTTCTGAAAAAGCAACTGGGCAAAGTGGTACAAGTTATTCCTCCAGTGTGTACCATCGTGGCCATGGGAATCGACGTTCCAAACGTGCGGAATCTCGTGTTCCTTCAGGTAACGTTGGGTTCGTTGACTGATGTTGATCAAGCCATCTTTGTTGCCACACGACAGGAAAAGCAGCTTGAGTTGCGATTTCGTTTGCGCGGGGTCTGGAACCAACTCGGCTGCGGGCTTGGTATTGGGAGCAGAAGAAAATCCGCCGACCCAAGCAAAGGTGTCCAAATGCGCCAGTCCAAAATTCAGCGATTGGCCACCGCCCATGGATAAACCAGCCAGCGCCCGATGTTCGCGATCGTTGATCACCGAATAGCGTGTCTCGATCGTGGGGATGACATCGTCCAACAGGTCTCGTTCGAACACGGCAAACGCCGGCGCTGCGGCGAAAACATCGCCCTCGGCTCGATCGTTTTTTTGGGCTCGTCCGTTTGGCATCACGACGATCATGGGTACGACTTTTTTATCCGCGATCAGATTGTCGAACAGCGTGTCCACGGCGGCGAACCGTTGCCACTCGGTTTCATCACCACCAATACCATGCAATAGATACAGGACGGGATACTTCGCGTCCGCTGAATAATTGGGTGGTGTGTAGACATTCAACTTGCGAGTCGTTCCAACGGTTTTCGACTCGTAGGTGATCATTTCCAAATGCCCACGCGCGATCCCATCGCGTTTTTGAACGATTGAATCTTCGGGGTCTGGGTAGATTTGTTTGTCGTCTGGGCCTAGTTCGATTGGCCCACCAAATGGACCATTGCCGCGTGGGCGACCAGGAGGACCTGTCCGTCCGGGTCGCGGTGGGGTCTCTTGAGATTGCGCAGCGGCTGCCAATGGAGTTGGGGGAACCGTCCATTTCGGTTCGTAGCTCCACGACTTGTTGGCCCAGCGCACGAAGTGCGGAACGTTGGGTTCATCGGTATGTCCCCCATCGTGTTGTCGCCAAGCCAAAGCGCCTTCCACCAGGTCCACGTTTACTTGAGGCATCTTTTCTGTTTGGTAGTTATCGCTGCGTCCTAGATCTTTAGCTCCGAGCAACCGAAAGACTGGCTGAGCGGCAATCGCTGCCATGAAGCTGCCTTGATGATCTAGCCATTGGGCGTCGCCCCGTTCCGGAACTCCGTAGCTAACAAACGTCAACCGAGGCGCGCAAAGGGCCAGCGTAGAATGAGTGTCGATGGGCAGGTCATCTGCATCCATTAAATCGAAGCTCGCTTCGGCAGCCGAGTATTTCAGAAAATTGCCGGCCATCCAATGATACGCGCCGCTGGATGCGAGGTTTTCCAAGCTCTCGCCGAATTCACGACGATACAACGAGGTGCCGCCCGCACCGGATGACGCAATCAGTCCGGCAGCCAATCGTTGGTCAAAGGCCATGGCCACCAGAGCGGCCTTGCCGTACCGTGAAACGCCAGCAATTCCAACTCGGCGAGCATCGATTTCCTTCACGGTTTCAAAGTAGTCCAACGCTCGAGACGCACCCCAACCCCAAGCGCGAAGTGCGCCCCATTGTTCGGGTGAACGCGGTTGTCCAAGATTCGTAAGTCCGATGATGCCACGGGTGAGACCGGCGCCGGTTGGTTGCTCGTCGGTATTGTTTGAAGCACCTGGGCCGAATCGGCGAAGTTGCCAACCACCGGCATCGGCTTGCACGGTCGTCGGATTTAAGGTCGCAGCTCCCCAACCAGCGGCCAAAAGGACATCTTCGCGGGTAAGCGGTGTTGGTCCGTCATTGTTGGGACGTCGCATCGGCCCAAACGGTGACGGTTCAAAAGGGGGCCAGCCAAAACTCAGCAAAACCGGGACTGGATTAGCAATGTTCTTGGGCAATGTAATGGCCAACGAAATTTCAACTTTGATTTCCGGGCACACGGAGTTGTCGACGACTCCGACGACATGCTTTTGTACGGCCGCGACACCACCCACGGTGATATCGCGAGTTTCACGAACTTCCCAAACAACCGCAGGAACGTTCGCGGGGACTCGGCCGTAGACTTCTCGTTCCAACAGTTCCACAAGTTCTGGTCGGCGCGTCGCCCACCAAACATCCGCGCTAGTGACTTTCTCGCCGTTGGTCGAGACCAAGGGATCTGGCAGTTGCGGAAACGGGTTCGCCTTCGCCTCGTCATAGTTGGCCGCATGGGGCGAGTTTTGATCGGAATCACGACCGCGTCGCAGCCGAACGATGCCCAATTGTTGGAGCATGTTTTGATGGTCTTGTTGCGTGGTGAAAATGAGTGGGTTCACCGGCTGCGCGTTGGATGAGGACTTTTCATCACTGGTATCTTGATTTGAACCACCAGCCGTCAAGCCGATGCCAACGAATAACACGTTGGCAATTAATGTGATGCCAGTCATGAGGAACGGTCGTTTGTACGGCAAAATCGCGGAAATCAATTTAGAATCCATTGCGCAGCTCCGGAATTGAACGGACGGAAAAAAGTGCAAATCGCAACCAAGCGAAGTGTCCGCTCGACAATTGCTTGTCCGTTGTTCTAATCGTTTCGGCGGTCCGAATCAACTCATTGGAAAAGTTCGATTTGTATCGGATTGCAACCGAACTGAAACCGAATCGCCATGGTCGGAAGTAGGGATATTCCAAACAGAACCAGTCGATTCTGGGACCGACGTTGTGGTAAACCGGAATCTGGAAATACGAACGATCGGCTGGGTAAGTCGCCCTCAACGAGGACTGCGTGGATGAAATGGATCATTGGGAGTTTGGCGATCATCGCCCTCATTTTGGGGATGTCCATTGATTTGGTTGGTCTGTTCGCGCTGCTATTGCTCCTACTCAGTACGTGGGCAGTGCTTGCGGGCGCGGTCCTGTTTGGCTTGTGGTATGTGTTGTACGGATTGAACTTCGTGAAGCGGCGTCCCGCGTTGGCTCTGGTTTTGTGTCCTTTGTGCGCGGCGTTCCTGGCGGCGGTCTCGGTTACTGGGAGCATCATTACCGCGTCACCGCCGATCATGGATCGAAGTTTGAACCCATCCGTCGAAAACGAATTGGAATACATGTTCACAACCGACCAAAGTGATCGATACAGTGGCCGGTTTTTTGTTATGCCAAGGCGTGACCGAGAACGACTAACAAGAGTTCGAGAACTGGACGGAGAAGAGTCACATCGATGGAGTTCAAAATCGAAATACGCGGCCGCGATGATCCTGCAACATGGAGATCTCGCGAATGACTACAAGCGAGCGTTTGAGTTGGCGACGATGGCCGAAAACGAGGGCTTGGTCGAGGCCGAAAGTCTGGCGCGGGCAGCCTTTGATCGTTGGCAGATCGCTCAGGGATTGCCACAACGTTTTGGTACGCAGTCGAAAGTGACGCTGGGAATTGGCGGTTGGGAAGAGCGCCAAGAATGACGTTCGTGTGATATGGGGTCAAAGCGGATGGTCGGGAAACAAAAACACCGCCGCAAAGTCAATTGTGACGGTGTTCGAGTTTCTATTTCGCTGGATTTGCGAATCGGGAACTACGGTCGTTCGCCTTTTTTGGCTTCCAACGCTTTGCCGATATACTCGCTCAGGCCGGGACCGCGCAACTGGCGCGATGTGCCGAGGATCGCACCGGTGTCGCCATCGACCAACAACACAAAAGGGATACCGCTGACATCGTGCAACGTACCGAGAGTCGTCTGCCAACCTTTGCCTTCGTAGATTTGTGGCCATGGCATCTCTTCTTTTTCCATGAACTCACGAAGTTTTTCTTCCATGTTTTCTTGGTCAAAGCTAATGCCCAAGATTTCAAATCCTTGGTCGTGCCAATCGGCGTAGGCTTGCTTCATGTTGGGTAACTCGGCGATGCAGGGTCCGCACCAAGTCGCCCAAAAATCCAACATCACGATTTTGCCTTTGTAGCTAGTCGGGAACTGGATTTCTTGGCCGTCCAAGTTCGTGGCGGTGAAGCTTAGTGTGGTCTTGCCCAATGTCAAATCCGGTGGCAGTTGCATTTCTGGCAATGCTTCGCCGGCTTTGTTGATCAGGAGTTTTCCTTCAGCGACGCTCAACTCATACGTTGTACCGGTAAAGTTGAACGGAGCACCGACGCGAGCCATCTCATAGTTGTTGCTGCGAGCCCCATTGCCGTCACGGTCGATCCAAAATGCGGTTTCGTCGGTCGGAACGCCAGCTGATACGGTTTCAAAGGTCTTGCCATCCAGATCCAAAGTATATTTGTATCCGAAGTCGCCGTAATACAGCATCAAGTCTTTGGTGGCCGCGCGTCGAGGATCGGTGGGATCAAAACGATAGGCTTCCACGCGAGCCAGGCCTTTTCCGGGGATGTCGATTTCGAATCCGCCGCGGTACATGGTGAATTCACCTTGTTTGTTGCCAGTCCATTCCACCGCCGGATCGTTGGTAAAGTCACCGTCTCGGTTGGCATCCACGTACAACTTGGCCTCTTCCCCTTCGGGCTCGTCCATGATGTACGACCATTTTTCACCGCCGAATTCGATCTGTCCGTACTTGGGATTTTTTAGGTCTTCCGGTGCGACTTTGACAATGTCGGCGGTGAGGTCCATCTTCGACCGAATGGGGCTGTAGCCACCCAATTGTCGCGTGATCCCAGAACCCATAAACTCCGACTTGACTTCATCTGCCGCTGCGGTCTCGACCAATTCTGACGCCGAAACGCCTACCAGCGGCAGGGCAACGAGACCCAACCAAAAACGTTTTGCCATGAATGCAACTCCCAAGAAATGAAATATCGCCACCACGAGAAACCGGTGACGAAGGTCCTCGGCCCTCCAAACACTCTCCAGCATAACCGACGGAGATGGGGATGTGTTACCGGGGAATGGCCCGTTCTTTCGCGGGTTCCGGGCAAAGAAGCTACCAGGCTACTGCTCGCAGGCCCCTAAAACAGGTCTTTTTACATGCATAAAATCCAAAACAATGTGGGGCCGCGGGTGCCCGGTCCGAACCGCACGCTTCGGGAGGACCCGAATGAAAAAGGAAACCATCCTTGTTTGTTGCTCCGGAACCATGGCTGATACAAAAACGCCGCAAAGAAATCCGTGGGAAAAGATCGTTGTCTGTAGCCGGCCACGGATGGCTACAAAAAAGAACGAGCGAGAACTGGCAATCGCAGTACTCGCTCGTTCAGGTTAGTTACTGGTCAACCGACCCAAGGGATCAAACCGCTTCGGGTAGGTCGACTTTCTCCAAGGCGGCAGCTTCTTTGAGCTTGTTAAGGGCTCGGACTTCAATTTGACGAACACGTTCTTTCGTCACCCCCATCAATTCACCGACTTCTTGCAAGGTCAGCGGTTCTTCCTGATGGTTCAAGCCAAACCGACGAATGATGATTTGTTGTTCGCGGTCGTCCAGGTGATGCAACATGGCACCGACTTGGGACTCCAATAGCTTCTGGTCGGCGACTTGGGCATGCCAATCGGCTCGTTCGTCCGGGGTTGCCAAGAACAGTTCTTCGCCAGCCGTCCGGAAACGATCACGATGTTTGAATTCGCCCGGGATCGTGCGACCAAAATTCTTGATGATCGACCAACTACCGTAGGTACTGAACTTGTTCCCACGCGAATAATCGAACTTTTCGCACGCGCGGATCAACGACATGTTGCCATCGCTAATCAGTTGAAAAAAGTCCTCTTGTGATTTCAAGTGCCGCTTGGCGATCGAAACCACCAACCGCAAATTGGCATGCACAATTTGGTTCTTGGTCGCGACGGCCTGTGCGTACAACGCTTCAATCTGGTCCATCAGTTTCGCGGACGGTTGGGCGACATCCAGTGACTCGCGCAATTTTCCGGCCCGAAACTTCAGGTAGTTGTACTTGCGGAACAAGTGGTACTCTTGAGCCCGCGTCAAAAGAGGCACGTCATACAGCGAGGCCATGTATCCCGGAATGCCGACCGGCGCCTTGATTCGCCGAACGGGAACCTCGGGCTCGGGCATGTCGGCCAAGATTTTTTTCTCGGCGTTTCGACTGTGAAACTCCAGGTTGTCGACGAAGTCGAGTGAAAGCGCCAACAGACCCTTGGCCCGAATCTCACCCAGGACCCGATAAATCGTCGCTGGGGAACGCTCGTAGCGTCGGACCAAATAGCCGATCGTTTTGCCTTCACTGTGCTCTTTGTAGATCTTTTGCTTGATTGGTTCCGACAAAGGAGTCGACTTGTCAGGGAACACCGCCGTCGCCGGGTTCTGTAGATCGTAGTCTCGGATCGTGTAACGAACGGTTTCAGCACTACGATTTATTTCGCGAGCGATCTTCTTCGCGACCTCGGATTGGGAGTACCCGGACCCGGCCAAACGCCGAGCAAACTCGACGATCTCCGTCCGATCATTCTCCGACATTTGGCTAAATCGTTCGCCGCGCGCCACTTTTTCCGGATTGGCTTTGACGAAATTATCCACACTACTTCGCAGGAACCCAATCCGTTTGCGGTTGCCGTCGAAGATAAACTTGCGACTCACCAAGCCTTGTTGCCGCCAACGCGAGACAGTCTTTGACGAGACGTTGTGCATCTTGCAAAGTTCGTCAACCGTGTGTACTGGCTGGCCAACCGAGTCGGCATGAAGGTCGGACGCGTCCGATAGATCTTCAATCAGCAACAGCAGATCGGCGATCCATTTACGGCCGGACTGGGTCTCCACCCCGGCATTGAAATCGCGCACCCCACTGACAGACGCGCAAATGAAATCGTATCCGTAGTCCGTGTTTAGCGACAATTTTGATACCAACTGCTCTGCTCGCATCGCATCCGCCAGCAGTTGTCGATTTGTTCCTTTGGCAACTCGTTGCTTGCCAAACTCTTTTAACAGTTGACTGTTGTAATCCTGACGCATCGTGATCTCCCTCTTCTCCGGACTGCACCTGTCCGGCACCATGCAACGGAAATTATGACGAACTTTATTGCAGAAAAATACCCGCCACCTTGGTCGGGCCCTGCACAACTCGCTTTCTTTCCGGCATCCACTTCGACTTGCCCCAACTCGCTCCTCCATTGAACCCGTCGTGTTTCATAGACTGTAACTCCATTGCGGAAGTTCTTGTCATATGATCGTGACGAGCCTGTAACGCATGAACCAGCTGTTCCGAACTGGCGTACGCGCTGCTTGACCATTACAGTGCAAACGTTGGGCCAACCGACGGTAGTACGCAAATGCGAACTACTAATTGGTCATCAAGTGCTGTTTCGACCGTTGTTTTCCAGTCGATTCACTTGATTTTGTCGAGTGACTTGGGCCGCAAGTTTCTTGGAAAAGTCAAGGACGGATTGGCAGGATCCGAGATTGCCTCCCAAAACCAGCCAAGTGTCCAATTATGAGACGAGGAGTTTGCGACTTTGTCAAAGTCGCTATATACATAGACGCAGATCAAGGCTCGGGGGTTCCGGAAATCTCGCAAAAAAGCATTTTTTTGTGCTGAACGTCAATGGTTAGCTTTGGGTAAGTTGGGCGATTTGCTGTGCCAGGCGGCTGTCGTACGATTTCTTAGTTCACCATCCCCAAGAGTCGTTGGACTTCCGCTGCGTCTTTATCGCCTCGGCCAGACAAACACACCAATACGATCTCGTCGCGACTGCGTTGTTTTGCTTGCTCCATGGCTTCATGGATGGCATGTGCACTTTCGAGCGCACAGAGGATGCCTTCGTTTCGCGCGAGCGTCAACACGGCTTGGAGCGCGTCATCGTCGGTGCACTGCGTATATTTTACGCGCCCGGAGTCCTTCCAATAACTGTGTTCGGGACCAACACCAGGGTAATCGAGACCTGCCGAGGCGCTATGCACGTCACATGTTTGGCCATCCTCGTCTTGCAGAACATAGCTAAGGCTACCGTGTAGGATGCCCGGTTGGCCAAAAGTCAGTGGTGCGGCGTGCTCGCCGGCGGTGGGGCCCCGACCGCCAGCTTCGACGCCAATCAATGGAACGTCGGTCGTTTGCACGAAGGGATAGAACATGCCCGCCGCATTCGAACCACCCCCGACACAAGCAATTGCCACGTCGGGCAAGCGACCAAATCGCATTTTTGATTGTTCGATCGATTCACGACCAATGACGGATTGAAAGTCGCGAACGATTTTTGGGAACGGGTGCGGGCCAACGGCGCTGCCCAGGATATAGTGTGTATCTTTAACGGAAGCCATCCAATCGCGCATGGCTTCGTTGACGGCGTCGCGGAGCGTGCGGGACCCCGTTTCGACCGGCCGAACCTCCGTACCGAGAAACCGCATCGCGCGGACATTGGGCTGTTGTCGGCGCACGTCTTCGGCCCCCATGTAAACCACGCAAGGCAAACCCAAACGAGCGCATGCAGTGGCCG
>JAEUIP010000071.1:0-251 GCA_016795075.1 Planctomycetaceae bacterium | reverse complement strand
TGACTCGGGTTTTGCCCATCCGCAGCGTCAACAGAGCTTGCCCCAAGGTGTTGTTGATCTTGTGGGCCCCCGTATGATTCAGGTCCTCGCGTTTTAGCCAAATTTGGGCACCGCCGGCCAACGCGGTCAACCGCTCGGCAAAATACAGTGGGGACGGGCGGCCGACCAAATCACGGAGTAAATCGCCCAATTTTCGCCTAAATTCCGGATCACAGACAGCCGCTTCGTAGGCCGCGTCCAGTTCTTCCAGG
>JAEUIP010000070.1 GCA_016795075.1 Planctomycetaceae bacterium | reverse complement strand
TGATCGGATTGGATTTTGCTGTTGGACCGAACACGCTTTGCGGCACATGATTGGACGGATTCATGCTGAAGATTTCTTGACAAACGTGTTGAAGCAAACTAATTTGATACAAAACCAGGGGTGGTTTTCTGATCGTGCCGAACATGCATTTAGTGGCTTTTGTGCAACCACCATGGCCCGTGGTTGGATCTATGGCGTTCGGCCTTCAATCTTGTCTGAAGGAATTCTCCGATGCGTTTGCGATTTGTCCATGTTCGTATGATCGTTACGCTTGCCTTAGTAATTTCGATCAATGATCTTACGCCCGTGCAAGCGAGGGGTTTGCAAGAGGTTGCTGTATCAAACCTTGAGTCATCTTCGGTGCAAAAAAACGTTGAGCCGGTCCAGACCTGGACCGAATCCGATATGGTGCCGGTGCGACGATTGGTCATGTACAACATCGGCGTGAGTGAGGTCCTACATTTCGGCCCGGTCGATGGGAACGCTCGTCTGAAGTTTCGCGTGCCAAATGAAAACGTCGACGATCTCTTGAAGAGTTTTGTGTTTCGTGATGAAGCCGGTGGCGCTTTGACGTCCATCCAGTATCGTTCAGCTCCTTCGTTGGCCGAATTGGCAGCACGCGATTTCCAATCACCCGTGACTCTCGCCCAATTACTTCAGATGCAACGCGGACAAGAGATCGTCATGGAACAAGCTGGAGGTGAAATACGCGGCGTGATTTGGGGAGTGGAAGATCGAACGACAAACGGCAACTCGGTCGAAACGTTAGTCGTATGGGTCAATGAGCAATTGAAGTCTTACGACTTGGCCAAATTGGATAGCATTCGATTTGCTTCGCCGACGGTCCAACAAAAAATGAAGCTCAGCATGATAGGGTTGGCGGAAAAAGGTTCAAGTGACCAGATGCAAGAACTCCAACTGCTGGTCGCCGGCCAAGGCCAGCGGCAAATTGGATTCGGCTATGTGGTCGATTCGACATTATGGCGGATGACCTATCGCTTGAATGTCGACGAGACCACCGGCAACTTGCAGGGCTGGGCACATATCGACAACTCGACGGGCCAAGATTGGAACGACGTGGACTTGGAACTGCGTACCGGACGACCTGCGGTGTTTTCAGCGGATTTGTTCCAGCCGGTGTTGGCGACTCGACCTGGCTTTGGTCTCGAAGTGTTTGATCTACCGCCTGGATTGTCGATTACTAGTCCATGGCTAAAGGCGACTCTTAATCGTCGTCAGGCCAGCACCGAAGGAATGATGGGCGGTGCAGGCGGTGGTTATGGTTCGCCAGGCGATATAGGCATGGGTGGAGGCATGAGTGGAGGCATGAGTGGAGGCATGGGGGGAGGCGGTTTTGGGATCGGCGGTGCCACAGGAATGGGCGGGTACGCGGGCCCCTCGGCAAACCATGGTGTGACTCGCGAAGAAATACGAGGGTTTATGCAAGAAAATGAAGTGGCTCCAAGGGCCGACGCAGAACGTTGGACTTCGGAAGTTCGCTATCGAGTTCAAACACCAGTCAATTTGAAAAGTGGCGAGAGCGCCGCGATTCCTGTGATGTCTTTCCAAGTACCCTGCCGTTTCTTTTCACAGATTGACCTGACCAATGTCAACGACACGACAAATTCCGATCAGGTGATCGAAATCAGAAACAATAGTCATCTTCCTTTTCTTGGCGGTCCGCTAACGCTTCAGCAAAAGGGCGAATTTTTGGGAGACGTTGTCTTGGGTCGGATGGACGTTGGATCCTCAGAATCGTTGGCCTATGCCCAAGAACGATCACTATCTGCCCAATTTCTTCAACCCGCGGAGCCAAATCGGCTGATCGCCGTTCAAATGGCTGGTCGCTCCGTCGTCACGGACTGGCGCCGTGAATTCAACGGTCGACTCATGGTGACCAATTCGGATTCGCTCCCGCGTGCAACGCAAGTGAAACTGAAGTTCAATGAATGGGCTGATTTAGAATCACCAACGGTACAACCGGCCCCTAAAATACTGGACAAAGAAACCGGCATCGGAACGTATGAACTGGATGTCCTTGGAAATCAAACGGCGACCGTGAAATTTACGATGGCGGGCACTACGACAATTGTCAAAAGTTTGGAGAATCTAACTCCGCATCAGGTACAAAGTTACCTCAATAACACCGACATCGAAATAGATGTCACGTCTCGCGAAACGATGCAAACATGGCTTGCGCTGCAAACGCAAATCCGCGAGTCGACAACGGCCGCGGCTCAAGTTCTCGCCAGTAAAAAGATTCTCGAAACACGGCTTAGCGAAATTCGGCGGGACATCGAATTGCTCCGCTTCGACGAAACTCTCGTCGCGCCGTTGATCGAACAGTTAAAACAATCCGTGGCCGAAAAACAAGCAACCACCAATCGCTATGAGGAGCTTAGCCAACAAACAATCAAACTCCAAGAACAACTGACAGGTTTCTACGCATCACTGGAAGTCACGCGATAAACGCTTCCGCTGGCACTACACCGTTGGGGCTAACCAAGCAACCACAAATACGGTCGGTGCCTAACTTCAAGAAGCGGAGTGTTCTTCCGTTTACAATCGTGTTGGTCCGCTTCCTCAAGAGGCGTTACGGGATTCGGGCACCTGAATCCAGCGGTTTCGAGACAGCCGATAGATCGCGCAGTGGTCGTCTTCAAATTGACGATGTTCGACGAATTGAAAACCGAGTCGTTCGTAGAACCGAATGGCTCGGTCGTTGTTGCTCAAAGGGTCAACTAGAATTCCTTCAACGTGGGCGTTCGAAAAACAACGCTCGATCGCCAACTGCATGATCTTGGTTCCGAAGCCACGCCCCAAACAATTCGGCTCGCCAATCCAGATATCGATGGCCCGCCAATGGTCGGGTACATTTCCCCAATAGTGCGTCTCTTCTTCGGCCGGGTCGATAATTTGGACCATGCCAATTGGACGACCATCCCATTCGGCGATCCACTGTTCTCGCCATTCTGGTTCTCGCCCCAGCTCGACATGCCAATTCCAATCACTGTGTGGATCGCAGGCGAGGACATGGGGTTGCTCGTCCCAGCGCTGCAAGATATCCAGATCGTCCAGTGTTGCCTGACGCAAGGTGATTGTCACAACCGAATCTTTCCCAGCACTTCCAAGTGAATCGTTCCAAGCTTCCCGCTACCATCGCAACGCATGCAGTTTACCGTCGAGGATCGCGTAGAAACGATCACCAACAATGGCGGGGTGGGAGTAGGCCTTGGTGGTCCGCGAAGTAGAAAGAGCCAGCGTGCCACGCAATTCGAATTGATCGCCAACCAACTCGAACAAGAGTAGCTTGCCCGCGTCCGTCATCGCCAATACTCGTGTCTCGCCATCGGTAATCAAGCTACCGTAATGGGCCAGATCGTCATGATCGAGCAGTTGATGTTTCGCCAACGTATCACGTCTCAACACCCATAGTGAATCATGCAACACGACGACATATGGGCCTACGGCTACCGGCGAATGGGTGTCGGGAATGCAGCGAGGATTTTCCGCTAACGGCGTAGGTTCAACTTCGCCTGTGGAGGAGAAGCGATACTTCCGGGCTCCATTGTTTTCGCCAATCACCAGCAACGCATCCCCCAACCACACGGGTGTCGGGACCTGAAATTCGCCGTTGCGTTTGGGCGTCAACTCCCAGAGCCGTTCGCCATTGGATAGATCCCAACCACCTAGTGTCTCCGCATCGAGGCCAATCACTTGCGTTTTTCCCGCAATCTCGCGGACAATAAATGAAGAATAACTGGCGCCGCGCCCCGGTGCTTCCCAGACGGGCTCGCCATCGCTGATATTCAACGCCAACAGCGAGCACTCGCTGCCGCCCGGCTGCAAAATAATCGTATTGCCAACGGCTAGCGGCGAGGCACTGTAGCCCCAATCCGGCAAATGACCATCAAAATCGCGCAGGAGATTCCAGGCCCACAAGAGTTTGCCTGTCGCGAGGTCCAAGCAATTTACATCGCCAAAGGCGCCTTGCGTGATGACGCAGTGGCCAACGATTAAAGGCGTGGCTCGCGGCGTATTGCCAAAATCGAGCTTGCCGTCGCGCGTCACCGCAGTGGTTGGTGGAACCGCTGGGTATTGGAATCGCCACAGTTGTTTGCCGGTTTCAGCGTCTAGACAAAAAAAGATGTCGCTGCGGTCCGGCAAATCGCGCGTCCCGCAAACGACATATTTAGAAGTCGCCGCCACTCCACCCATCGTGTCGGCCGGCAATTCAAACGTCCAATCAAAAACCGGCGTAGTCGGCAAGGACGCAGGCAACCGTGGCACCCTCGCATCGCGATTGGCACCGCGCCACCCCGTCCAGTCGGTTACTTCGTTTTTTTTTCTGACACGGGTTCCGAGTTCGCATCATCGGCCGCTGTCGTTTCTGCCACAAACGGCACAAAGCCATCGCGAGTTTCTAACGCTTGCTTCAAAGCGGAGTCTTTCGCGACCGCTGTTAAGGAGGCCATGATCTTTGCTCGGAGCGGCTCGGCGGTTGCATCGCGAATAAACACCGAAATGAACGGAACGGGATCCGATTCCCCGAT
Source organism: Planctomycetaceae bacterium (assembly GCA_016795075.1). Taxonomy (GTDB): domain Bacteria; phylum Planctomycetota; class Planctomycetia; order Pirellulales; family Pirellulaceae; genus M30B19. The sequence continues at coordinate 14,964 of JAEUIP010000070.1, read as the reverse complement.
GACTCTCATGGCTCCTTTTTCGATCGTTCCGCAACCTTCCAGCAACGGGATCGCATAGCTAGAGATGATGGCTGCAACCTTTTCGTCTTTGGGACAGTCGAGCATCTTTTGGGCCGCCACACTGCAGGAGCTGGCAACGTCCAGTTCCTCGGGCAATTGGACTTCCGCCTCCAGCAACAACTGGCGGGGAGCTGCATGTTTTTCGTCGCAATTCTTGGGGCCAAAGATGACTCGATAGCCAGCCAGATCGTCGACTAAAATTGCCGGGTCGGCCGTCCGAACCACCACCAAACCTGTTTGGGTCGTCTTGCCATCTTGCCCAGACAGTTGAGCAAGCGGTTCGAGGCCCAAGGACTTGGCTTTGGATTCGGCGACCACTACGGAATGCTTGCCAATCACCAGATCGGCCACCAACGGCGACTTCCGCTTCGCGCTTTCGTCCTTCAACGCCATTTCGATGGATTCGCCCCAATAGACCTCAACCTTGCGACCCAATTGTCGCTGCAAGTGTTGGCCCAAGATTTCGTATTTGCGTTGAGCAAAACCGGCAACACAGTCGCAGGCCAATTTGTCGCTCAACGGGTCCATAACAACCACGATCAACGCCTCTTCGGCGACCACAGGCTGTTCGACTGCGGCTAGCCCGACCCAGGCAGACGCCACGATGGCTAAGATCGCCAACAATCGATGTGATAGGTTGACTCGACTCATGACTTATTCTCCCGTCGAAGCGGACGTGTTCACGGCAGCGCGCTTGAAAGTCAGTGGCTTGCCGTTGGGCGAGTACGGATCAACAAAGGTCACGGTTAACGTGTCGCCATCCAGCTTCGCAATCATTTCGAATTCGATCAATCCGCTGCCGTCTTCCAAGTCCATCTGGATTTGACCATCGGTGAGGGTTTGCGGTACCAACGAGTAGGTCACCGGAGTGCGTTCGCCCGTTTCACCACCGCCCAGCAATTGGGCGACGATCCCAGCCTGTTGACCCTTGGCTGCTGCAAATTCACATTTCAGTTTTTTGGTCGCAGAATCAAAACTAAGTACTTGGAAGTCTGTTCGAGCGGCCATGTACTCTTCCATCGAAAATGATTCCCCGGCGTTGCCAATGATGACCCCGCCTTGAGGTTGTTCGGCAGCGTCCGCGTTGGCGGCGGGTTTCTCTTCGCCTTTGACTCGTTCCCAATTGCCGTCCAATTTGGCCGTTTCCAGTGCCGCAGCTTGACGGTTCTTGTTGACCTCGGCCATGGCGATTTCCGCCTCGGCGTGTGGCATCAAAACACAAATGGAGTTTTTGTCCTCGTATTGAACATAGTAACGGTTGCGAGATTCGTCGAAACCCAACGCCACGTGTTTGCATCCGCCGCCGATTCGCGCCTTGCCAACTACCCCGACCAATTCTCCAGCTTGATTGAATCGTTTGATCTTTCCGATGCTTGATTCTGCTGTGAGAATTTCACCGGCTGAGGTGCAAATCACGTTCATGGGATTGCAACAGCTCCCAAAACCCGCTTCGCTACTTCCCGCGCGTTCGCCAAAGCCACTCAATTGCTTGCCATCGCGATCGTAGATACCGACTTGAAACTTCGTGTTCTCGGCCAGAAACAACTGGCCGTTCGCGGCATAAAAATCAAATTGACCGCAGCAACCCGATAAGTCCGCAATCACCATCGTTGCGTTTTCAAAATCGCTGTTGGTACGCCAAATTTCATAACCACGTCCGGTCGAAACTGCGACAAACACGTCGTCACCAGAAGTCGCCAAAGACGGAATCCGAGTTTGACTTTCGAGCATGTACTTCAAGCTCTCTTCGTCAATTTCGGCAGAAAACTGTTGTTCAACGATTGTCTTGTACTGAGTCAATTGTTCCTTTAACGAGTCCAATCGAGATTGATCACGTTTGGAGAACTTGTCACCTTTTTCTTCTTGCTTTTTGACCAAACGATCGATCTGCTCTTGGATCTGGTCGATTTGTTGCTTGTAGATCTCGCGGGCTTCTTCCATTTGCTTCTTGTACGCGTCGATCATCTTTTGTTTGGCTTCTTCAGCCGATTGACCGACCATGTGCGGCGCTGGGCTCTGCTTTAGGACCTCGCCATTTGCGGACAACCGCGCGATTTGACCACCTCCGCCAATCAAGTACGTACCCGACGGTTCGATCGAAATGGCAGTAACAGGGAAATCCGTCGGCACTTCGCGAATCAACTCATGATCTGGCGAGTAAACCTGAACGTAGTTCTGATCGAACGTGACGCCAGCGACAATGTTTCCTTCGGGAGTTAGCTTGAACGTGTGCAGTTCTCCCGATTTGCCTTCCCGCTTGGGAACCAGAGGCTTGACTTCCGTATGGGTTGCATCAAATGAAGTCTTCGTGTCTTTGTCGACGACGGGCGCTGTCGAATCATCGAAGGCCAAGACGCATGGTTGCATCCCAATGGAGCTGATAAGTCCCATCGCAAATAAACCAACAACGCCAAATCGACCAAACCAATTACGTCGCATCACGAATCTCCTTAGTAGAGAAAGACAAAAGCCATCGAATAGAGTGACTAGCGGCCCCGGGAAGAGTCGCCCTCTCACCTGCCTACAACCTATGATCCTGGCCATTTCCCCAAGCCGTGTCAAGCGCGAAGTGAGAACCGCTCGCAGATTTTCTCGTTTTCGGGAAACTGGCAGCCGTGCCAGCAATTTTGCGGCAAAACGTCCGCATGCGGTTCGTTCGACAGCAAAACGCGGTGACCAACAGACCGCGGACGGCGTACCGGCAAATGCGATACTTCGTTTCAGAATTTGGGACAATAAAGGGAATAGCCCCCATCGGTGGGGCCCGGCTGGCCCGCAACCAGCAATCAACTACCGATTAGCACTTTTGAAGGAATATTCGCCAACTGGAAGGTGTTTCGCATGATTACCTCATTGCGGCAACGGACCTCACCGGAAAAATCAAAGAACTGGTCGAGCTTTGCCTCCAGTCTGACGGTAATTCGAACGGAATCGCCGGGCCGAGCAAAGCCACGATACCGAGCCCCGCGGACCCGGATAAGGACACCAAGCGCAAACTGGTTATGATGCGGATCGTCTGTTCGATAATCAGCCATGGGGTTGTGCCGTGCAGCGATCAACACTCCCGCGGTTTGAGTCGTCATTTCTTGCATCAAGGCTCCCGGCAAAATCGGAGCTCCGGGGAAATGTCCCGCCAATAATTCGCTTAAATCGGAAACCTCGGCGGAAGTTACACAGTGGTTTTCTGACACCTCATCCAAGGACTTCAGGAGTAAATAAGGAGCCCGATGGTGCAAATATCCTTGGAGCGTTGGGAAGTCGTGTCGGTAAACGTTGCCGATCGTGAGCGACATGGATCATCCTGTTCTGACTGCAAGAATTGATTCGAACCTCAACGACGCTTGACCGCAGTCATGCGTCGCGATTCACAACGAAACATGGGAAGGACGGTTCTCTAAACAACGGAACAGGAAATCCCGATCTTTCAGGATTTTCCGTCGCAATAGGCGTCGGACGTTCCCACAACGGCGAACGGACCATTAGGGTGCACCAATTTGGCTAACCCAGACCAAGAGCAGTACGATCAGGGCTGCGATCAAAGCGGAAACAAGTACACCAACAATATCCAGGAGTGTCGGACGGAGCATTTCCCAATCGGTGCCCGGAAACATCCGCAGGTGTTCGAACCGTGTGGGATTCGCGTACGAGAGCTTTAATTCGTGCTCATCCGTCACCGGATCTTTGGCGACCGGCGTCTTCATTTTTGCGTAGTACCGATCCAATGCAGCCGTGGTGTTGCGCGGCGTGACGTAGCTCAACGCGATCAAGACCATGAACGGTAGCACCAAGCGAGTTGGCAGACGCAATGTCTCTAGCATCGCTTTGTTCGCCTCAGAAAGATCTAAGCCTAAAAAGGAATAAATCAAAAAGTCGATGTTGAATTGGCCGTTGCCTTTCATTTCCCCTTCCCAACGTTCTCGTCGAATCAATCGGTCGCCATCCTTTACTTCACTCAGCAGCACTTTTTTCGCTGGGGTCCCGACTTGGGGATCATTGTTGGGCTCGATACCGCCTTGCCAAAAGATCGCGCGCCCCCCACTTGAAGTTTCGACTTGCATCGGATCACCGAGGGGTGCCACGGGCGGTTCTTTCCCCAACTCCTTGAGTTTTGTCTCACGAATCTTGGCATCCGACAGGTTCATGATGTTGCGTCTCGCCGCTGTCCACGCCTCATGTTTCGCCACATCGGCCGGCGTCGCTGGACGAGTCGTGATCACCGTTTCGATGACCGTGGATTGTTGGAATTGCTGGTGCGTGCGCAACGCCGGCAGTCCCACCGGCAAGCCAACCGGAAGCACAAAAAACACGAGCAACGAAAACGCGATCGTCAACCAAACCGCTGTGGTGTTGACTCTTCTCCAAAATAAACCCATCCAAAACGGAGCTGCAAACAGAATGGGAATCTCAATCGCCATGCGAAATTGATCCAAGACGTTGGTGTACTGGAGCGACACTACCGTCGCGCCAATCACCAATACGGCTCCAGTCAACCGTCCGACCCAAACATAACGGGCTTCCGAGGCCTGAGGATCGATGTAAGCGGCATAGACATTTCTCACGACCAATGCCGACGTGACCAACATGTAGGCGTCCGCCGAGCTCATCATGGCGGCTAAGAGACAGGCAAACATGAGGCCGACCAGCCCCATATTCAATGGGCCAAGGATCTCGCGGGCGGCTACGCCCCAGGCTCGATCGGGGTCCATGGCAATTTCGGCATTATTGGCCAATAACGCCAAGGCAATGAGCCCTGTTAGAGCCCAGCCAATGGTGCACAACCGCTTCAAATAGTTGCCCACGACCAAGCCAAACCGCGCTTCGTATTCCGTTTTGGCGGACCCGCCACCGGTCGCAATAAAATGAGGGTGAACCACCACGCCGACCAGCGACAGTAGCGAAAACGAAATGATATACAACAACGGAAATTCGCCACTCACCGGGCCCCCAAACAAGCTAAAGAAGTCCTCCGGAAGTTGCGCATGCAGCGTTTCAAATCCACCCATCAGGCTTGCGCCCTGCTGACCAATCGCCCCGGACAAAGCCCACAAACCAAATGGGATGAGCAAAATCGACAACACGATGATCAAGAGGCCTTGGACCAAGTCGGTCCAATACGCTGCTGTCAAACCACCGAGGACGCCGTAGCCGATCACGGTGATTGCCAAAATTGGAACGATCACGTGGCTGACGGGCCAACCGCCAATGGTCTCAACGCCCAACAAAGGCACCGCAAACTTCGCAATGGCCGTTAACATCGTCGACAAGAAGGCCATATAAAAGACTAACGCGTAAACCGTGAACGCGGCTCCTAAAGCCCGCGATTCGTAACGCTCGACAAACCAATCCCCCAAAGTCAAATGTCGCATGCGACGATACCAAACGGCCGTGATCCAATACATCGGAGTCACGAACAACCATTGCATCGCGCTCCAAACACCACTCAATCCACTGGACCAAACAGCGCGGCCCACGAGCACCGGTTCATGAGCTCCAGTCCCCGCACCAAAAGCGGCAAACGTCTGCAATAACTTGCCAAACGAGCGGCCGCCCAGGAAATAATCGCTTTGAGTCTTCGTTCGTTTCATCGCCAGGATGCCCAGCACAAACATGCTAAAAAAATACAGACCCAACATCAAATAATCTAAGAACGACATCGGAGTTTCCTGGAGTTAGTTCAAAGGATTGGTTTGTGATCCACGCTGCCGCCGAGTCAATCGTAAGGACAGCCAAGCCCCGAAGCGACTCGAAATCGCGTGCGTCAAGATCAATAGGCGAACCTTCCAGGGGAAGACCAACAATGGTCGTCGCCGTTCGATTGCCGTGGCGATCTGTTTCGCCACCCAACGCGGGCACAACGCCGAGACAGGCGCCCCTGCGCCGGGTTTCTTTGCCGAATCACTCAGTCCCGATGCCTGTTCCGCATATCGCGTTCCTGCATCGTCCCGCTTGATCGGACCTGGGCAAACCAACAGCACATGGAGCTGCCCGCCTGTTTCGAGTCGTAAGTTATCGGTGAAGTTGGCAACGGCTGCTTTGGATGCTCCGTAAGGTGCGATCCACGGCCAAGGAGTTTTTGCAGCCAACGTCGCAATGTTGACCAAACTGCCACGATGCTCCAACAACCATGGCAAAGCTACCAAACTGGTATGCACCACCGAGAAGAAGTTGGCGTCCATCATCTGCCGGTATTGGGCAAAATTCGGTTGCAATACCGAGCTGCGGCAACTTTGTCCGACCGCGTTAACCAAGAGGTCCAGTCGCCCACACCGAGCATAGTGAGCCGCAAAGGTGGCAGCGACCGTTTCGGAGTCCGCCGCATCAACGGCCACAGTCGCAACGTCCGTGAGCGGAGTGCCCGGGATCGATTCGAGAAGGATGCGCTGGGCTTGCTCCAGTCGCCCCGGGTCGCGGGCCATCAGCGTAACTCGAAACCCTCGCGTCAGAAGTTCCGCCGCAATCGCGAGTCCCAAACCGCTGGAACCGCCGACGACCCAGGCGACTTTCGAGCGGGTGGTTCCCATAGGTCCATCGACTGGAAAAAGGTGGAAAATGGTTTCTCCGGCCTAGTTTATCGTTCCGCCGTCAAAATCACAGCGGGCGGAGTTCCCGCCCCCGACCCCTTCTCCGCCTCGTCCACATCCCGTCTCCCAAATCGGACGTTTTTCTTCCAATCCTCTTGTTCGTCCGTCGAATATCGCTATGATTTCGAAGTGATATCACCTAGATATCGCGAAGTAGATCATCGAAATCCCAGTTTAGAGACAGTTTTCCCAGTATTCAGGAGAAGAAGCATGGTCCAGGAACGTGAGTACCAGCCGATTTCGGGTTGGGTGGGTTTGGTGGTTGGTTTGGGTTTGTTTGTTGGGACGGGGTGGTGCGTCTACTCGGCGATTCCGCCAATTGGCGACAAGCCGGATGTTTGGTGGTTGGCGGGTGCTGTCGTGAGTGCCCTGTTGGGGATCTTGGTCCTGTGCGGACTGCAGGCGATTGCTCCCAACGAGTCACGCGTGTATCTGCTGTTTGGTCGTTATGTTGGCTCGACCCGAGCGACGGGTTTTTTCTGGGTCAATCCATTCTTTTCGAAGAAGAAGATTTCACTTCGAGTAAGAAACTTCGAGACCGGATCGATCACGACTCCTGAGACCAAAGATCCAACCGGGAAAGTGCTTACGCATAAGTCACGGTCTGCCGGTCGTCCTTCGAAGGTGAATGACAAGGATGGCAATCCGATCGAAATTTCGGCGGTCGTGGTTTGGAAAGTCGTGAACACGGCCGAAGCGATGTTCGAAGTGGATGACTACGAGGATTACGTTGCGGTGCAAAGCGAAGCGGCGCTGCGGGGATTGGCCATGCGTCATCCGTACGACAGTGAAGATCATGAAATGTCGTTGCGAGGCAACCCAACGGAAGTTGCGGAACAATTGAAGGGAGACATTCAGGATCGCTTCGAAAAAGCGGGCGTCGAAGTAATTGAAGCGCGTATCAGTCACATCGCCTATGCGCCAGAAATTGCGGCCGTGATGTTGCAGCGGCAACAGGCACAGGCGGTCGTGGCCGCTCGGTCCAAGATTGTCGAAGGTGCGGTTGGCATGGTACACAGTGCCCTCGAACGGCTGGGCAAGGACGAGATCATCCATTTGGACGAAGAGCGACGAGCCGCCATGGTTTGCAATTTGCTGGTGGTCCTGTGCGGACATGGTCCCGCTCAGCCCGTCATCAATGCCGGTACGTTGCACAATTAAGTAGTCGCGGGGCTTCCTAGGGTTTTCTGAGGTTTGCAAACATGAATCAACGCATTGAACTTAAAGTCCTCGGTTGGAGGCGAACGTTACTACTGATTTGGTTGTTGGCGATTGTGCAAGCTCCCGTAGCGGCCGCGTCCATCGTGCAAGAGGCAACGGCCAAGTCGTCGGATTATTGGTACGGCAAGATGGAGATTGAGGGTCGCCAGTTTCGCTTTGTGGTCGAAGCGAATGCGGTGAAGGATGGCGCGGCACCGGAAGCAACCTTGCTCAGTCTTGACGAAGGAGATGCGAAGTTCGACCTGAAAGACGTCGTGATCAGTGACACGCGTTTCGAGTTCGAACTGCCGGCCTCCCAGGCGAAGTATCAAGGCCCGTACGATCCCACCACTGGCGTGTCCAATGGAACTTGGGAACAACGAACGCTGCGAATTCCGTTGCGATTCGAAAGGCGCGAAGAATTTCCCACGGATGCACCGGCCGAAGTTTGGGAGGGGACGCTCAACGCTGGGATCCAAAAACTGCTGATGCGATTGCGAGTCTACCGCCCGGCCGATGGGCCTGTCGAATACTATATCGATAGTGTCTCGCAAAAAGTGGGCGGCTTTATCGCCAAAGGAGCCCTTGATGGCGAATCACTATCGTTGGAGATCCCCGCGCTGCGCGGCAAGTTTACCGGGGAGTTCTCGGACGACGGAGAATCGTTAACCGGGAAGTGGAGTCAAGGCTTGGCCTTGGACTTGGAGTTCAAGAAAGTCGCGCAGGCCACCGCTGCCGAGGTCGCAGCTGCGCGCCGACCTCAACTACCCCAGCCTCCGTTCCCTTATCGATCCGTCGATGTGCAGTTTCCGTCAGCCAATCCAAAAGATCAACTGGCGGGAACGCTGACCCTGCCGACGGAGGGCAAGCGATTCCCGTTGGCCATTTTGATCAGTGGTTCGGGACCTCAAGATCGCGACAGTACACTTTTTGATCACAAACCATTCTTGGTATTGGCTGATTATTTGACGCGACGTGGTATCGCGGTCTTGCGCTACGACGAGCGCGGCGTGGGCAAGTCGGCAGGGAACCACACAGCAGCGACTACCAAAGATTTTGCCGCGGATGTGGCTGCGGCCGTCCAATTCGCTCGCACTCAAGCGGAAATCGATCCCCAAAAGATTGGGCTGATTGGGCACAGCGAAGGTGGGATGATCGCTCCGATGGTTGCAGCCATGGACCCTGAAATCGCGTGGCTTGTGTTGATGGCCGGACCGGGCGTCAACGGCGAGCAGATTTTGTATTCGCAAGGCCAATTGATCGTCGCGGCCGAAGGCGGAGATGCAAAAGCCATGGCCACGCAAAGAAAAGTTCAAGAACGAATTTTTGCAGCCATCAAACAGAATTCTGCGGGCGAGTGGGACGCAGCGACCCTGGAGAAGATCTCTGCGGAACTGGAAGAAGAGATTCTGGCTGAGGAAATCGAACTTTCGGACGAGGATCGGAAGAACTTGAACGTGGCGATTCGCAATGGCTTGACCCAAATCAACTCGCCATGGTTCCGCTTTTTCTTGACCTACGAACCAGCAACAGCGTTGCAGAAGGTGCGTTGTCCAGTTTTGGTTCTCAATGGCGGAACGGACCTGCAAGTGGATCCAAAACTCAACTTGCCCAAGATTGAAGCAGCGTTGGCCGAAGGCGGGAACCAACACGTCACGGTTCGCGAGTTGCCGAACTTGAACCATTTGTTTCAAACTTGCGAAACCGGTGCTATTTCGCGATACGCCCAGATCGAAGAGACACTCGCTCCGGTGCTGTTGGACACCATCGAACAGTGGTTGCAACAATATCGTTGATACCGAGTCGATCCAATCACGCAAGCAACCATGGTTGCGTGGTTGGTCGTCTAAGGGTTGGCTCCGTTTTTTCATCGGGCGATCGGTGATTTTCCTGGCTCCGCCAATTTGGAGGGCTGTTGATTTGGCTCGAGATTCTTTCTTATTACGAACCGACCCTTTAATTCTCGACGCCTTGCGGCGATGGGCTGAGGACGAGTTTCGCAGTGTCAATGGTCAGATCGAGTATCTGCTGCGCCAGGCGTTGCGGGACGCAAATCGGTTAGAAAAGAAACCGACGAGCGATCTGACCAAAAAGCCCGACCCGCCGGCAACGGAGTAGGGCAACCGTTCGCTGCTAGTGTGTCGTGGGGGTGAGCAATCCGTTATCATGGACCGAAAGCGGGTTGCTTCGCGGTCGTGAAAATTTGGAGAGAGTTCGTATGCGAGGTCCAATGTGCGCGGGGATCCAATTCCCGTTTCGTTCCATCCTGTTCATGGTCGCAACAGTGGGGGTAATGCTCTTGACGGCGAACGGTTCGGCTCAGACAAATGAATTGGCCGCGGATGAATTGGCGTCGAGAGAGTTGGCGACTCCGATTGTGTTGGATCTCTGGCCGGACAATTTGTCTGGGAAGTTGCCTGGTGATCCCGTGGACTTTTCGCTACCGCCGGAGCACGACACATCGACTGCGGAAAGCAATCAAGTGGCGGGGCGCTCTGTGATTCGCTTGGGCAATGTGGCTCGTCCGCAGTTGGCTGTTTATCGACCAGCCCAGCCTTCGTCGTCTCGAGCGGCGGTCGTGATTTGTCCTGGCGGTGGTTATCACATTTTGGCGTATGATTTGGAAGGCACGGAAGTTGCCGAGTGGCTAACCTCGCGGGGGATTACGGCCATTGTTTTGAAGTACCGGGTCCCGGCGCGGCCTGGACCGGATCGTTGGAAAGCCGCAGTCATCGACACGCAACGTGCATTAAGCTTGGTGCGACGGCACGCGCAGGAATGGGAACTGGACGCCGACAAAATCGGAGTGCTGGGGTTTTCGGCAGGAGCCCATGCCGCAGCCGTTTCAAGTTCGGAAATTGGGCGACAATACGAACCCATCGACGAAATTGATGCGTTGGCGTGCCGACCGGACTTTTCGCTGCTGATTTACCCAGGTTATCTGGCAGATGGCGATCAATTGAGCAAACTTTTGGCCGAAGCGGGGCGCTATCCCCCGACTTTCTTGGTGCACGCTCAGGACGATCCGGTTACGCCGTTGAGTAGTTTGACTTTTGCCACACATTTGCAAAAACTTGGTGTACCGGCTGAGCTACACTTGTACCAAGAGGGCGGGCATGGGTATGGGCTGCGCAGAACCGAGCTCCCGGTGACTCGCTGGACGGAACCGGCCCAACAATGGCTGGAGCGTTTATTGACTCCTTCGAAACTTCCCTAATCCTTCGTTTGGGTTCGACATGAGCGGTACCGCAACTATGGCACGAGATTTTTCGGGCAGACACGAGCCGGGGCGGCGTGCTTCATCCTGGTTACCTTCCCGTTGGCAGGCTCGACGAGTTGCCGTCACCTTGGTCGCGTTGACTTCCTGGATGTTGGTGGCCACGGCGTCGAGTGCGCAGACGAATTCGGTGATCGAACATACGGCAACTAAATTGCAGTTCAAAGGACTGGCAATGGAGGACCGAATGTTTCTTTCGGCTCCTTCGAAATCTGATCCAGCTCGAGTCGTTAGCGTCTTGCAAGGTCCACGACGGATTGTGATGCCAGCGCGTTCGGCAACGATTCAACCCGAAGTTCGTCCGGAGCCGGTTTCCTTCAATCTGCGGCAAGATGTGGTCTCGGCCAGCACGGGAGCGTCCATTACCGCCATTGGTAGCACGTTGCAAACCTTGCCATTTAATGAGTTTGGACGGCGAAAGGTTTTTGTCGAAACCAATCGAGGAGGCAAGTGGCTTTTGCAAGGGATCACAAAATTGGATCCCCACTACGTCCAGGTTCAAGGTGTGAACATGGAAGGCACGGGGTTATTCGAGTTTCCCTTTGATTTTCGCATTTCGACCTCGGCGATTCAGGGTGATTTGTTGGTCAAGATGCTGAAGAACGCGACCGATGATTTGTCCGATTACGAACAACGAGAACGCATCATTGAGTTTTTGATCAATGCCGAACGTTATAACGAAGCGATTCGAGAGCTCAACCAATTGCAGGTGGACTTTACAGACCTGGATCGACAGCGGTTCGATCAACTCAAGTCGGGACTTGTCACAGCATCAACGCGTTTGATCGTCCGCGAGTTGGAACGGCGCTGGGAAGCTGGCCAAGTGTTAACGGTCCAGAATCTCTTGGAGAATATCGATCCTCAAAACGTTTCACCAGAGACGTTGGTTGATGTGCAAACGCGGCTCCGCGATATTGAAACCGCGGTCAGAGAGCTTGAACAATTACGAGAGGCCGTCAAGAAGTCTTTCGAGAACTATCGGGCCGCGAATCAACTTGATGAAGCGACCGTGGCCCGGTTACAAAGTTTGGAACAAGAGATCACGACGGATCTTAACGTACACAATCGTGACCGATTGGCGACCTTCAAGTTGCGTACCGGCGCGGGGACAGCCAGTGCTGAAAGTTCACTTTCGTTTTTGCTCAGTGGTTGGATGTTGGGTGCGGTCGACGCGTTCGACAATGCGACCGTGGCTCTGACCTTGATGGAGACCCGAGAACTGCTGATTCAGTATTTACAATCGACCGAACAAACCCAGCGCGACGAGATCATTCAACGGCTTGTGGAATTGGAAGCCGGTAGTGCTCGGTACTTGGCGGCCATGGCTCGACATATTCTCCCCTGGAAGGCTGCTCCTGCACCGGAACCGAATTCGCAAGGTTTTTTTCGCATCAAGTTAAGCGATATCCCGGGACCACCCGAGTACATGGTGCAGTTGCCACCCGAATACAATCCGTACAAAAAGTACCCGTGTGTCGTGGCACTTTGCGACATTCAGTCATCGCCGCAATTCGAAGTCGAGTGGTGGGATAATCAGCTGTCGCCACAAGATGGCTATCGAACGGGGCAAGCCTCCCGGAATGGGTATATTGTGATCGCTCCCGATTGGCGAAAGCCGCAGGAATACGAATACGCGTACGATCCTTACGCGGCGGCTGTTGTCACACGAAGTTTGCGCGAGAGCCTGCGGATGTTTTCGATCGATGCGGATCGAGTCTTCTTGTCGGGACATGGAATCGGTGCGGAGGTCGCATGGGATTTGGGCTTGGCTCATCCGGATCTATGGGCGGGTGTGATGCCGATCTCGCCGGTGGCGGATCGCTACATCAGTTTCTACACGAGCAATTCGGAACGGAACTTGCCGTTCTACTTTGTGTTTGGCGAAAACCACTTGCCCCCGAGTCGCGGGATGGTGGGGAAGTTTGATAAACGTGAAGGCATTTTCCAAGAGATGGCCCTTACAATTCATCAGAACTTTATCATCGTCAAATACGTTGGGCGACGCTCGGAACATTTCCTGGAAGAGATCAGCCACTTGTTTGATTGGATGCAAAATCGTCGCCGTTCGTTTGCGGCGTCCAAGTTCGATGTCGCGACGATGCGTCCATGGGACAATTACTTTTGGTGGCTAGAATTGAATCACATTCCGGACAATTTGGTCGTGCCACCGCAGGCTTGGAATGTTCAAAAAGAGCGCCGCAGTTTGAAGGTGAGCGGCGAGATTTCACTCACGACAACCGGACAGACAAAGTTCCATGTCGAAAACGGCGGAGATGCGATCACCTATTGGGTATCCCCGCAGTGGGCCAAGATGGAAGAAGAAATTCTGTTTGCGTGGAACAAAGCGGCCAACACGAAGTTGCTGGTCTCGCCAAGCCGTACGGTCATCTTGGAAGACCTGCGGACAAGAAGCGACACCCAGAGCCCGTTTTGGGCGTGGGTCGCGCATCGCGATGGCTGGAGCTCCAGCAATGACTTGCCATGACCGAGTCGGCTGTTTCGCAACTCTCAGCAATTCCCGCGCACGGTCGGTTTGTTATTTTGGCCCATCAAGTTCCTGCAGGAGACAAGCGGGGCGATCATTGGGACGTCATGTTCCAATCTCCGGTTGGATTGTTGACATGGGCTTCGCCGCCCTTTCGCGACGATCAGGTCCCCTGGGAGGTGCTGGCGCTGCCGTTGCACCGTGAAATCTACTTGGACTACGAGGGACCGATTTCTGGGAATCGCGGTTGCGTGCAGCGAGTGGATCGCGGTCAATTCCGCATGCAGGATCGGCAAGTGGATCGGACCGTGATAGAATTGGGCGGCGATCAGTTCCGCGGGCGTTTGGAAGCGGAAACTCGCGCGGGCGGAAGCCTGTGGTGGTGTTGGAAAGTGTACGGGGTTGAGTCGAAATAGGAACTGGTATGGATACGTTGTTGGTCGTCGATATCGTGTCGCGGGTTTTGCATCTACTGACGGCCATCAGTCTTATCGGAGGCAGTATTTACGCCGCGTTTGTTATTGGGCCTTTACTGCGTTCACTCGGTAAGGAGACCGCCGAGGATATCCAATCAAGTCTCACCAAACGATGGAAAATGTGGGTCCATGGCGGAATTGCATTGTTCCTGGTGACTGGGTTTTACAACTACATGCGAGCGATGCCAGCGCACAATGAAGCCGGGGACAAGATCTATCACGCGTTGATCGGCACCAAAATGTTACTCGCGTTTGGTGTCATGTTGATTGCATCGGGGTTGGTCGGTCGCTCGCGGGCATTCCAATTCATGCGAGATTCCCGCGGACTGTGGCAGATGATTCTCATTTTTTTAGCCGTGGTGATTGTCGGTCTTTCTGGCTTCGTCAAGACTCGTGGAATCCCGGCGCCGAAGGTACCGGCCGCTAATGTCGTTTCTGTTGAGCCCGTCGCCATCCGAGCAAACGGGTAGCGAGCAAACGGGTAGCGAGCAAGCCCGATCCAAGGCATCCTCCGGCCGCGTTTGCTTCGATGCTCATTTCTGTGGACGTTAATTCCGAAGTGTGGTCCACCCCGGATTCTGTTCTTAACGCTTGTGCGAAGCTTAACGATTGCGCCAGGGCCAGTTGTTGTGCGGCGCTCGAAATCTCGGACATGACTCGGTATGGGTAACGTAACCTTGACCGCCAATCCCGACGCACGGGTCCTACATTCGCCTGTCGGCGTTCGATTGAAACGCTAGTTTTAAGCGTGAGGTTTGGACGGTTCGAGGCGAGAGCACCTTGCCAAATGGGTACGGGAACCGCAAACTTGCCACTTCGCATCGGCGGAAATGCGACTGTGGCGGCAGTCGGTGTAAATAAGCAAAAAGAATGGAGCGACTTGAT
>JAEUIP010000006.1:13418-39115 GCA_016795075.1 Planctomycetaceae bacterium | reverse complement strand
ACAGAATGCCGCTTTCTGGGCCCCAAACTGCCTTGGATCGAACTTGGGGCGCCGTAGAGGCGATGGGTGGAAGGGCGCGAATCGCCCCCAACTTCGGCGCTTTCATTTCGTGGCCGCAATGGGGGCACGCCACTGCGCGTCCCGCCATCGTGACCGAAATCGGGATTGTTTGGCCGCAGTTTTCGCAGGGAAGTTGGTATTGGCTCATGGCGTTTAGTTTACTCGATCCGCGAATCGTTTACAGGGTTCGTTTGGCCACGCCTAAGTAACAGCGAAGTGCTGGCATACCAAGTGTCAAGTTGGTCGCGTTGCGATTTCAGTGGAACTCGCCCATTCACCCGGCCTTAACGGCTGGATAATGAGATTTCAGTTGCTAAAATGACACCCAACGCTTGTTCGCATCAAGAACACCACTCGGTTGCCAACGAGTGCTTGCTTGGGGGCCGGAACACCCCACTTGTTCTTCCTGCGGCGTCATTTTGGTTTGGCACGAAACAATCATTTAAAATTTGGGGCCTGTTGGCAAGGTCGGCCGCTGGCAAGTTTAGTCGATTGGGAGAAGTTGGCTGAATTTTCGACGCTGGGTACCATTGTCTGATTTTGACGAGGTTCGTTGAGCTTGCGTGCAAAGTTGCAGGGTAAGCCTGGTCCCAAGCGATGTCCAACAAGGGGAAGGGGAGATCCTTTGGTAGGCATGCAAATTCCGGAGGACGAAGCCGAGAAGCAGAGGTGATTCATACTGGATTTGGAGCCATGAATTCCGGCAACCAAGTTGTACGAGGCAAGCACCAGGAATTCGGATGGAAAATTTAACCCATTTTGTGCGAACTTCCGTTTGAGTCGGAGCGTAGTGTCAGGGATGGCATGTGATGTGGATTTCTGATGATTTGGCACTGGTCATTTACTAGGCGTTGAATCATTGTGTTTAGGTCAACAGAGAACTGGCAATCATTACCCACCCCCTCCAGATGTTGGTATTCGGCAAAGCTAACGCAGTCGTAATTTTTTTCCAAAAGTTGCGAAGCGCCAATCAACTGTTAATTGTGTGATAAGCTTAGCCATAGTTGTGCCGACATGCGTTGGACTCCGCGACGACTTTGGTTGCCGTGAATCCAAGGTGCGGAGATGGGCGGGACGATACTGGGTGTGGATAGCAAGAACGAAAAGACGGGAGCTGGGCTCGCGGGTGTTTGGATGCTCGCGCTCTTGGCAAGATAATTTTTAGGAGTACCGAACTTGTACGATACGTTGTTGGACGAATTTGAAGACGACGGAACACGAATTCGCATCGACGTCACTCCTTTTGATGACAGCGTCGCCGATGTCGATGTGGATGACACGGAACTTGCGGCCGAGGACAATACTCCGGCCGAAGAGTTGGCATACGTCAACCCAGACAAGCTGTTGGAAGGATTTGAAGACGACGAAACTTGGTCGGATGACCCGGTGCGAATGTATTTGACGCAAATGGGCGAGATTCCCTTGCTGACGCGTCAACAAGAAATCACCCTTGCCAAGCGGATCGAAGTATCCCGCCGGCAATTTCGTACTCGACTGTTGGAAAACGATTTTGTAATCCAATCGGCGTACACCATTCTCAAGCGGGTTCATGAAGGTGAATTGCCGTTTGACCGAACAATCCAGGTCTCGGTGACGGATCGGTTGGAGAAGGACCAGATCTTGGGCCGCTTGCCTAGGAACCTGAAGACCATCGAAATCCTCTTGAAGAAGAACCGACACGATTTCATCACCGCTTTGAACCGTCGTCAGCCGGAAGCCAAGCGCCGACAAGCGTGGCGATCGTTGTCGCGTCGCCGCCGCCGAGCCGTTCGCTTGATCGAAGAACTAGGGCTCCGAACCCAACGCGTCGAAAGCATGATCGGACCGATCGAACAGTTCGCCAAACGCGTGAACGAGTTGGTCGCGAAGATTCGCCAATCGAAGAAAGACCGTCGTCCCGTCGCGGAACGCATGCCGCAGCTCCGCGAGTACCGCAACATCATGTTGACCATGCAGGAGACGGTGACCAGCCTCAACAGCCGCATCGCTTACATCCGCGAAGTTTACAGCGAATACCAACAGGCCAAGCGAGAATTGTCCGAGGGCAACTTGCGGTTGGTCGTGTCGATCGCCAAGAAATATCGCAATCGTGGCTTGAGCTTCTTGGACTTGATCCAAGAGGGGAATGCCGGGTTGATGCGAGCCGTCGATAAGTTCGAGTACCGCCGTGGTTTCAAGTTCTGCACTTATGCGACGTGGTGGATTCGCCAAGCCATCACCCGCGCTGTCGCCGACCAAAGTCGGACGATCCGGATTCCGGTTCACATGGTGGAAACCATGTCGCGAGTTCGGGCGGTGTCGCGGAAGTTGTTGCAAGAACTGGGACGCGAGCCTTCGATCGAAGAAGTTGCGCGTCGGGCCGAAGTCACTGTCGATGAAGCTCGTCGCGTACTGGCCATGAATCGCTATCCCATCAGTTTGGATCGTCCGGTAGGCAACAGCGAAGACAGCCAATTTGGCGATTTGCTGCCCGATGGTTCGGTCCTGCCTCCGGCAACCAATGCGGCTCAGGAAATGCTCCGAGGTCGTATCGATCGGGTCTTGAAGAGCCTGTCCTATCGCGAGCGTGAGATCATCAAGCTGCGTTACGGCTTGGGTGATGGCTACAGCTACACGCTGGAAGAAGTTGGCCACATCTTCAAGGTGACCCGCGAACGCATTCGGCAAATCGAAGCCAAGGCCGTTCGCAAGCTGCAACAACCAAGTCGCAGCCAAGATCTGGTCGGCTTCTTGGACTAAATTGCCAAGGTCACTTGGCCAGCTGACAATCCTACCAAGGACGCGGAAGAATTTCTTCCGCGTCCTTGTTTATTTGGTGGTCACGGAGTCCGCGACACGGCGATGCTTGTGTGTCCGAGTGGTCATTCGAAGAGCGAAGGCCGACTGGTACGATGCTTCAATTCTCTTTTTCGATAGCCGATCCTCGCGACAATGCCGTCCGGCCAACATTGCGAAGCGATTGCCCGTCGAAGAGAAACAACCCGCCCGAAAATCCAAACCACAGGTTTCCGTCACGATCTTCCAGCATGCTCTGCACGCCAAAATAGCGCGTCCAATATGGCCGGTCCGTCTGATCGTACAAAGTAAAGGCACCGCCTGAGTAACGATAAGCACCAACCCCCGTGGCTCCGATCCAAACGTCACCCGAACGAGTGACGTGGATGGTGTAAATGTCCGTATCGAACAAGCCTTTGGTTTCGGGAAATTTCGTGAACGTCTGGCCATCGAAACGAACCAAGCCGCCTTGGTCGCCGTTCTTCTTTTGGTCATCGGATAAACACCCCAACCAAATATGACCATGGGTGTCTTCAACGATATGACTGACAATATTGCTGCATAGTCCATCGTTGGTTGTGAAGTGCACGAAGGACTGGCCATCGAAGCGGGTTGCTCCCAGACCGTCGCGACCGAACCAAATATTCCCATGTCGGTCTTGCATCAGACTCCAGACCTTGCCGTGGGTGACCTTCCAGGTTCGCTCTTGAATCTCGGGGTCAGGAATGACGAATTTTGAGAACTTGTCGTCTTGCCAGCGAAACACACCGTGTTCGGTACCGACCCAAATTTTGCCTGCGCGGTCCGCGAGCACATAACAGCGGGTCCCTGGTAAGCCCTCGGCATTCGAATAGGTTTGGAACGAGCTCCCATCGTACTTGGTGACGCCTCCTTCCGTTCCGAACCATAAGTTACCGGCTTGATCCTCCGCGATACTGACGACGGTGTTTCCGCCCAAGCCATGCCTGGTCGATAGCCAAGTCAAAGACTTTCCGTCGTAACGAGCCGCGCCGTCGGTAATCGTTCCAAACCACAGTTGACCCCGCGAGTCTTGAAACGTTTCGATGACATAGGTAGAGAGTCGATCCAAGTCGGCCGGCTGTATTTGGAAGGTTTGGTCGATCCAGTTCAGGATTTGTTTTCGCTCGCGTGCGGTTGGTTGCGGCGAATCCGTTGGAGGCATGTTGCCGTTACCCATTTGTTCGTGTACGGCTGCGAAGCTATTGCGAAGTTCGCGAGCATCCTGGTCCGTCTGTGGCCACAGGAACTCGGAGGTCTTGCCTTCGTGCGCGTGGCAGTCACCGCAATACCGATCCAGCATCGGCCGGATCGTTTTGGCGAAGGGATCAAGCAAACTCACTTGGGGAGTCGTTTCTTGGGCGAAACTCAACGGCACCAAGGCCAAGAACAAACCAAGAGACAGAGCGATGGGATGGAACACGGAGCGATCCTGTGATGGTGGTTCGAAAAGAAAATGTTCGCGAAACGGATCGCCAACGTCCGGCAGCCACAGCAGTTGCCGTCGAACCCAACGACCTTCGCCTTCCAGATGTAACGATTCGGAATCAGCGGCAAGAAGGTTGGTTCTAGCTGTCAAACTGCTTCCCGCGCGAGACGGGCTCGTGGGGGTCTGCGTGGTCGTGGTACTGTCTTTGGGTTCGGGGTTCTAGCTGTCAAACTGCTTCACCCACGAGACAAGCTCGTGGGGGTCTGCGTTGTCGCAGCATTGTCTTTGGGTTCGGGGTTCTAGCTGTCAAACTTATTCACCCACGAGACGAGCTCGTGGGGGTCTGCGCTTGGGTCGCGGTTTTGATTAAACTTAGGCACCGCTTGTGGGAATGTCGCTCACCGCCTCATCGCGGGCGCCGTGGCCCTCGAGCGCGTTGGTAAATCTTCAATGCGAAGCCATGGTACAACGTTCATGGCGTAAACGATCATGAAACTCCACATCGTATAACCGATGTTTTTTAATTTGAGTTTCAGCCGAACCAATTACGAAGAACAGGGAGTCAAAATGGCAAAGATGGCAACCGAATCCCGCAACCTTGTCTTCTCAGACGGCAGTTCAAACAAGTTTTGGAAAATCGAACTCGAGGGCTCGTCACATACAGTGACGTTCGGCAAGATCGGTACGAGTGGCCAGTCGCAGACCAAAGACTTCGAATCAAGCGAGACAGCCAAAAAGTCTTATGACAAGTTGGTCGCTGAAAAGACCAAGAAGGGCTATGTCGATGCCGACGGAGCGCCCGTTGCCTCAAGTTCTGTGGTCAAGGTCGTGGTCAAGGAGTCGGCCAAGCCCAACACCAAGCCGTCGGCCACCGCTGAGCCGACCATTGCGAAATCACCGAAGGCCCAGAGCCATCCCACATCGGCCGTTGTCGAATCAAAAGGCAAAGATCACGTAGGCACGGATCGTGCAGCGTCGGCCAGCTTGGCTGTGAACCTAAACATCGAACGTGCCATTGATCTGACCGATCGTGATTGGTTCCGCGCTAGTTTCCGAAAGCGAGCCCCGTTGGATCGGGGAGTGCCCAGCGAATTTAACAAGGAGCAATCGCTTGGGAAAATTGCCAAGCTCAAGACAACCACTTATGGTTGGGACACGCGTTGGGAAGACCTGAGTCTAGCACCGGCGCTTTCTAAAGAGGAAGCGGCTTTTTGGTTGGTTGCAATGACCGAACCACGAGGTCGCGATGTGACCATGAAGAGTCATGCGGAGTCGCTGAGTAAGAAAAAAATAAGCTCCGAAATGAACCTCGGGGAGATCCGGAAACATCTGGAGAAGGTCACGCGTGGAATTCCCGAACTATCGATTTTGTGCATCTGGAATTTGGTTGATCTGGATGATCTGATCGAACTCTTGTTGGAGAAGCCAAAATCTTCTGTCCAAAACGCGTGGCAGGGCGTTCGTGACATGAAATCACTGATGGATGGGTTTGTTAGGCTTGTTTTGCCGTACCTTTCAGAAACAGATCTTGCGTCCATCCGCAGTCGTATTCGGAAAAACTGGGATTCGAAATTAGTTCCAACTTCGTCCTACGACTCGTTTCCACCGGAGTACTATATGGCTGCCGCGATTGGGATGCACGACGAAGTTTACGAAGCGACTTCCAGCTGGGAACCCTCCTTATTTAAGGACGAATGGGCCGATCATTACTCACGCCCTCAGGATATTGTGTTCGGGCTCGGTTCGGCAGAGATGGTGGCTTCCGAATGGCGGCGGCTGCATCTAAGAATGAAAGGTGGCGATGATGTCCGCGCATTTCTGGCATGTACGGATTATATGGCGCTGGATTGCATTGCGGACTCCATCATCCAGCAGAGCAATAAGGAACAATGTGAAGAGCAATTGAAAGTTCTTGCGTTGGTTCGCGCGCCAGAAGCCGCCGAGCCGATGCTGCGATGCAAACTGGAAGCGAAGACCCCGTCCATGGCGCGGGACTGGCTTGACCAGCATGTTGGATGTGCGGTGTTTGGGTTGATTGAAACGGCAGGAGGCAAAGGCAAACTGGCCGACGCGGCCATCGACTATCTTCGCGGCGTGAAAAAGAAAGGGCAGGGGGCAGTGATCGCGGCGGCTCTCAAAGAATTGGGCAAGACTGCTGCCACTGCCAGGGTTCAAGCGGACGTGTTGGATCACGAAGAGAAAGTCTACGAACCACATGATGAGAAATCCACTCCCGCTTGGTTGTCGGCGGCGATTGCGGAGTCGAGTAGCGTCAAGCGAAAGTCGCTCCCGGCCTGGGCATCGCCCGCAGTGCTTCCGCCGTTGATCGTGGGTGAGCGTCGTTTGAACGATCAGCAGACGGAAGTGGTACTTCAGCTTCTTGTCACGACTCCGTTATCCACCAAGCAGCCGCTGTTGGCTGCCCTTCGCGAACACATTTCAAAAGTCGTTCGCGACGAATTCGCGTGGAAGCTCTTTCAATTTTGGCAAGAGGACGGGTTTTCGGCGAAAGAGAAGTGGGCGATGGGAGCCATTGGTCACCTGGGCGATGATGGCTGTGTGTTGAAGTTGACGCCGATGATTCGCGTTTGGCCCGGCGAGAGCCAACATGCCCGAGCCGTCTTTGGGTTGGAGTGTTTGCGAGCCATCGGCAGTAGCAGTGCTTTGATGAACTTGTCTGGGATTGCTCAAAAACTGAAATTCAAGGCTCTCAAGTCCAAGGCCGAACAGTTCGTTACCGAGATTGCCACGGAACGTGGGCTCACTCGCGATGAACTGGAAGATCGGGTAGTGCCTGATTGTGGATTGGATGAAAAGGGACGTCGGGAGTTTTCCTTTGGCCCGCGATCTTTCTCCTTCGTTCTCAGCGGGGACCTGAAAGCCGCTGTCCGCGACGAATCTGGGAAGATTCGCGGCGATTTGCCTGCCGCAAACGCCAAAGATGACGAGGCAACGGCCAAGGAATCGATTGCCGAATGGAAGCTTATGAAAAAGCAGATCAAGGAAGTGGCGACGATCCAAGCGGGGCGACTCGAGCAATCGATGGTCACCGGACGTCGTTGGAATACGGGCGACTTCGAGGAGTTGTTAGTGAGGCACCCCTTGATGACGCACTTGGTACAAAAGGCGATTTGGGCCGGCTACGACGAGAACAAGAAGCGCACCACGACGTTTCGCGTTACGGAGGAGCGAGACTACGCCAGTTCGGATGATGAATCGGTATCGCTGGCAGGAGTCACTTCGGTTGGGTTGGTCCATCCTCTAGAGCTCAGCGATGCGGAACGCTCCCGTTGGGGAGAAGTATTGAGCGATTATGAAATCGTCTCGCCATTCCCGCAGCTTGGCCGCGCCATCTACTCGCTTGAGAAAGGTGAAGAGAACAAAGACTCGATCGAACGTTTCCACGGCTTGAAACTGGTGGCTCCGACGCTGGTCTTTACGCTCGAGAAGTTGGGCTGGACACGTGGCGTTGCGATGGACGGCGGTTGTTTTACCGAGCACTCGAAACAGTTCCCTGCTGCCAACGTGACCGCCGTTGTCAACTACGAAGGAACCGTCGCCATGGGCTACATCGACCCTAACGAAATTCTGACCCTCGAATCCATTTGCTTTTGCAGCGGCATGCGGTCGCCATCGGGTTACGGGTGGGACAAGTCCGACAAGAAACTCAAGTTGGCTGAAGTACCGCCTGTCGTATGCAGCGAGGTGGTTGCGGACCTTCAAGTGCTCAAGAGCAAGGCGAAATAGGCTTCGAATATGGCCAAGAAAAACTCAGAAATCGCGAAAGCGTTGCCCACGGGAACCGACGACAGAACCAAGCTACAGCAGCGGCCTGCTGCCGAATACCAGTATGCGGACGAGTTGGCCGCGCTTCGGGCGCGGACCGCCAGCGAGCCAAGACCCCCAGGCTGGGTATTGCCCCCACACGCGGTTCTGTCGTTTGTATTAGGAGATGAAGCCAGTGGGGTCTCACCAAAGTTCGTGGGCCGCCGCTCCTTCCTGGAACGGTGTATCGTTTCGTTGGCAACGAATCGTGGGCTGATGCTCATTGGGGAACCGGGCACCGCCAAGAGCTATCTCAGTGAGCTGTTGGCCGCAGCCATCAGTGGCGATTCCACACTGACCATTCAAGGAAGCGCCGGGACGACGGAAGACAACATCCGCTATTCGTGGAACTATGCGTTGTTGGTTTCCGAAGGGCCATCGGACCGTTCCCTTGTCCCCGCGCCGCTGCACCTCGGGATGAAGTCTGGCAAATTGGTGCGTTTTGAAGAGATCACACGTTGTCCACTGGAAATCCAGGACGTTCTGCTTTCGATTCTCAGCGACCGCGTGATGGCGGTCCCAGAGTTTCAAGGTGACCAGCGAATGTTATTCGCCCAGGCGGGTTTTAATGTGATTGCTACAGCGAACACGCGCGATCGCGGTGTTAATGAAATGAGTGCCGCCCTCAAACGACGATTCAACTTCGAAACCGTCGCTCCCATTGCCGAGATTTCCCAAGAGATGGAACTGGTTCAACGCGAGTCCAATAAACTACTATCGCGCGCCGGCGTACCGGTCTCCCTAACTACCGAAATCACCGAACTACTAGTGACCGTCTTTCGCGAGCTGAGGCAGGGCAAAACGACAACTGGAAAAGGTATGGAGCAACTTTCAGCGGTCTTAAGCACTGCAGAGGCAGTCAGTACGGCTGCCGCGGCCGGCATTCATGCTTATTACTACGACAATGGAACCGTTCGGCCACAACATTTGGTGCAGCACATGGTCGGAACGGTGCTGAAAGACAACCCTGATGACTTGAAGAAAGTACAGCACTACTTCGAACATGTGATCAAGAAACGGTCAGGAGATCACTGGAATCAGTTCTATGAAGCCCGCCATGAGTTGTTGTAAGACTCCCGAAGTTCTTTCGGAAAATGACGCTTTTAGCGCCAATCCCAAAAGGGTCCGCCCCTTCGTTGGTGTAGGCCCTGAGCGATGACGTTTACACGAACTGCCACAGACGCCGACGTTCCCTTCGCCGAGATCCCGTTTGAGCCGGACCTGTTGGAGAGGCTTTGCCGCATCGACACCGATGTGGTTTTCTTTCCAGTTCGGCATCATAGTCCCGTGGCGGCAAGATTGGTTGCCGAACTGATTGTTAACCGGCAACCGTCCGCAGTTTTGATCGAGGGCCCCAGCGACTTCAACGATCACTTTCATGAGTTGCTCCTGGAACACGACCTTCCAATCGCGATCTATAGTTATTTTCGATGTCAGGAATCACACTTCGGCGCGTATTACCCGTTTTGCGAATACTCGCCCGAATGGTTGGCACTGCGACAAGGGAACCACGCGGGAGCCATTGTCAGGTTCATCGATCTTCCCTGGGCGGGCGTGGCGCAGCGCGACCAGGGAGCGCACCGGTATGCCGACGCGGAGCTGCGGCGGGGCAAGTACGTGCGGCATCTCTGCGAGCGGATGCAAGTGGAAGATTTTGACGACTTGTGGGACAAACTGATTGAGTCGCAAGCGTCGATCAGTCTAGAGGAGTATTTTCGACGCGTGCATGCGTTCTGTTATCACACTCGCCTGTGGGAACAGCCGATCGGCGATTCGGACATTCGTCGCGAAGCGTTTATGGCGGAGCAGATACGGTTGATGCGTCGCCAAACCAACGGCCAACTGCTGGTCGTGACCGGAGGTTTTCATTCCAGCGCGTTAGCCGCTCGGCTGGACGGATACCGTTGCCCGGGAGCGAGCGATGACGAAGCGACGTCGACGACCGATAAGGCGCTTCCAAAGATCGA
This sequence comes from Planctomycetaceae bacterium, assembly GCA_016795075.1. Taxonomy (GTDB): domain Bacteria; phylum Planctomycetota; class Planctomycetia; order Pirellulales; family Pirellulaceae; genus M30B19. The sequence goes on along the minus strand of JAEUIP010000006.1, from coordinate 29,041 downwards.
AGATGCGGGCATTTCGCTGACCAGCTATTCTTACTCGCGGCTAGATAATCTAACCGGTTACGAAGCCGGTATGCCCAATCCTGGCTTCTACGAACATGCCTGGCGGCAGCGACAGGGGGCGGGTGAGTATTCGCACCAACCCCTGCTCGTGGAACTGGTAAATGAATTGCGTGATCGCCGGCAAACACTCAGCACCGCCGACTTGATTGCTGTGGAAACCACCGCGCGTGCCTTGGCGGCGCTGCGCGGTAGGTTCCACGTTTGGCGGCGCGATCTTATCGATGCGGTAACCAGTTCGCTGATCAAGGATGAACTGGAGTACGGTTGTCAGTCGCCGTTTGTCGACGCGATCCACGCGGTCCTGCGTGGGAAACGCCGTGGGCGTTTGGCTGCGGGAACTCGCTTGCCACCCTTGGTCCACGACATTCGCCACCAATTGAACGAAGCAAATTTGGAGGCGAAGCAAGGTGTTCGAAGTGTGACGCTGGACCTGCTCGAAGCCGAAGACCTTTCCCGAAGCCGGCTATTGCATCGGTTGAGGATACTTGGGATTGTCGGTTTTGAACGAACGGGGGGAACAGACTTTCTCAATCGAGCTGATCTGACGCGGTTGTGGGAAGAATGGCGTGTCCGCTGGAGTCAAGAGTTTGATTCGACATGCATCGAGGCGTCCCGTTATGGCACTTCTCTAGCCGATGCGGCGGGAGCCAAACTGGCCGAACGGAGTCAAACGCTGGATCGCGACGCGGCCAGAGCAGCCGAGTTATTAGTCCAAGCGGCTCAGGCGGGTATCGAGACACTGTCCGCCACGCTGCTCCAGCGGTTGAATGACTTGATTGAGGAAGAGCCGCAATTCATCGGTGCAGCGGGAGCCCTGGGGCATGTCTTGTACCTCTATTTTCATGATGAGGCCTTTGGGACAAACCATTCACCACAGATCGCCAGACTATTGGCGGTCGCTTTCGAACGCTCGTTGTGGCTACTTGAATCCATTGGGCAATCGTCCGGAAATGAACGCGTCGTGCTCCGCGGGATGCAGGCGTTGCTGGAAACTTGCCAGCGAGCGTCCGGTTCGAGTGTGGCGGCAATCGACCGAGCAGAGTTTGTGGCCGTTCTGCAACGCGTGGAACGGGATGCGAGGAAACCGGCTGCCGTTCGCGGTGCAGCGGCGGGAATGCTGTGGACCCTAGGAGTTGCCGATGACGAACAAATACTCGCAGACTTGCTCATTTTCACCTCGCCATCCGACCTTGGTGATTTTCTGGCAGGACTCTTTGCGTTGGCCCGTGAAGTGGCCCAACGTCACGCCAAGTTGGTCCAGACGATCGATCGGCTCATAAACGAATTCGGAGCCGATGATTTTCAAGCTTCACTACCATCGCTGCGGTTGGCATTCACCTATTTCACGCCGCGCGAGAAGCATTACATGCTAACGACCTTGTTTGAGTCATTGGGTCTCAAGCAAGTAAAACCGCTAGAGGCACTGCACGTCGATGCGGTGTCGGCCGCTCAGGCACTTGCCTTTGAAGAACGAGTATTCGAGATGATCGCTCGGTTCGGCCTGGAATCGCCACCTGAATCGACCGATGGAGCTGCACATGAGTGAGTCGAATCGTCAAGCGCGCTGGCGACTGGTGATGGGGGCTGGGTCCGAGCAGCTATGCGGTGGCTTGGGACAGGAAGACGAACAACGGGAGCGTTGTTTGAGTTTCCTTTATGACCGTGAGTATGGCCAAGGACGCAATGTGCGTGGTAAATCGGCTGGAGGTCTTGAAGAGTCGAACCTGACCGTTCCGGATTGGATCAATCATGTCCATGAACTCTTCCCCAGACGAACCATCGAACGTCTCGAGAAGGACGCTTTGGAACGTTATCAAATCGATGAGCTAGTCACGAACGCCGAAGTCCTGGCTCGCGCTCAGCCCAACGCGACGCTGCTCAAGGCGGTGTTGCGAACCAAACACTTGATGAATCAAGAGGTCCTCAAGGCCGCCCAGCATTTGGTTCGGCAAGTTGTCGATGAGCTCATGAAAATACTGGCCGTCGATGTCCGCAATGCATTTCAGGGCTCACTGGATCGTCGCAACCGGTCTCAACTCAAGATTGCCAAGAACTTCGACATCCACACGACCTTGCGTCGGAATCTGAAACATTACCAAGCGGACCACAAGCGGATTCTAATCGAAACACCTTTCTTCTATTCGCGTGTTCGCCGGCAAGTGGATCGTTGGCAGCTTATCGTGTTGGTCGATGAATCAGGCAGTATGATCGATAGCATCATTCATTCCGCGGTAACCGCCGCCATTTTTTATGCGATGAAAATGATGAAGGTCCATCTGTGCGTTTTCGATACGTCTGTCGTCGATCTGACCGAACAATGCATTGATCCAGTCGAAACGTTGATGAAAGTACAACTTGGAGGTGGAACCGATATTGGGCAAGCCCTGGCCTATGGCTCGGAGCTAGTAGAGAACCCGCGACGAACGATCGTGGTCTTGATAACCGACTTTTTCGAAGGAGCACCGGTCGAACGCCTGCTGTCAGTGGCTCGTCGACTGGTCGAAAGTGGAGTGACTTGCCTTGGACTGGCAGCTTTGGATGGGCAAGCGAAGCCGACCTACGACGAGCTGTTGGCGGCCAGATTGGTGCAAATGGGTTGGCACGTTGCCGCGATGACGCCCGGTGAACTAGCCAATTGGGTCGCCGAGAAAGTCAGGAAGTAATCCATGATCCCTCGCGCTGATTTGCTGGCTCTCACACCGGATGACTTGGCGAGTCTTTCCAATCGCGGGATCGTCAAGCGAGCCCAAAAAGAACTTGAGTCGGGTGAGTTTCGCTTTTTGATTCAAGAAGAGCCTGAGAATCTGCGCGTCGAATGGTCCGATGGAATTGTCTGTCAGTTTCCCGCCGGAAAGTCCGTGCACGAGGCGATTTGTTCGAGTGGGACTCTGGGTATCAGCCGGCACGTTATCCGCTCCGTGCTCGCTTATCAGACTAAATACCAAGAGGTAACTGCGACCACGGATAACGAACCAAGTCGGGAGAACATGCCGCCCGGATCCGCGACGATAAAGCCCACCGAAGTCGCGAATGGTTCGCAAGCGAAAGGGATTTGGGATCCTGGAGCGATCAGCGACGAAGATCTGCTGTTGCACTTCCGCAAATCGGCGATCATTCAAGCTCGAAAGCGCTTCGAAGAAGGTGTGTTGGTTGAATTAACCCGTGGGGCGAAACCGATCGCTCATTTTCTGGATGACGGCTGCACGGTTCGTTTCATGGTGCCCGGGGATCTCCGCTACATTTCAGCCGATTGTGCCGAGTCCCTCCTGCCGATTTGGGTGCCGCTGGCGGTATGGGCCTTTCGCGAATTGCCCGAAGGTCGCCTCGCCGGCATCGTCAGTCGCTCCCAGATCGAATGGCCCGTTCCAAAGGAGACGTTGTTGGCGCTGGAGGCGCTGATGGCCGAGTTGTTTATCGATGGGCTTCACGGAATTTCCGATACGTGGCCGCAGCGATTGTCCCGGCTGGAGCATTCGATTCGCACCCAAGGATTGATTTGGCCAGCAGAATTGATAACCGACTTGTTGCAGCAATGCGAAATGTACCGGCAGCACGACGCTCGATTCGAACCTCAACAAGTTGTTCAGCTTCTCGGAGAATTGACGGCGCGTCGTCGTGCCATTCAAAACAATCCTCAGACGGTTCCGCAACCACTGATTCGTGGTACAAGCGCAGATCGCGCCACCGAAATCGCCGGAGGAAGAATGGTTGGTATCGGCCTTGGTGTCCGTCGTGGGAAGCGGCATACGACCATTTCGACCTATCTACAAGATGCGGAATCGGGGAGTTTGGCTGCGGTCGAGCGAACGTTCGCCGATCCTGATCCAAAGAACGGTGAACAAACACGCACGTTTACCGATCTTGCGGACACGATCCTGGTGCGCGGCGTTTCGTTAGCGCGACTGGCTACCTCGCAGTTGCTGTTAAAATCAGGCAAGCGAACTCCCGGCGGCCAACTCATTTTGCCGCGGATCGCTACCAACTTGGTGACGAATCCTCAGAGCTTTCAGTGGGAGCAACTGAAGGCTCCGCTGGCTGTCGAGAATTTTGCGCAACTTTCCGCGCGGTTGGAATCGCTGCCGCCATCTTGCTTACGACCCCGACGTTGTACGGAAAACGTGCATGTCGTTCCCGTTCAAGCAGCAGCAGAAGTTCGCTTCGATTTTGCCCTGCAACAACTCGTAGCAACACTGAGCGACACCGAGGGCCAGGTTGCGGAACTTGTTTGCCCTTATCACTCTCAAGCCGATGTTGCTTTCAATAGCCTTTACCGATCGTTGAACGAGCGTGGCAGCGAACTGCGCTTCGTTTCCGGTCATGTGCGAGTCAGGGGCCGTAAGTTACAAATCCGCCCAATCGCACTCGTGTTTGACGGACCGGACGGTCGCCAGGGAATATTGCCGTGTGTACACAACACGATTTCCAAGGGGAGCGAGGAATCTACGGTATCTCGTGATGCCTTGCTCGCCGATGAGAAGGTTCCACACGACGTTGCCCTCGGTTCCGTGGCAGGTATTGAAGTTTCCACAGGCTCGGCGCATTTGGCTGATTTTCTCGCGGAATTTGAAGTTCAACTCTCCGAACTCATGATTACCGGCCTGAAGAACTCGCAGCCGGCTATCTGGGAAGAACTCGCCAAGTCGGGTCAGCGTCTTGGTCTGGTGCGATGGACCCGGCCAGTCTCACAATTGGCAAACGCCCTAACCGAGCGCTTGAACGATCTTCGGTGGGACTCCACCAAGGCGACTCCAGCGATCACCGAACTGTGTTTGTTGAGCCGACTAACCAGCGAATAAGGTCCGTTTGTCGGAACCTACGTTCAAACGCCAACCTCGTGGGTGGATCCTATCGCCAACTCGTAACAACTATCCTGCTCGAGCGTCACTTCTTCTCGCACATGACCTTGAGTCGGTTGAGAGCTTCCGTCCAAGCGTTGCGGAGTCCGTCGGATTCCGCGCGCGTTTGGATGCGGGACGTCAACACGTTCATGAGGCATTTGCCCTTGGCGTCTTGGAACATGACGTCGACCAACATCGGCGCGGTACAGCCCGGATGTTCCCACGTGAAGCGAAGGTCTTTGTCGGCCCGCACTCGCGTGAATTTCCCTTTGCAGCCCGCCGCGCACGAGAGCTCGCCGCCTTCCTTAACAACTTGTTTACCGCCATCGCCAAACATCTCGGCGAACTTCTTCGCATCGGTCCAGACCTGGTAAACGTTCGTCACAGGCGCCGCAATCGACTTCGTGACGCAAATCGAGTAGCCTTCGGGCAGACCGTCCTTCTTCTTGATGCCCTTGTGGCCTTCGTATTCGACAGCAATGGTGGTAGCCCACCAGGCGTTGGAGACTTCCTCGCTGATTCGTTTGGCAGTGTCGCGGCGACCTAACTTGAGGGCATCGGCGGCGTCCAACTCCTTGAACCACTGCTTGAGTGTTTTGCCGGTCGCCTTCTTGCAATCGGCGTCGGTTACAGGATGATCAGGTTCGTTGGTAACTTTCATGGTGGGTCCTATCAAAGGCGTGAGTTCGTGTCCAGGGAACAATTATAGTTGGTTGACGCGGCCATGTTTGCCGTGACGTGCGGTGCGATTTCGTGCGATGGGTTCTAGCTGCCAAACTGCTTCACCCACGAGACGAGCTCGTGGGGGTCTGTGCGTTCGTGGCAGAGTGTTCGTGGTTCTAGCTGCCAAACTTATTCACCCACGAGGCGAGCTCGTGGGGGTCTGAGTTAGCGTCTCGGTGTTTGTCGTAGCAGCGCTCGTGCTATCTAGTCGTCTTTCGTTGCCGAAGACTTTCGCGCGGCCATCAACTCCTGGAAATATGGTTCCGACAGTAACGGTAGCAAGTCTGGCTCGTTCTGCAATTGATCGAGCCGGTCGAAGCCCAACTCAATCGCTCTCTTGAGTGACGCACGAGCCTGGGACATGAATTCTTCGGCCCGGTCCGGGACTTTGACACTCGCCGATGCATAGACTTTGCTCAGGCCAACCTGATGATACCGGCTAAGGGACGGTTCCTGAGAAAGCGCGTTCGCCTTGCTCAAAGCGTCGTCGGTTGCTCCGGACCACAGCAAGGAATACGCCTTCTGGATCTTGAATTCGATCCGCTCCGGTTCTCGACAAAACTTCAAAGCTTGCTCCCAATCGGCTACTGCTTCGGTAAACCGCTGCAGTTTGTTCAATAGCTCGGCCCGCACTTGATAGCCCTTGGCAAGTTGAATTTGAACCGGCGCGTGGGTCGTGTCTCGTTGGTAGGTTTTCACCAGAGTCTCGATCGATCGATTTAGTGATCCCAGAGATTCGTCGGCCAGTCCTTGGTCGTATTGAAGTTCGGCTAGAATCCGGAAACTGAGCCCTAACCCAGAATGATACTTCAGGACGGAATCGTTCTTTTCCGTCAGACGAGTGAATACCTCGACCGATTGTTTGATACAGTCGGCGGATTCGTCCAGCCGCTTCAAGTATCGCAGCGTGTTGGCGGTGTTGCGGAGGGTGCGGGCCAGTTCGTAGGAGTAATTTTCGATCGAGGGAAAGGCGTCGGCCAACTGTCGATGGATCTCCAACGCTTTCTCTAGGTAGATGATGCTCGCATCGTCTTGCTGGAAATCCGACAAGGTGACGCCATACTCGCTATTTAGTTTCGCCAGCTCAAACGCTCTCTCTTTATCGTTGGGATTCTTGGCGGCCAACGATTCAAATTCCGCGATGGCTTGCTGATAGTAGGTGCTGGTTTTGTCGTTCTGTCTTTGTTGAAAGGAGACCGTCGCCAGTGCCCACAGACAACCGGCTTTGGAATCTCGCAGCGAGTCATTGTCCGGGTCACGGTCAATCAGTTCTTGTTGAACTTTCAATGCCTGGGAGTAAGCGGCGACACTATCGTCGTAGTTTCCCAGATCGCGTCGGACATTGCCGACGCTGATCCAAGCGCGCGCCAGTCGGCTGCGAGCGTCGACATCCGTTGGGTCATGATCACTAAGAGTCGTCAATAGCTGGACGGCGTTCTGAAAATTCACAGCCGCGTCGGCTCGTCGTCCGCTTTCCCGCAAACTACCCCCCAGGTTTTGGTAATTGATCGCTAACCGCTTTTGAAACTCTTTATCGTTGGGATGGCTGTCGAACAAATTCTTCCAGATGTCGACCGCTTGTTGATCACTCTCTACGGCCTCAGGAATCATGCCCAGGCGAAATTGAATGAGCGCCAAGTTGTTGGCGCCTTGGGCTCGCATCTTTTGAGCCTCGATCGAATCGCCTTTGGAATTCGCAAACGTCTCCCATTGTTTCAGGGCGTCGATCAGTACTTTGCGTTCGACTGCGTTAATCTCGGCGCGGCTTCCCAGCAAATCCTCCATCAAATCCGAAGTAAACGATTCGAGCGCATCGAGTGCTTGTTGATTGGCGGTTTGCGCAAGCACTCGTTGTTGGGTCTCTTCGATCCGCGCCTTGTCGGCTTCTTCTGCTTTTTCTTCGGCACGGTTTCGCTGGTGATTGGCCTCCAGCATCCCCAGGCTGGTTCCTAAGATACCGGCCAAAAGTGTCAAGGTGACCAAGCTTGTCGCAATCACCAGTCCCTTGTTTCTTCGCACGAATTTGGACAGTCGATAACTTGTGGAAGCGGGTCTTGCCTCGATGGTTTCTCCGGCTAGAAACCTCTGGATGTCGCGTCCCAAAACATTGGCCGTCTCGTAGCGTCGATCGCGACTCTTCTCCAGGCACTTCATGATGACCCAATCGAGTTCCCCCTTGAGCAAGGCGGTCAATTTGCGAGGATCAATTCTTCGAGTGGCGGCCAAAGAAGGCAACGCTTCGTTCGTCGAAAGTCGAGTACTGGGCTTGGAGGGCTCGTCTTCTTTGATCACGCGAATCATCTCGCCGATTCCAGCGGCTTTAAGACGCGTTCGATCGATCGGACGCAAACCGGTCAATAGTTCATAAAGAACAACGCCCAGCGAATAGATGTCCGCTCGAGTATCGATGTCGACACCGGCATAACCCGCTTGTTCGGGAGACATGTATTCGAGTGTTCCAATCACCGCACCAAACTGAGTTTCAATGGACTCATCAAGGAGGTTGCCGCCGATGGCCTTCGCAACCCCAAAGTCGATGACCTTCGGAACGGGGCGACCATCGATGGAGGTAACCAGAATATTGGCTGGTTTCAAGTCGCGATGCACGATCCCTTTTTGATGGGCGTGTTGGATCGCATTGCAAATGAGAACGAATAACTCCAGTCGTTCGTTGGTGGTCAGTTTGGCTTCGTCGGCGAATTTGGTGAGAGGCAAGCCCTTGACTAATTCCATAACAAAGAACGGTTGCCCAGTCGGCGTGACGCCGGCGTCGAGGACTTTCGCGATGTTGGGGTGGTCCATCATGGCCAGCGCTTGCCGCTCGTTCTCGAAGCGAGCAATGACGGCCCTGGTGTCCATACCCGCTTTGATAATCTTGAGCGCCACTTCCCGACGGATCGGTTCCGATTGTTCGGCGCGCCACACCGATCCCATGCCGCCAAAACCGATCTCCTCGATCAGCCGATACGGTCCATAAGTTTGCGGGACCTCGAAGGACGACGTGGTTTCGAAACTTTGCCTGGCGGAGAAATCTTGCGTGGCGGCGTGACCGTCCGTCGGCCGCTTGTCCGTCAAGTTCGGTTGGGCCAAGATTTTTTCCAACGACAAAATGCGTTGGATAGCCGCAATCTTGACAGGGTCTCCTTGGTAGACTCGTTCAAGATACTTCTCGCGCTCCGCAGTGTCCTCGATCTGCAAAACACTTATGAGGATCTCGGTTTCATTCATGTTGGCTCGCGACAATGACTTCGAAGGCGTCGAATCCCCGGCTCACCGTTGGCTGCTTCGTGCCCCACCATCGCTTCGCGGTTTCGACCCTATTGTAGGTCAAGTCGGCATGGCATTCCACCGTAACGGTTGGCCGACGGATTGGATCATTCCTTTGGAAAAACTGACTCGCCCACCGTGGGGCGGGATGACGCTTCAAGTCGCCGCAATTCAGGTAAAAACTTCAAGTAAAATCCGGCGACGTGTTGGATCGTGTCGACGCGAAACCACTGCCGTGTATGCTTGAACCGAATCCCACCCAAGGTCATCTCGGGATTTGGTACCGAATAAACCGACTCGGGAGTATTGGTCAAATGCAAGGTCGCCCACGCCAGCTTCTTGAGGGCAGCTAAAAACCGCTCGCTTTTGGCCGTATCACCGACCTTGACTGCCAACTGATAGCCTGCCAACAAGCCTTCCGCGCGGGCCCCGTCCGCAAAGGGGAAGTCGCCGTAGTCGTAATAGAACGAACCACAGTAGTCGGGATACAGCGAATCCGACTCGTGGTACATGTGGGTCACCATTTGCTCCGCGTCAGAAAACACAAAGTCCCGCGCACCGTCCCAACGTAACTCGGGAACGTCCCACAGATCATTGATCGCCATCATCAGCCAGGAATCCGATGGCAAGGCAGCGAACTGATCGGCATAAAATCGCGGCCGATCTTCCACCAAGAATCGGAGAGCCGATTTGATTTTTGTTTGTAAGACCAATTTCTCCTCGGCACTGGCCGAGTTCTTGTAGTAAGCCACCAGACCACAGAGCGCTTCCCCAGGATAAAAGAAAGAAAACAGTTCGCGATTTCGCTCCCGGTCGACTGGTTCGTCCAGATAAACGTGATAGTAAATAAACTCCCCGTCGTCCTGAATTTCGGACAGCATGTGCGTCACTAACAAGCTCTCGATTTCCGCAAACGACTCATCACCGGACAATCGCCGATACTCGGAGAGCACGTACAGGTAAATGCCGCATCCCCCCAATTTGCCCTTGCGATTGTAGTAGACGTAAGCGGCCGATTTTCCTTCGTTCGTCTCGTAGCGAACCAAATGTTGAGCCAAATATTCATGAGCCCGTTTGACGGCTGCCAGGCGACTGCGATCTCCGGTCTCCATGAAGTCCAGCAGCAATAGCAGCGCTCCTCCGCTGTGCCGTAGGTCGTTGTAATAAGGATCGTTGACGACATCGCGCTCCGGATGTTGATGATCCTTGTAAGAGTCGTTTGCCGCGTCGTAGTAATAACGGAAACGACCGTCCGGAAGTTGGGTTCGCACCAAGAAGTCGGAACCCGCCAAGGCGGCTGGTCGCAATTGATCGGTTTGGAACGGCGGTTGGATCGGGTGGCCTCGAAACAGTCGCAACCATCGATCTTCGTAGCTAACATAACTTTCGGATTGAAACCTACTAAGATGCACCACGGATTCCCGAGGCGAGGGAAACGAGCGCAGGATCACGTCCAGCAACTGCTCGACGGTCAACAGCGAGTGAATATAGGCATCACCGGGCAAGAAGTAGACGGTCTTTTTGCCGTCGCTGGCCATGATCCCATCGACACCCATCTCAAACCGTGTCTCGTCGATAGCCGTTTGCGAAAGTTGTCGAACTTTGACGGCCTGGGGTTCGTCGCGGATAAAATCGATTTGCAGTCGTGATTGCGCGGCGTCTGCTAGATGGAACTGGGGCAGTCGCGGATGCTTCGCCGACTTCGCGACCACGTTGTGGATGTCGCCCCAGGCATCGTCGCGGGTGGAGACAGCTTTGAACGGGCTTTGACCCGGTTGGTAAATTTTCAACACAAAACCATGGTGCTGTTGCGGAAAGGTACTGGCGCGATACGCGGTCTCTAACGCCGACCCCGTGCGGGGGATTTCTGCACCCAACTGCAAAACGCGCCGGAGTTCGCGCAAGAACGTTTGATCGGCCTCGCTGGTTGTCTGCTCCACATCAGAAGATTGCCGTCCTGCGTTGGGCTGGCTTCCTTCAGCCTGCGGCTCAAGCTGGGATCGATCAGCGGGCGATTCCCGTTGGCCTAGGGCGCCTTCCTGCTGATCCGAGACGGTGGAACTCACGGCTTGAACCGGTTGCCGATTGAATAGCCCACGGCCCCAACCGCCCACACCAATGAAGGTCAAGGCAATCAAGGCCAAGGTGATTTGAGTTGGCTTCATGGCGACACCTGCGATGCTTTCTCAGGAGAAGATGCTTTCTCGGCGGTATACGTGTGGACTCGCCGTCGATTCAAAGTAACTTCATTTTCCGGCAAGGTCCGTTCGACGAAGAAATAAATATCCAGCCGCTCGATTTGCTGATCCGCGGAATGCGCGTTGTTCCATTGCGTGACCACGTATGCTGCGTAGGAGGCGCGAAGCACTTTGGGCGTCCCGCGCGAAACGAGTTTCATCAGGAACTTCCGCCAACGAAAGTTGGGAAACATCCCGGCGACATCGGCGGGCTTGTCCCACGTCACGTTGGTTCCGCCACGGAACAAATCGAATTCGCGGCCATCGGCCGTCTGGGCGACCATGACAAACCAGCCATCAAAATCCGTCGGCTCCGGTGCATACATTCCCCACCGCTGATCCAACCGCAGGGCATAGCCGATGGTTCGCCATTCGGATGGCAGAGCCCATTTGCCGTTGACCGTTCCCAAATTCCACCAAACGACGTAGAACAGAAACGCCGCGACGACAAGTGTCGTGGACCGCTCCGCGATCCAAGCTAGAGTAGTCGACCGCTCCGCGGTCCATGGATGTGTCGTGGACCGCTCCGCGGTCCATGGCTGGTTCGCGGAGCGAACCACTACACTTTCACCTTGGTTCGCGGAGCGAACCACTACACTCGCACTACTTCTGCGTGTGCACGATTGAACCACGAAGAACCCGAATCGGCTAATCGCCGCAGGTACGGCCGTCCAAAATGCCGCTGGCAAGAACGGAACCAGCGCCAACAGATTGACCCACGGGAAGATGCCAATTCGGATCGCGCTGATGATGCCGATGTGCAGACTGGCCAACATCACCACGGCCACCATCCGCGATACTTTGGGATAAGGAATCCCGAGCAGCAGAAAGGGTGCAAGGTACTCCAGCACCATCGTGGCATGGGTCAAGAACTGTAAAAAATCTGGGTACGCCAACAGCTGCCTTGCCCACGGATAGTTCATGTGTTCGAGGCTAAGAGCCAAGTACAAAGCCTGGCCGTTATGCCAAGCATCGCCCGTCTTCATCAGGGCGGTAATGAAATACATCCCAGCCACTTGCAAAAACAACGCGCCGACAGCCAACGAACAAGCCGAGGTCGGTTTCGAGGTGTCTCTCGCGGAGTCCTCGGCCTCGTCCGACGAGCGAGTCCATGTAGCCAACCAGCCCCACGGCAAAAAAATTGCCCAGAACACAAGCATTCGTAGAAGCGAATCGCCCAACGAAAGTATTTGTGGGTTTCGGGAATGCAACGACCCCAACAGGACAAACGCGAAGAAGAGAGACGTGCGTGTGCGAAAGCCCACGGCGATGCAAAGTCCCAAGGCTGCCAGGATTACCAACAGCGAGTAGGCAAACCAGGGCTCGTCGGAGGCCAGGTTCAAGCACAGTGGGTATCGAGAGGCAAATTCCTGGAGCCACAACCCACGAGGGAGTACGCCCTGGGCCGTGTAGAAAGCCTTTGCGTCACCAATTCGAGCCAGGGCATCCCAAATCAAGATCCAACCCAGGCCTAGCCTGAATGCCAACAACGAACGCCAATCGATTCCGACCTGATTGAGCAGTGGGACGAGCAGGCTGTTGGTGGTTGCCGCGGGAAGGGTAGGTGGGCCGGGCGTCGCAGCGGAGGCGGACGAAGACGCCATCGGAAAATTCCTTGGTTGCCAGAACACTGACGAATGAACCGCGTCAGATTCGACGCAACAAAGGTGCTCGATCGCTTCGCGCTAAGGCCCACCGCCCGGCTCGTAAGCGGCCGGGAGGATTTCGTGCGCTCGGCATGCGGCTGGTTATCCGCGTGACGGTTTGCGTTAGGCCATCATCCGCAACCGCGTTTCTTGAACCGGACCACCTAAACGAATTTCGTCCAGATCTCGTTCCAAGTTGGGGTGGACGTTCAAATCCAAGTCAAGATCCAGGTCCAAATCCAGATCGCAATCCATGTCCATGTCCAGATCCATGTCGAGATCTGTATCTGCGTCGGTGTCGAGATCCATGTCGAGGTCCATGTCGAGATCGGTATCCGCGTCCAGGTCCGCGTCAGCATCCGCATCCATGTCAGCGTCGGCGTCTGCATCCATATCCGCGTCGGCATCGGCATCCATATCTGCGTCGGCATCCGCATCCGCATCAGCATCGGCATCAGCGTCTGCATCCGCGTCCATGTCAGCATCGGCATCAGCATCAGCGTCGGCGTCAGCGTCGGCATCAGCGTCCATGTCAGCATCGGCATCGGCATCGGCATCCGCATCCGCATCCGCATCGGCGTCAGCATCAGCGTCGGCGTCCGCATCGGCATCCGCATCAGCGTCCATGTCAGCATCGGCATCCGCATCCGCATCGGCATCGGCATCGGCATCGGCATCGGCGTCAGCGTCAGCGTCAGCGTCAGCGTCAGCGTCCGCATCAGCATCCGCATCGGCATCAGCGTCCATGTCAGCATCGGCATCGGCATCAGCATCGGCATCAGCATCGGCATCAGCATCAGCATCAGCGTCGGCGTCGGCGTCGGCATCAGCGTCCATGTCAGCATCGGCATCAGCATCAGCATCAGCATCAGCATCCGCATCGGCATCGGCGTCCGCATCGGCATCGGCGTCCGCATCGGCATCGGCGTCAGCATCGGCGTCGGCATCGGCGTCCGCGTCCGCGTCCATGTCAGCATCCGCATCGGCATCGGCATCCGCATCGGCATCGGCGTCAGCATCAGCATCAGCATCGGCATCAGCATCGGCATCCGCATCGGCATCGGCGTCAGCATCAGCATCAGCATCGGCATCAGCATCAGCATCCGCATCGGCATCGGCGTCCGCGTCAGCATCAGCATCAGCATCGGCGTCCGCGTCCATGTCCGCATCAGCATCAGCATCCATGTCTGCGTCAGCATCAGCATCTGCGTCAGCATCCGCATCCGCATCCGCATCAGCGTCCGCGTCGGCGTCCATGTCAGCGTCAGCATCAGCGTCCGCATCGGCGTCCGCATCGGCATCCATGTCCGCGTCAGCGTCTGCGTCAGCATCGGCATCGGCATCGGCATCGGCATCGGTATCGGCGTCTGCATCCGAGTCCGAATCATCGTCACCATTTTCTTCTTTGGGTGGCTTCACGACGGGAGGCTTGGTCTGGCCGTTACCGCCACCACGATTTCCGCCGCCACTGCCGCCGCCACCGCCACCGCCGCCGCCGCCACCGCCGCTACTACTGCTGCTGCTACTACTGCTACTGCTACTGCTGCCACCGGAACTCCCACCACCCGAGCGACCGCCACCAGCGCCGCCCCGGCCCGGCCTTGTGCGGCCTGGGTTGCGCACAATATTGTTCCCTGTACCGTCTTTCGATTTGCCAACCGAGGCGATGGGAATCATGTTCAAGACAAAGCGGTTGTTCGTGTACTGCAACTGATAGTGGCCTGGTTTGTCCAACATCGCGGCGACCCAGCCCAAGGATTCGCTTCCGCTCCAATACTCGACTCGGAATGGCGTTTGTGTCATGGACAGCGAGAGGCTCTTGTTGGGCTGGATTTCCAGCTCTTTCCCCTTGGAGTTCTTGATCTTGGCAGGTCGATTGACCGCGTTCGATATTCGGATCAACTCCGACTTGGCTGTTGGTTTGACGGTCGGCTTCCTTGGGGCCGCCGACGTGATCATAAGGGTTTCGTTCTTCGACTCGACTTGGTAGTTTCCCGCTTTGGCGAATTCGGCCTTGACCCAACCGGCCGACGAACCGGTCGACAACTCTACGACGGGGATGTTGTTTTCCATCACCATTTTGAAATCGCCCGATGGACCCGTCGACAACTCGAGTGTCAGCGGCAAGGTCTTGGCGGTAAAGTTCATCGACTTCTTCGGAGCAATTTCCAGGACTTTTCCTTCCAACCGCCGGACCTTCACCGTCGAGGTCCCCGCATTGATCAATTGGACTTTTATCGTGGTCGCAGGAGATTTCGCCGCCACCTTCGCCTTTGCCGGCGCCTGAGCCTCGGCAATCCCATTGAGATTTTGTAACAAAAACCCGACGACGACCATCAAGACCAAGCGAACTACGGGAGATGCCATAAATCAACCTTCACTTCCAACCACTGCGAACGACCATGCACCACGATGATGTATTTGTTGAGAAACCTGAGGCCACACCCGTCCTCCACTCTCCAGAACGATGGCTCCTGACACGAAACAGCGAATTTCCAAAAAAAAGCGGCATGGAGTCACGGTCTGTTACGAACTTGATATAATCGGCTGGGCATTCAAGCGATTGTTTTGCAGTTAAGAAAGACGTGAGATGACCGACGGCCCCTCGTTTCCGGAGACTTTCGGGGCCGTGACGTCGTTAACGCTCATCAACTTGGCCAAGTCGGCGGATCCCGCCGCATGGGAAACCTTGTTCCGTCTCTACTCGCCGTTGGTCCGCTACTGGCTGAGAAAGTCACGCATCCCACAATTGGACGAAGACGATCTGGTCCAGGAAGTCTTTCGCTCCATCCATTCGGGCCTCGCTCGGTTTGAGAAAAAATCGGCCACCGATTCCTTTCGCGCGTGGATGA
>JAEUIP010000006.1:0-13408 GCA_016795075.1 Planctomycetaceae bacterium | reverse complement strand
TCTTCTGTACTTCCGCCACTTACGGCGCCTTTCTGCGTCTGCATAGGATAACTTGACGCCTCTGCACCACGTTCCCGTAAATCAACCGCAGATTCGCGACTACCTGAAGACCCAGGCCAACAAACCCCTGGCGACCGGTGGAACGACAGCCTTGCGTTTGGTTCACGAAGCGCCGGACTTCGAGTTGGCGGATGAACTCCCCGAGTTTTCCGAGGACCGGCTTGTGATCCACGAGGCCTTGGAAATCGTCCGTCGAGAAATCCAGCCCCAAACCTTTCAGGCATTCTGGCGCGCGACGGTGGACGGGATCGAGCCCAGTCTCGTGGCCGATGAACTAGGCATCCCCCTAAATTCAGTCTATCAGGCCAAATCCCGAGTCCTCCGCCGCCTGCGAGATCTCTTGGAGTAGCGCTGCACCTCCGTTTTACCCAACCAATAGGGATGACCATGACCGCTCGATCGGAGACCATTACAAACTTTGGTGCGAATGTCTCGTTTACACCGCGAAGTGTTTATCGTCCGAAGAGTGAGTCGGAGGTGCTTGATATCTTGCGAGCGCACAAGCAAGAGCAGATTCGCGTGGTAGGACGTCTACATGCTTGGTCGCCGCTGGTTGAGTCAACCGAGGTCATTATCAGTCTAGAAAACCTTAAGTCGGTACAAGTTGCCGAACGCGAGGGTCAGTGCGTCGCAGTTGTTGGGGCCGGATGCCAAATCAAGCAAATGCTGGCGGAACTGCGTAAGAGCGGTTTGACTTCTCCGGCGCTGGGATTGATCACCGAGCAGACGGTCGCAGGGGCTATGGCCACCGCCACGCACGGGTCAGGTCGACAAGCCCTGTGCCACTTCGCCAAAGCCATTCGAGTCGCCCACTATGATTCTGCGACCGGTGAGCCCGTCATTTCCGAAGTACGCACCGGCGACGAACTGCGGGCGCTCCAATGCTCTTTGGGAATGCTGGGCGTCTTGCTCAGTGTGGAAATCCATCCCCGAGCCGAATATCACATCGAGGAATGGCTGACGATGGAGCCGTCGCTGGAACAAGTCATGGCGGCCGAGACAACCGCACCACTGCAACAATTTTATTATCTTCCTTGGAACGAGCGTTTCTTGGTTCAACATCGTTTCGAAACCCAAGCCCCGCGCAGTTGGCTGGCTCCGCTCTATCGTCTCTATTGGTATCTGGTTATAGATGTCGGGCTGCATTTGGTGATTTTGTTGTTTTCCCGTTGGCTAAAAAGCCGCCGGGGCATCAAGTGGTTCTTCCGGTGGTTGGCTCCTTGCACGCTGGTGAGGAACTGGCACGTTGTTGATCGTTCCAGCGACATGCTGATCATGGAGCATGAGCTCTTTCGACATCTGGAGATCGAACTTTTTGTCCGACGATCCAACTTGCAGGATGCCATGGATTTTACACACGCGATGATTCGGCACTTTGGGGGCGAAGAGTCTCTGCCGCAAAGTTGGATTGAACGACTGCCACGCGGATTATCGCACTCCTTACCTGAACTGTTCGGAAGTTACACCCACCATTACCCGGTGTGCGTCCGGCGAGTTCTGCCTGACCAGAGCATGGTCTCGATGTCCAGTGGTGGCGACGAGGATTATTACGCAGTTAGTTTTATTACCTACTGTGCCCCAAATTCGCGGCAAGCATTTTTTGAGTTGGCCCATGCGCTGTCGCAGGCCATGGACAGTATGTTTGACGCCCGATGTCATTGGGGGAAATATTGTCCGCTGGACGCCGGAAAAGTTCGCCGAAACTATCCCGAACTCGATTCGTTCCTGCGCATCGCTCGCGCTTTTGACCCGAAGGGACAATTTACAAACGGCTGGCTGGCCCGGATTATGCCAACAACCCGGACGGACGAAGTAGTTCAAAAAAGTACCTAAAGCGTCCGTTTGGTCCATTGTTTAACTTCGGAGCTGATACTTTGACGGTCTGCATTTCGAAACCGCGTGCAGCGAACGAATTCATCCGCAGATCGGCCTAGCCATCCGTGGGAATTCCGCCATCCAGCCAGGCAAATTGATTTTCTTGGGTTCACGCGCGGCTAAGAAAGAGCTCATTAAAAACGGAAATAAAAAAATACTCACAGCGATGGCGTACACGCAGAAAAGTTCAAACCGGATGTTTGGTACATTTTGAATTTTTCATTCTCCAATAATCCTTAATCATTCAATCGCCCCAGCCATCGAATCCCATTTCAGATTTTTGCACGCTCGAAATCCGGAACTTGTTCTTGAACAAATGCTACGTTGGGTGTATGGGATGACAAAAGATTGGCTTCGCGGTGTTGCGCCAGCTCTCACAATAAAGATTGACGTAACCTTCTCACTGCTGGTGATGCACAGCCACGTGAAGTTCTTGTGGAAAGTCGTCGTCCGAAACTTTGCCCTTCGATAATCGGCGCGAATCGACACGCGGCGATTGATCGTTCTGTGGTGAAACAAAAACACCCTAGCGGATCTTCGCCGCTAGGGTGCGTCTTGTGGACTCACAGCAAGTTGACCACTTTATCCGCGAGGCCTTTTTCTCCCAGGATGATGTTCAGCCGACCCGCGGAGGCGATCTTTTCCAAGACTTCCAGTTCGCGGAGCCGCATCAACGTGGGGTTTTCGGCCAGGAGCTTGGCCGTGTTGGACTGGCTACGCATCGCGGCCGTTTCCTCGCGACGAGCAATCAAGTTGGCTTCAGCGGCCTTCTTGGCTTCCGTCACTCGGTTCATCAGGTCTTTCATCTCGCCCGGAAGAATCACGTCTTTGATTCCCACCGCACGAACTTCCAAACCCAAGGCCGACGCTTGCTGGCGGACGTGTTGTTCCAGTTCCTGAGCCACCTCGTCCTTGCCCGTCAAGAAACTGTCCAACTCGCGACCACCAATCACGGCTCGCAATGCCAATTGCACCTCGCGGTACAACGACTGCCGCACGTCACTGGCCGCGGAGACCGCTCGGTGCGGATCCGCCACCACAAACGTCACCAACGCGTTCATCCGCAGAGTGACCTTGTCCAAAGTCATGATCTCTTGGCCGCTAACGTCCAGCTGGGCTTCACGCATGTCCAGTGAAATCAACCGCGCATCGGCGGAATCTTTCCAGAAGGCATACAGACCCGGTCCCAGCTGTTCGACATGGCGACCGTCGATGAACAGAACCCCGACGCAGTCCCGCTCCACTTTGTGGATGTCCATCCAGCGGTCCGTCTCTGCAGCGCGGGTAATGCTTTTGAGGTCGACGTGTTCGAAGCGAACTTGACCGGCATCCACGACTTCCACACGGACGTCGCGAAGTCCCAACCAGTAGGCATGCAAACCTGGACCCAAGATTCGGGCAAAACGTCCGTCGATCCAGACCAAAGCGCGTTGATGATCTTTCAAGTCAACTACTTCCGCTAGGCCCGTCAAAGCATCGGACTTGACGATGATGTCCAATTGTTCGTCCACCAACCAAGGGGCTCGCTTCGAGACCACGCGAACCTCCGTCTTACTCCACGGATCGAAAATCCAGTGATCTCCGGCGCGCAAGAACCCCTTGAATTCGCCGGCGTGAAACTTCAAACCGATCTCGTAGCTGAGGATCGTTACTTTCTTCAAAAACATATGGGTCGCCCCCTTTCTGCGGGTTGGTGTTGCCGTGGTGCGCTTCGCCAATTGTTCTGTGTTTCACTCGCGAGCGCGTGTCGAGGTCGGCTTGGTGCATTTTGTTGGCAGTTAGATTCGAAGACGAAAGGCTGCACGTACTCCGACCACCGACGATTGGTAGGGAGCATGAGTAGCAAGCTTTGAGGCAACGGACTGCTTGTCAATCACAAACCCGGAGTGCGGAGATGAACTTGAGTCACGATGTCCGGCGCTTTGTTCCGCGAGCAAGTTCCTGCTGAGACACGAGGTACCCCAGGTGCTTGTTCGTGGTTTCCAGGCCTTCTGTTATGACCCGACATTCTTCTGCAAAGCACATAGGTCTGCCGCCGGAATGGTCGGTGACTAGGGTTCGTGTCGAAGGCTGCCGAAGCAACGTTCCGAAACTGACCGAATCGCCCGAGCCCATCCCCGCAGACTGAACAAAGCAACCGTTGCCCGCCAGCGAGTGGTGGACGCTTGCGCGCCGAATTTGGTTTGCGACCAAATGTTGCGTCAGACGGGAGTCGAACCCGCGACAGCCAGGTTAACAGCCTGGTGCTCTACCCACTGAGCTACTTCAATCGATGTCGTTGCTTAGAACCCTGATGCGGAACACGAAACCAAAACTGCCACAGCAGAAAGCTTCGCGCCGTAGGAACGACACCGATCAAACGCTTGCCTACAAGCAGGAACGCAGTGATTCGAACACTGTCCATCGGTTTTGGAGGCCGAGTCCGCTCCCAGGCGAACATTCCTGTATTCTTGTCCACGTTTTCTAAAACGTTGCGAAACTTAGGACGCCAGTGGACGCAAGTAGGTTCGCAGGTAGGATATACCTATCGGGAAAGTGAGGCTTTGTTAGCAAATTCGTTGCACCGATTATGCGTAATTTCTAGAGTCTCGGTGTCTAGATTGATATCATAGAACGGCGACGGCCTTGGTCGTGCTGCTTTCCTTCGCAAATCCCGGTCGTCACAAACACACAGACGAGGTTGTTTGCGCGCGTGCTCTGTAAATGGGCACAGAATCCGTTTCGAACAAAACAAAGAGTCAATTGTGGCTGTTGAAATTAAGTTCTACAGTGTTTCCGACGAGTATGGGGAATTTTCAAACTTCGCTGAGTTTCCCATAACTATCAAGAAAAAGCGATGGCCGACTTCGGAACACTATTTTCAAGCTCAGAAGTTTAGCGACAAGGCAGAGCAGGAGCTCATCCGTAACGCAAATTCGCCGATGATGGCCGCTCGAATGGGACGAGATCGGAAAAGAAAGTTACGTCGCGACTGGGAGTCTGCCAAGGTCAACGTCATGCGCGAAGCACTAGTCGCAAAATTTACTCAGCATAACCAGCTTCGACTACTCTTGTTGTCGACGGCCGGTGCCAAGATCATTGAACATACGGAGAACGACGACTATTGGGGCGACGGCGGAGATGGAAAAGGAAGAAACATGTTAGGACGCTTGCTCATGGAAGTCCGCGAAATACTCCGCGCGGAACCGTTTTCTGCACGAGAATTGTAAAACACTCGTAAAGCTGTGTGGCAATTCTCTTCGAGACAGCAAGAATCAAACGAACGTGCCATGCTAAGGGAAGTAGAACGGGTCGAAGAGTCCGCCGCGTTAAATCTGATGAAGCATTCGGCCAGCTCTAGGCAATCTCCAAGAATAACAAAGTCGCCAATAGACCCCGCTCAATTTGAGCCGGCCGATTAGGAAGTTGGAGGAGCAAGGGCGACGTTGGCGAGGAAGTCGACTAAGAAATGGGCGATCATGTTCGTTAATAGATCGCGCTTCCAAACATAGAACGCGGTCAAGATTCCGCCTAACACAAAGGAGATCAATACACCGGCCGGGCCTTGAGAATAGTGCATCAACGCAAACGGAATCAGTGTCAACGCCACCGCCACGGTTGTGCTCCCGCTCCACTCTTCAATCCGGCTCAGCATGTAGCCTCGCATCATGAACTCTTCCGCAACCCCAGCCCGAATCGTGATCAGCGTCACCGTCCACAGACTCAATTGCGCGAAAGGATTCTCTTCGCCATAAGTTGTGCCCATCAGTTGGATCAGCAGCATCAACCCAACGGCCGTCACCAAACAAATGAAGGCGACCGCCAACGACCAACCGACCGTTGGCAACCATGGCCGCCACTGCATTCCCACCGACCGCAACGAACGCCGCTCGATCCGCCAAACAACCCAAGCGATCAACGCGACCATCCCCAAGTTGATCGATTCGCGCAAGATCACGGCCCCATCGTCCATTGCTGGCGATACCAGACGAAACAAGTAGCCGTTGCCAATCAGTCCAAAGTAGCAGAGAAAAACAGCGACGCTGATCCAAAAAACATGGCTCACGCTGGGACTGGAAGTGCCGACGGTTGTCGTGTGTTCGACGTTCATTTCTTTTTAACTCGCTCGCGAAATGGAGGGGCACTGGGGGACAACAAAAACGTGAAGCCAAAGAGCCGCTTGTGACTTTTGTCGTGGTTCGCTCCGCGAACCAATTTCGAACTGTCGTGGTTCGCTCCACGAACAATTTTTGGCGGGTGGTGTTGCGCACCGCTAACAATTTTGGCCCCGGGGCGCGGCCCGCTACTCTGTTCAGCCCCCGATTCCGGATGGCCCTGAAACAGGATCTCGTGAATCTGCGCCAGTAGTTGATTGACCCTCGCCACCTCGTCGGTCGTCAACCAACCCTTGGCCCGACCCGCCCACAAATCTCGCTGCCCTTCAACTTGCGATTCTGCCAATTCGTCGTAGGAGTGATCGAAATCGCGCAGGCCCGCCCGCGTCGCTGCGCCAATCACCTTCTCAACCTGCTTCTTGGTCGAACGTCGATACTTCAGCTTCAACGGACGCGCGGCGAGATCGTAGCGCGACGTGACGTGTCGCCCTGTTTTCTCGCGGTCCAATTCAACAACCAGTCCAACCTTCACCAGCCGCCGGACGTGAAAATATAACGCATCTGCCGGACGCCCCAAATGCTCCGCTAGTTCATTGACGGTCGCAGCTCCAACCGTCGCCAGGCAATCGCAGATTTCTTGCCGAGCCGGCGCGGCCAACGCACGCAGCTGAGCCGCTGTTTCAACGTAAACCGGGTTCTTTTTCATCTCGATCGCCTTTCTGCCAGTGAATAATATGCAAAATATTCATTCGTGTCAATCCAGGATTTCTGCCAGAACCGATCGTTTCGCGTGGCTTCGCCTGCGTTGGCAGGTCCTGTTTCATCATGATTGGATTCGCTGAGGGGGGCGAAGATGGCCCCAGATTGGTTTTCTTCACCGGCTTTTCTGGTAGTCTGGCAACCATGGGACCAGGCCCTGAGCTGCGGTGCGTTGATTCGAGACAACGGTCGCCGGCCCGTCGGGCCCAACAATCATCTCTGATGGGATTCGAATATGTGGATGGAGAATATTGTCAGTGGAACGCCACGCACTGGTCGTCCGATTCGACGCTGGGTTTTATTTGGCAACTTGGTCGCGTTTGGTGGTCTCTTTGCGCTTTGCCTCCTCGCGGAGACGGATTGGGCTTTGGCGCGGGTTCAAGAAACGGAAGTAGTCGGAGCTGAAACAAGCTCCCGACCGCTCGTGGACAATAGCCATCAGCCAACGGATGACAACTCTGAGGATTGGCGCCAGTTTCGGGGGAGCCATGGCTTGGGGATCGCCGCGAGCGAAACTCGGTACCCAGCCCAATTGGACGGCGAAAAAAGTCTGGTATGGAAAGTTCCCGTGGCGAACGGGCATTCGTCACCGATTGTCGTCGGCGATTTGATTGTGGTGACGGGGCACGAGTCCGAACGATTGATCACGCAATGTTTCGATCGCACCGACGGGCAACTGAAATGGCAGCAAGAACTTCCGATTGCCGCATTGGAGAAGACCTATCATCACGGCCCTGCCACCCCAACGGCCGTTAGTGATGGCGAGCGGATCTATTGTCTTTTTGGTTCATTTGGCGTGATCGCGTATGATCTGACGGGCCATGAAGTCTGGCGCAAGGAACTGGAGGTGGCGGACAACATGTACGGAACCGCCGCCTCGCCGATCCTGGTGGAGAATCGGTTGATCGTGTTGTTGTCCGATCAGAAGCAGGCCTGTTTGATGGCGCTCGAGAAAACAACTGGGCAAGTGATTTGGACGCGCAAGGGCGAGGGTCCCGCTTCCAGTTGGTCCACCCCGGCTTTATGGCCGACCGATTCACCACAAATCGCACTTATCTATGAACCGTTTCACGTGCGGGCCATTTCCTTGCAAAGTGGCGACGAGCTATGGTCCATTCCAGGTCTGGCAGATGAGCCCATCGCCATTCCTCAAATTGCTGGTAATTTGGCCATCGTCACTTCCTACAACATGCGAACCAATCCTGAAGTGATTGGCCCTCCTTCATTTGCCGAAGCGTTGGCCGAATGCGACAAGAACCAAGACGGGCAGATCAATCCGGACGAAGCCAAGCACAACAAGAGTGTATTGTCGCGACCGGATGCGGATGGCGAAGGAGATCATCCGTTGGGGATGTTCTTTCGAATGTTGGACAAGAATCGGAACGGACAGATCGAGGAATCGGAGTGGCCTCATCTGCAAGCCTGGATCGACTCGTTTCAACACGCCAACGGCTTTGTCGCACTGCGAATTGAAGAAGCGAAATCTGCTCCGACGATGGCGTGGCGCGCGGAGTTGGGAGTTCCCGAGTGTCCGACAAGTTTGATCCTAGGCGACCAATTATTTGCCGTGAGGAACGGCGGTGTCGTGACGCTGCTGTCGTTGAACGATGGCCAAACGTTGTTCCGCGAACGCATTGCTCCAACCGGGCCGTATTACGCTTCGCCGGTCCGAGCCGACCACAAAATCTATCTCGCTTCGGCTCGTGGTGAGTTGGCGGTGTTCCGCGACGAAGCACCGTTTGATTTGTTGTCGAAGTTGAAGCTGGAGGAACAAGTCTGGGCAACTCCAGCTCTCTCGCGCGGCAATGTGATCGTCCGCAGCGAGCGGCACTTGTGGCTATTTCGATAGAAGGACTATTGGCATCCTCGGTTGTCTCTGTTTTCTTCTGTTCAATCACTTCCGACGCTTTAGAATTGAAGGCATAGCCGATGTCTTCGAAGTTCTCCTTAGCAAACGTCATGGCTCACGACATCATACACGCGGCCATCGTGCCCGGACGTAGGTTGAACAGGAGGTAACGGAGGAAACAGAGATTTGAAAGTCAGTGCAATTGTCATCCTCGGTTGTTTCTGTTTGCACGTGCGCGCGGGCGTGACGTTTGGTTAGCGGTGTTCAGTAACGAAGCCCCGTTTGATTTGTTCTCAGGCCCGTTCTATGACGCGATTTCCGGTACGGGTCTCACCGGTGAACCTCAGTACAACACGACCATTGAGTCAATGCAGAAATGGCTGGAAGAAAACGGTCTAACGCTCGATCCGGCTTCGAAATGATGTTGGAAAGAAATTGCGTGTCGAGCGGGGCGTCTTTCAAATTTGAAAGCTCTCGTTCCGACCGGATCAACCGGTCGGGCCCTTCTGTCGCTAGGAAATGTGGCTTTGCAGAGTACTCGAACAGAAGGTAGCCATGGTAGCGAAGGGCAAACACGAAGCGAAGCGCAAATCCGAATCTTTAGAAACGCCTTTCAGCGATGCGGTCCGAGTCATCCTCCGCTTGGTTGTCCCCTCTGCTTGCTTTGCTGCCTTCTGTCGTTATTGATTCTGGCTTTGCAGAGTACTCGAACAGAAGGTAGCAAAGGAAGCGAAGGGCAAACACGAAGCGAAGCGCACATCCGAATCTTTAGAAACGCCTTTCAGCGATGCAGTCCGAGTCATCCTCCGCTTGGTTGTCCCCTTTGCTTGCGTTGCTGCCTTCTGTCGATGCCATGAAGTAACGCTCTACCTGTGGGGGGCATTATGGCCGCTGTGGGCGTCGTTGTCGTTAATCGGGGGTTCCACCTAGATAACGGTTGTGGCCAAGGTGAGTGTTCTCGACACTCTGACAGGCCAAGGTGATCCGCAAGATTTCGTAGGGGATCTTGCCATGGAAGGCTTCAAAGAGTGGCCGGAGACGATCGTTGTCGGTGTACTGGGCGGCGATGCGGATCTTGTTTGCAACACTTGGCTCGACCCAACGACTGGAATCCGTGATGTCGTGCTGTTTGATGTACGTGATCAAGTACTCGTGAACCGTCGAGTTGGCGCGGCCCAGGCGCTCGGCGACTTGTTCCACGCTCAAGCCTTCCTCGAACAGAGGGAATGCGGCGATGGCGTTTGATTTGATGGGCTTGCTGTCCAGGGAATGGCCATCGGACCGGGACACGTTGGACAAGGTTAGGTCGCTGGGGATGTTTCGTTCGATACACCATTGCCGAATCAATTGCATGACTCGTTCGCCGTAGTCCGCTGCTTTCCGTTCGCCGATGCCATGGACACTTAACAACAGGTCGCGGCGTGTGGGGCGGCGGCGTGCCAAATCGCGCAGCGTGGCATCGCTGAAGACGATAAACGCGGCAACTTGAGCCTCGGTCGCCAATTCGCGGCGCAGTTGTCGCAGTTGTTCGAACAACTCGCGATCCACACCTTCCCACGAGTCGAACACTTGGAGCGAGGTGGTCCCGGGGCTGGCTTTGACGGTCTGGACCAAGATAGGAGTCTGTTCTCCCCGCAGAACTTCACGGCCCGCCGCCGTCAAGTGCAGGACGTGGTATTCACCCGCGCGTTCCAAGAAACCCTGCGACAGTAGTTGCTCAATCCAATCGCGGATTTGCCGCTGAGTATGTTCTTTTAGTAGTCCAAACGTGCTCAGCTCCTGATGACCAAATTGAACCAACTTGGCTTCGCGGCTACCGAACAAGACTTTGGCGATGTGACCAACCCCAAAATTTTCGTTGCAGCGCCACACACACGACAAGATCATTTGCGAGATTCGTAACGGCTCCGCGACGGCGGCCAATTTGCCCAAGCAAACATCACACGCGTTGCACGGCGGATTGAACGATTGGCCAAAGTACTGGGCCAAATATTGATGGCGACAAGTCAAGCCATGGCAAAATTGTTCGACGGATTTCAAGGAAGCCCGGGCGCGGGTGCGTTGCTCGTCGGACGATTGTTGGATGATTCGCTCCCAGGCCATTAGGTCGCTGGCAGAATACAGCAGCCAACATTCGGCGGGCAAACCATCGCGGCCCGCGCGGCCAGATTCCTGTTGGTAGTTTTCGATCGATCGCGGCATCTCGGCGTGGATCACGTAGCGCACGTTCGACTTGTCGATGCCCATGCCGAACGCGATTGTGGCGACGATGGCTTCCACTTCGTCTTGTTCCAGGGCTTCTTGGTGTTTGGTTTTTTCCTGTTCGCTCAATCGCGCGTGATAGGGGAGGGTCTTGTAACCCAATCGGTTCAGGTACTCACTCAGTTGTTCCGCATGATTTCGTGCGATGGTGTAGATGATGCCCGCTTGGCCGCGATAGCGATCCATGACAGAACAAATTTGGTTGTAGCCGTCTTGCCTTCGTTGCACATGGTACGTCAGGTTCGCGCGATGGAAGTCACCAACCAGCACCACCGGGTTCTCTAGTTGCAATTGACGAACGATGTCGTCGCGAACTTCCGGGGTGGCGGTGGCTGTGTAAGCCGCGATCGGAATCGTGGGGAAGTGGTTCTTGAGACTGGCCAACATCCGGTACTCGGGCCGGAAGTCGTGCCCCCAGCTACTGATGCAATGGGCTTCATCGATGGCAAACAAAGCGGGCGGATGTTGCCGCAGACGCTCCAGCAACGAATCGGTCAACAGGCGTTCGGGAGCCACGTAGAGCAAACGAAGTTGCCCCGCTTGCCATTGCTCGAACGCGGCTTGTTGCGCGTTAGCAGGGATCGAACTGTTGAGGGCGGCGGCTTTGACGCCCAACGATCGCAGGGCGTCCACTTGGTCTTTCATCAACGAGATCAGCGGTGAGACGACCACCGTCAATTGCTGTCGAACCAAAGCCGGGATCTGGTAGCAGACGGACTTGCCGCCGCCCGTAGGCAGAACGACCAGCGAGTCTCGGGCTTGCAACGTGGCTTCGATCGCGTCGGCTTGCAGTGGGCGAAACTCTTCGTAGCCCCAGAACTGCTTGAGAATTTCCTGAACGGGAGAGAGTTTCGTCATGGGTTGCTGTTCCTCTCTAATCGACGGCCTGACAGGCAGATTGTAAAATCGGAATCGGCGCACGATTGCCCGTGGCCAAGACCAATTCCCATTTACACAATACTTCACCGTTTACGGTTCCATGTCCCATTCTATCAAGCCGAATTTGACGCTGTACACGATTGGGCATTCCAACCACGAGTTGGAAACGTTTGTGGCGTTGTTGCGGCAACATGGCATTCAAGTGTTGGCCGATGTCCGTTCGCAGCCGTATTCGGCCTACACGTCGCACTTCAATCGTGAGGCACTGCAATCGGCGGTGGTGTCGGCGGGGTTGAAGTATGTCTTCATGGGCGATCAGTTGGGTGGACGTCCCATTGGGGAGCAGTTCTACGATCCCGCAGGCCATGTACTGTACTATCGTGTCGCGGAGAGCCCCAACTTTCTGGACGGAATCCAACGGTTGCTCAAGGGCATTCAGGACTACCGCGTGGCGATCATGTGCAGCGAAGAAGACCCCGGCATATGCCATCGATTCTTGTTGGTGACTCGGGTGCTGGAGGAACGTGGGGTGGAAATCCGCCATATTCGTGGCGACGGAACCATGGAGTCAGAAAGCAC
Organism: Planctomycetaceae bacterium; assembly: GCA_016795075.1. Classification (GTDB taxonomy): domain Bacteria; phylum Planctomycetota; class Planctomycetia; order Pirellulales; family Pirellulaceae; genus M30B19. Next base: position 1,051 of record JAEUIP010000006.1, on the reverse strand, counting down.
TGTGTGTGCCAACAGCAAAGACACTCGGCACCAGCCGGTTCTATTCGCGGAAATGGAGAATGACTCGTGGAAATCTTTACGATCGGTTTTACACAAAGCACAGCCGAACGATTTTTTGGGCGACTAAAGCGAGCGGGGCTCCGTCAACTGATGGACATTCGCTTGAACAATCGTTCGCAGCTGGCGGGATTTGCCAAGCAAGATGACTTGAAGTTCTTTTTGGAATCGATTTGCGGCATGGCGTATCGCCATGAACCATTGCTCGCGCCGACGCAAGATATTCTGGATGCCTACAAGAAGAACGGCGGGCAGTGGTCGGTCTACGAAGAGCAGTTCATGGCGTTGATGCGCGAACGCCAAGTCGAGACCAAGCTCAGCCCCGAAGATTTCTCACAACCAACCGTATTGTTGTGCAGTGAAGCGACCGCCGACCAATGCCATCGTCGCTTGGTCGTCGAGTACCTGCAACAGCATTGGCCGGATGTCAAAGGCGTGCACTTGTAAAAATTGGGGCACCTGATGCAACTGTTGATCAACCACTTGACTCGCATGCAACCGGGTTGGATCTGCACGGCCGGCCTTGATTTGGTTCGTGGTCGTCACATTCGGCCCGTTGCCGGGCATGGTCTGCCCAATCGGTTGTTGGAACGTCACGGCGGACCGTTGCAGTTGGGCGTCGTGGTCGAGCTTGGCGCGTCCGAGTTCTGCGGGGCCGTGCCCGAGATCGAAGACCGAAGCTTTGAAATCGACCAACTCGTGGTCGTCCAACAGTGTTCGCTAGGAGAGCTGCATCAGGCCTGTAGTGACTTGGCCGAGCCCACGCTGCGTGATATTTTTGGCGACGACTTGGAGTGGTTGCATCACGAGCGAACTCCTTGGGGCGCGAGTTGGGGGACAGCAGCGGTAGAACAACATCGAGGTATTCGTTCGTTGGGGTGTTATTGGGCGACTGGTGCTCAGTTGTTGATTTTGGAAAAAGAGGGTCGCCGCCGCGTGCGCCTGAGATTTCATGAAGGCGAGCGCGCGTTCGACGTCCCGGTGACCGACTACC
>JAEUIP010000069.1 GCA_016795075.1 Planctomycetaceae bacterium | reverse complement strand
CAAATAGGGGTTCCCATCGGACGTGGCGTCGGCTTCGTAGACCCGCGCGATGTCGGGATGATCCATGAGGGCCAGAACTTGTCGTTCGGCGATGAATCGACTTAAGGTGCTCGGATCCGCCAGTCCCGCTTTGATCATCTTCAGTGCGACAGGCCGCCGAACCGGGTGTTCCTGGATCGCTTTGTAAACCGTTCCCATGCCTCCGCTGGCGATGACGCTTTCGATGCGAAACTTTCCAATCAACGAGCCAATCAAACGATCTGCGTCGTTGCGTCCGCTCGTCGGTGTTCCGTCGCAAGAAGCTGACTCCAACGGTTTTGACGCAGGACGGCAACGAATCGTTTCGTCCGGAGGATCGCTGGGACCGTGACAAGTGGTCTTCGGCAACGTGAACTCCGGAGACGGTTTCGTCTCCACGAGCGGTCTCCCAATCACGGTCACATCAGGAGGGATGACCATCGGACCGTCACCCACGCCGCAGGTTGGCGCCACGATCGAGTTAGTTACTGACACGATTCCGTCCGCTACGTTTGGATTGATAGAGCTTGGCATCGGCAGCTTGAATTAGTGAGGCAGCGCCTTGCGGATCCGATAACCCCGCGAAATCGGCGACTCCCAAACTGATCGTAATCGGCAAGGAACCGGCCGATGTCGCGAATGGCGATTCGGCGACCGCATTTCGGCAACGTTCGGCAATGGCCACCGCTTCTACTCGTGTAACACCGGGCAGCAGGATCGCAAACTCTTCGCCGCCGTATCGGGCAAAAATGTCGTGTTCAGCGACCACTTGGCCAACTCGTTTGCTGATTTCTTGCAGGACTTCGTCACCGGCCAAATGCCCATGGGTGTCGTTGACACTCTTGAAATGATCGACATCGAACATGATCAACGCCAACGATGAATCACGATGTAACGAACGTTGAAACTCCCGAGTCAACAAATCCATAAAGGAGCGTTTATTCAGTGTTCCCGTCAAACCATCCCGAGTCATCATCGTGTAAACGGCTTCGTGGTACTGAAGTTCGATATGATTGCTACACAAAAACTTGAAGATATAACTTCCCACTTGGATGCGATCGCCGGGTTGTAGTAAATGAGTCTCGATGCGAGCTTCATTGACAAATGTTCCATTCGTGCTGGATTGATCATGGATCATAAACCCATTTGTGGAACGTTCGAGCACGGCATGGACTCGCGAAACGGCGGTATCGGGCAAGCTGAGATCAACCGTTGTCTCGCGACCGATCGTCGTTCGGTTGGCCGACAACTCGAACAATTGGCGATTGATGTCCAACGGATGAATTTGCAACAAACAGCCTTGTTGTTGTTCCAGCGCCGCAGGTTCGGATACGGGTTTAGCAATTGTCTTGTCCCACAAAACGTGATTCATCGCGATACCTTTCGTAATGGGTTGATGATTTGAAGCCGGTCGGGTTATGGTTGAGACCGAGCGATCGAGGCCTTCTGAATGCGGTAAGTTTGGTCGTTGGGATCGTATTGCAGGGCAAGTTCAATTTCGGTCAAAGCTTGCGTATAGTCGCGCTGAGCCAAGTAGACTCGGGATTTTTCGAAATAGGCTCGGGCCAGATGAGGCTTATGCCGGGTCGCACGGTTCAAATGGACCAAAGCGTCTTCGTACTTCTGTTGTTCGACGAATACCATCCCAATCCCCATGTGTGCTTCGCCATAACTGGGGTTGATTTCCAAACATTTATTGAAGGCTTCAATGGCTTCCGGAAAACGTCGGTTGGTGTACAAGTCGAAACCGCGGCCCTGCCAGAGATCGGCCGAGCGTGGATTCTTCTTCAAACCTTCCACAATCAAGTCGCCCGATTTCCCGTAGCCGCGCTGCTTTTGGTTGACCATCGTACGCGTTGCTGCGATATCGACATAATCGGGCATGATTTTTTCAGCGGCCGCAATATCGGCCACCGCCGCAGTCACATTTCCAGAATTGACGTGGCTCAAAGCTCGGCGGCAATAGTATCCTGGGATTTGATCGTTGCATTGGATGGCCAAGGAATACTGGGCGACGGCCTCGCGATGCTGACGTTGCTTCTCGTGACCATAACCCTTGAGGAAGTACAACGCGGCCATGTCCGGTGCAATCGCAATGGCCCGGTCCAGTTCCTGCATGCCTTCGGGCAAGCGACCCTTGGCGAACAAGTAGGCGACCAATGTCGCGCGAGCTTCCGGAAACTCGGGGTCCAGCTCAATCCCAATCTCGGCCTCACGACGCATGCCCTCCAGATCATGAAGGTGATGGCAACAGAATCCGCGGATAACGTGAGCCATCACGTTGTTGGGATCGCGTTGGACGGCAGTCGTGGCATCCGCCAAGGCCTTCTCGTATTCTTGCTTGATTCTGTAGGCATTGGAACGTGCGATGTAGGGCAACGATTCGTTCGGAGCCAACTGGACGGCCTTGTCTGCTATTTGCCAGGCTTCGTCGACACGGTCGTACACGCGAAATTGTTCCGCTCGATAGAGAAGCAATCGCGACTTTTGAGCCAAGGCGATGGCATCCTCAGGGCGCTCCGCCAAGCGTCGATCAACGATTTGGTCGGCTTCGTCGTAACGGTCCGCTCGGATAAGCCACTGCAATTTTTCCATCTCATCCACACCCAGCGAATAAGCCATCAACGTCAGCAATCCCGTTGTGTTGTTGACGAGGAACGGCTGTTGCTGGTCGTTCGTCGCGGCTTCGGCAAACTTGGATTTGACGAACCGTTCGAGATCGGGCAACGTGACACTCCCGTCGGCGCCCGCCGCTTGACCCTGCAATCCTTCGATTACCGCCGCAAAGAATCGTGCAGGACTTCCACCGGCATCCATTGGTCGTACGGAGCTTTGTCCCGGCGCTGAACTCACCAATACGGCGGTATCGGTTGGCGGAGCAGGCAAATGGGGAACCACATGGGTGAAAGGTCCCACCGAGTCGCTGGCTAGTCCAATGGCAAATGGTTGATCGTCCATCGCGTCCAACAACAACAGCTTGTGACTACAACGAATTTGGTTCAGCAGTCGATACACGTCCGACAACGGAACCAAAGATCCAACGTCGGTCAATTCGGCGTCAAACGGGCACAGAAACCATTGGCCGTCCCCTCCAACCAAGCCATGACCACTGAACGCCACAATCAGCGTGTCCGCGTGTTCCAATTTCGGAGCCAATTCTTCCAACTGGCGAACAATATTGCGTCGATTCGGCAATAGCGACGATCGTTCCGCACCGCTCGAATTGGTCAACAGCGCGATGTTCTCGGCCGAGTACCCACCACGCAACAGCAAGTCATGCAGTTTGGAGATTTCGGCTTCTGCCGAAGGCAATGGCTTCAGTTGATCGGGATTGTAGTTATGAATCCCGATCAAAACGGCATAACGTGATCCCGTCGGCGGTTCTTGAGCCGACGCTTGAGTATCAAGCATCCCGACGATCAGCAACAATGTCCATCCCGAAAAGGACGCGACGCATCTGGAAAAGTAGGATGGGATCATGATTGGTTACTCGAGTGTTGATGGTTGGGTGGGGAAGTTTGGTAAAACCGAAACGGATCGGTTACTGGGCAACTTGGGGTGTTCGTGTCGGGGAAGAGCCGGTGGACTCCCTCGTCTTGCCGCGTGGCGGCGTCGCGTTCTTTGCGTTTGACTTGGTATTCACCTGCCGGCGTTGGTTCAGGACGCTGGATTGTTCCACGAATTGACGCACCGTGGGCAGGTCCGCTCGCTGTGGCTTGAGTCGCTCGACGGCTTGTAAATCCGCGAGTGCTGCCGGTCGATCTCCAACCCTTGCCAGACTCACCGCGCGTCGAATCAAAATTTCATCATCTTCCGAATCCAGACGAATCGCAGCGGTGTAAGCCAAGATCGCGTTGTCATGATCGCCAACTTGGTCCAAGCCATAACCTTTCATGAAGTGCAGCATCGGCACGTCCGGCGCGATAAGGATCGCATCGTCCAAGACTTGAAAACCGGTCTCCATTTCCTCGCTCCAGAAATAAAAGCCCGCGATGAGGGAGTCTGCCAATGGGCAAAATTGCGGAATGTGACGAGCAAGTTCTGCATCGGCCAGCATCAAATCATGGTTGTTCATCAAGCGATGAGCCAAAGCGCGAAACACGTACGGTCGCTTGTCGTTGGGCTCGGCCGTGACCGCCAATTCGCAGTCCGCCAGCATTCCCGGATGATCCCCTTGAATTCGCCGGAGGTTCGCCCGGGCCAACAACGGAGCAGCGCGATTCGGACTGTATTGAATCGCTTGTTCGGCTAGTTCGATGGCTTGTGATAGAAGCGTCGCGTCGTTCGTGTCTTCGTAGTCGTCCGCCAACATGCGGGCTTTTTGGGCCAAGACCAGTCCCGCCTGCGGATGGTGTTCCAATAGCTCGTTCAAGCGAGCGTACGCATCTTCGCTCCGCTGACGATCCCACAAATCGATGACGTGTTTCAATTGCCGCTCGACCAATTGATTTTCAAACAACAACGGGAGACCTACGGTATTGTTGCGGATGGTGGGATGTTGAGCGGCGGCGTAAGTTTTCTCGACGTAGGTTTGCACCTCTTTTTTGACAAATCGCTCGAGATCCGGCAGAGTAAGCTGACCGTTCGCCTGGGCCGCTTCACCTTGCAAACCTCGAATGACAGCGTGAAAGAAAACACCATGGGCCGTCTTGCCATCGTTTCGCTCGTAGGCCAATTGACCCGGGGAGCAACTGAAAAAGGCTGCTGTGGAAGCGGGTGGCTCCGGAATGTTTTGCAGGTGTGTGGCTCTTTGACCGGAACTCGGATGGGTCGTCAATGTTTCGCGGCACGCGTCGACTAGCAACAATTTGAAGCCTGTCGGAGCCTGTCTCAGCAGTTCATAGATCTCTTGGATTCCGATCAGCGATTGAGGATCATTCAGGTCTGCGTCATTGGGACAAAACGAGTAGTCGGAAGTGGACGATTGAAGTCCATGTCCCGCCAACGCGATCCAAATCGTATCGTTCGCTTGCAATTCGGCCGATAGACGCTGCAATTGCTTGCGGATATTGGTTGCTGTAGGCAAGCGGCGTGGGTCACGCGCGCCGATGCGATTCGTCAAGCAAATAACGTTCTCGGTTGGAAAGCCATTTTGTTCCAACGCAAGAGCCAAGCCGTCGATGTCAGGCCCAGCACCCAGCAAATCGACGAACTCAGGGTTTTGATACGTGGAGACTCCAATGAGCAACGCAAATCGGCGGGGTTGTGGTTCGATCTCGGGGGCTGTTGATGTCGTAAAGGTGGGGGCATCTGGGGATTGGCTATTTACATTTCCGCACAGTACCACGCTGCTCAATCCAATCAGAAAATACAACACCATGGATCGAACACCGCGTCGAGTCGCGCGGGGAACACGGTGAGATAGATTGGTGCGTGGCTCACTCATGATTATCTCGCTTGCAAAACAACGGGCGATGACACGTCCCCGGCCCGTTGGTACCGAATGGTGACGACATCGCGAACTTGTCCGACCTGACGCTTGACCAGGGTTTTGGGATCGACAACTTCATTCCCAAAGCCGGTAGCCCGAGTTCGACCTTCGCTTCGTGGTCGGTCTTCCTCGTTTTCCCAACACGCGGCGAATGACGCCGATATAAGCCCGATCGCTTGATTGGAATCGAGCTTGATCCGCGCGGCGGCACTGTCGGGGAAATCAACCACTTTGAATTCGAGAGATTGACCCGCCGTTTTGTCCCAGCCGCGAACAATCGTCTCTCCGGGGGTCTTGCCTTGACGTCGAGGCACGACCCAGTACTTTGGCGGGGGAACTTGTTCGCTGAAATGAAAAACATTCACGCCATCAATACTTAAAGAAACAGCTGCCTCGTGATCCGAATGATTGAGCAGACGAACCGCGTAAACTTGATCCAACGGAATTTGTCCAAACGGTCGACCGGCGGTATCGTTGGCTAACGGAACCGTTTGCAATTGTCCGTGGGAAACGACCAGCAACTCGACACCAAATTGCGAAGAAGGTGCCGCCGAGACCTGCGTTCCAACCAAGTACGTGGCAGGCTTGGTCGCCGCTTGGCGATAGGCTGCGGATTGGACTTGGGGATCGCGACTGCCCTTGGTCGATACATTGAGACCCAACAGACGCGGGACGGACTCTGGACCAAAAACAAACCGAGGAAACTCACCCAACGTGGTCCCGCTTTCGGCGTCCACCAACCGCCCAATTAACTTCACGCCATACAAACCGGAGTCAACGTCGTTGTAAGGCAAGTAGTTGCCACTAAGTTCATAGCGATAGGTGTCTGGATCAACTTGAACCCCCAGTTCCTGGAGGATTGCTGAAAGTTTCATCTGGATTTCTGGGCCTGCACTGCCTTTGACGCTGGTGGCAGCCGTGAATCCCCCGACGGCCAACGGCGCCGCGCCCCGTTTTTCCAACATGGGCAGGATATGGTCTTGAACCATGGCGCGTAGTTCTTGCTCCAACGAATCATCGGCCTGAATGTGGGAGTTCCAAGTCGAACCCCACAGGCAGACGATCAACAACCAGCCGAACATCGGACGTCGAACCCACGAACCCTCTCGCACAACGACGCGCATCATTTGATCAATCATGGGCGGATACTCCTGGATTTGTGCGTCGATCCCGATTGAATCGGTGTCCCCAACCCCAGCTCGACGGCGACGTCTTGGAAGAGGGATGTGCCGTCGATGGCTTCCCAGCGATGGCGTTTGATCTTGCCCGCTTGCTCTTGCAGCAACGTCCCGAGTCCAAGATGACGAAGACTGGGCTTGAGTTGAATTTGCGAGCGAATGGATTCGATATCGGAGAGTCCCAGTTCGGCCGCGATCTCCGCAGGCCCTAAATCACGTAAATATCGAGTGACACAGAAGCCAATCGGCTCCGGTAGATAGGTGACTGCATCCGTGGGCTGTCCCGCAGCGACCAAATTAACGGACGGCTGAGAATAACGCGCGACGATTTGTCGGTCGGCAGCCAAAAATGGTTGTTGATCTCGTTCGGCCAATTTCTGCATGTTCTCAGCTGGCCAATAGACTTGTTGCAAGCGATCCAAACCGTCTCCGACCAACACGCCGGCCGCGCGAACTTCATCGCGAAAGCCCGTCTGCAATCCTTGGTGATGACAATGCAAACATGAGAGGCCCGTTACCATGGTCGGGGTGCCCGAAATTGCCGTTCGATCGTATGCAAGGTTCGTGTTCGACACATGATCGACACGTCGACCATGTTGATCGACAAGGTAGTATCCGAACAAACCGTTTGGGAGTTGAAACAAAATGCTTTGCCCATCTGCTTGAAACGCGTGCCGATTGAATGGGTTGTTATCCGAACGGGGCCCCAGCGGGAATCGAACGAGATCGCCTTTGCCACGACGCGGCAGAAACTCATAGCCAATCCACACGGCGCCATATTTACCCTCATGTCGTTCGATCAAGCGATTTTGCGGCGACATACTACTTTGCGAAAATCCCGCGCGTGCGATCTCTCCACGCGTGATATTTTCTTCAATTTGGATTCCTAATCGTTGCTCCAAATCCGTCAACTCCAGCGGCAATTGCAGGAGCTGTGGATATAGCGGTGGTTGTGACAACGCATAGATGAACCAATCGGCCCGTAGTAAAGGCATCTCTGCTTGCGATAATTCTTGTACGTCGGCGGCCGCTTGCCGAAGCGTCTGATCCGACGCGTGCTCGAACTTTAGGCCGTAGGGATATTGCGAGAGTATTTCAAGCCACTGATTTCCGGCCGTCCAGCGCAGTTCCCGCAAATCGATCGCCAACACAAATCCAGCACTACCGGGAACAATTTCCGGGCAAATCAGTTTTGTTTCCCAAGATAAACTGTTGAGGAGCTTGGCAACGGCGATGTGGTAGAAGGATTGTTCGCTGAAATGGAACGAGGGACTCGCCATCGGCGATAGCGTCAAAAATCGATAGTACGCCCGCGACTCTGGTTCAGCCGCTAATAAGAAGTCGCGGATGTTTTGATAATCATCCAGGAACGTCCGCACGGTGGGCATTTCGGGAACGCGAGCGTCTTCGTCGGCATGTCCGAAAGAAACGGAACCCACTGCCAACCCGCATCCGGCCAATACGAGGCCGACGAGTCTCAGAACAGGGCCAAGGTTGGTTTCCATCGAACAATCTCACGGGGGAGTCACAGGCGTCTGGAAACCATAGTTTTTCCGACAGAACTGCCTGAGAAAAAGGCCCTGTGAATGCGAGATTGAGCCGTGCCGTGAGCAATTAATCGCTACAGGCGGAACAACACCCATGGACGCACGTTGTCGTCCATGGGGAAGCGTTTAAGGCAAGAGTATTAAATCTGGAGCTTGAGAATCCGTTAACGATTTCGCAATTGCGGACGAATAAACTTGGATAGCATCATCAATCCCCAACAAACCATCGCTGATCCCAACAGTTGCCACATCGAGATAAAGCTGTTTTGCGTTTCTTGATTTGTCCATGAAACAGTCAGCTCGGGTTTGCCACGAGGTACGCGGAAATAATAGGCGTCGCCGCTCGGCTCAAAATCAACGATCAATCCCGAACTCAAGCGAGCCGTTGCTGCTCCGTTTGGTAGATTTGCATTGGACAAGCCACCGACACCACCGGCTTGAGTCGGTGCGTTGGTTTGTGCCATTTGCAAAGGTGGGGCAGAGGCATTGTTTTGACCGAGTTCGTCCCGGATCGATTCACCAGATCCAGCGACAATTGGACCTCGACGCTGAGCTGGTACACCGCGTCCTTGACGTTCGCCACTGCCCAACATCTGTTGAGCTGGCGCCCGCTTCGTTCCAGAGCGTGTTTGCAAGCCTTCGTCCGATTGATAGGCCTGCGATAACAGCGAGTTGGTGACGTTACCTTTGGATTTCTCAACCATTTGGTTGGAGTTCCGCTGCTCCAAATCACCCAGTTCGATTTGCTGCTGCATTTCGCCCAATGGATTATGGAAGTTGAAGTTGTAATCTTTGTTCAAGTTTACTTCGTTGGAGTTTTGTTGTTGCGCCACCAAACCCCGTATGTTCGAACGATTGCTGAACGGATTCGCCGTTTGGGGTGTGTTTTCCGTAAGAACTTTGTTGAGCTCATCGATTTCCGTCGCCAAAACTTGCGGGTTGGTCGTTTCTACCAAACCATTGTTCACCAGATACGACTCCAATTCACTCTTTTGTCGCAGACTTTGCGCGAGTGAGGCGTTTCCCTTGCCGATCATTTTCTTGAACTCCGAGAGCTGATTCACGCGATAGTCCAAGACCTCTTCACGCAGCATGCGTTCCTCGTTGACTCGACTCATGGTTCCACCGAACCGTAGTGGTCGGAGGTCTGGAGACAAGTACAAACGAAGGTGGCTGACTTCGGATTCAACGTCCATCGTATACGCCAATGGCAACGACACTTCCCGCAGAATAGAACCCGCCTCGATCTTGCCTTGATAGATCAAGTCGATCGGATAGTCCAAGTTCAACTCCGAAGACTTCAGCAAGGGAATGAGCACGGCACCGTTTACTCCACCAGGATTGGCCAGCGGTTGAACGGGCTGGCCGTCTACGATCAATTGGATCAATTGACTATCCTTGGGCAACTGGAGCTGCAACTTCGGTTGGGTACGATTGCTAACCTGCAACCGCTGTTTAGCAAGATAATTTCCTTCCCGATCAACCACCAAGTCGGTCTCGCTCAGACGAACCCGCGCCGATCGGGTTTCCACGACTGCTCGTGGGACCGTGCGCCATTCCAACTGCGGCGCTACCGCGTTGGGTTCAACGGTGAACGCGTTGGCCAAGTAGGTTGCATTGATCTTCTTTTGCAAATCCGTAAAGATGGATCGTTGTCGTTGAATTGGAGACACGTCTTGGCGGGGCATCAACTCCAATTCGAGATTGCCCGAATTTTGGGCAGTGATCCAACGGTTCCGAGTTTCCCCGGTCAAGTTTTGCGGAATCGTTGCAAATCGATCTGTTTGGAGTACCGGACGATCCAACGTCGCAAGCAACCGATAATCGCCCACGATTCGATCTTGCAGGAAGACAATGAATCGAATCTGGTCGTTATCGGCGGCATTGCGTTCGATGCGGCCAATCCAAGGTCCCTCGATTTGGCAATTCTGCCACGCCTTGGGCAACAAAAATTCCACTTGATTGATCCCGGAACGTTCGATTTTCCATTCCAGCAGCAGGGTCTCTTCGATAACTCGATCGCCGATGGTCAAATCCGTAACCGATTCGAACGAGACCATCGATGGGAGCCGACGATTGGTGACCTCAAAACGATGTTCCGGACCGCGGGCTCGCAGAGAGATTGGCAATTGGGCGATCCGAGTCGGATCGAGCCAGGTCTTGAATTCGTCTGGCAATACTTGATCAGCGCCGGTAAGGTTGGTTAGGGTTAACTCGACCGTGTCGGTGCGAGTCACGGCATACTCGTATTCTTGCGCTGTCGCGTTCAGGACACGAATCGATTCCCAGACCGTAGCCGTGTCCAATGTCGAGTCCAACGCGCCTTGAATCGTCACCAAGAGTTCATCCGACTGAAAATCGGCTAATCGCAATTCGTATTCGTCCATTGATGCGGCTATGCCAGGGCGTTTCGCAACTTGAAACGCGACGGCCGAAAGTTCCGTGCCTTTCCTCGCCAGACAGGTGAGTGACTGTGGCTTCAATGATTTCGGCAGTTGCAAGACGATATTGCTGACGGGCGTTGTGCTGCGTTCGAAGGTGACCTGAGTTTCAAACGAAGTCCGTGCGACATCAAAATGCAATACGGTCCGATGGGTCACTTTCGAGGCCGGGCTGACGCGCGTTACCGACAACACCAAGTTGGGTTCACCGGTTTGCCACGTGAACGCTTGGTACGGTTGCAATCCAAAAAATTCTGCTTGCCAACTTAACCAAGGCACCAAACGCGACTCGGATTCCGCGAGGTTACTGCGACGCAAGCCTGCGACTTCGGTAGCCGCGACTTGCAGCGAACCTGCTCGAAAGATCTTGACGCTCCCGCTCAACTGACCATCCGCTTTGACCTTGGCCAACGGTATTTGTACGGCTTCCGATTCGGTGTTCCAAAACGTCTGCTCGCCAGCGACAATTGATTGAAATTCTTGTTTGGTTCCTGAAGCCAGAAACTGCAACAAGATCTGTCCCGGTTGGCCATCAACGGGATTCCAAGCACGAAGATTGGCGCCTTCGATTCGTTCGACTCGCCACTTGTCCGGAACCTCCAACACGAGTTCATCGGTGGGTTCCACCGTTTGCACTTCGAAACGCGACGCCACTTGAACGCCCGACTCGCGAACGGCAATCTCGGCGGCATGGCTGATAGCCGCCGAACCGACGCGAACTTGATTTTCTGCCGCTCTCCAGCGGACCGAGAACTGTCCGTCTGGGCCAACGCCGAGCGGCGAAACCGTGCCGTCTTCGGGGACGGTCCACACTCGGCTCATTCCACCGGCGGACCAAGTGAGACGCGAGGCCGCGGGCAGTTTGGTAAAGGTAACATTCGCCGCAACGGTAGCTGGCAACTTGCCTTCGGCTTGCCAACCACCGGGGCCACGCGTGAGTGGGAACCTGACCCGAAACTCGAGCTTCTTTTCTCCAGAACCAGGGATCATTAACCACTTTTCGCCCGTGGCCAACTCCGCAGGAAGCGGCGCCCCATTGCGACCATCCAAGATCGTAACGGGTTCACCGTCCACCGTGGCGGTGGTCAATGCTCCTTCGCCAAACTGCAACGGCAGGTAGGTCATTTGTTCAGCAGGTAGATTCAACGCACAGACCGCCGAGATCTCCAGGGCTTCGCCATTGGCCACGACCAATTCGTATTGCCCACCGGGTAAGATCAACTGCTGAGGAAATTGGATCTTCGCTGTCGGTTTGGCAGATTCCCATTCACGCACTTGGTCGAACCAGATTTTGGGAACAAACCAACGACCTTGGAAACGGTTTTGGGGCAAAGCCGGATCGTACGGAATCACGATGGCGTCATCAGGAACCGTTAGCGGGTGAACGCCCGGTTGATCGTCCAGAAAGCTTTGACCGAATGACACACTGGTTCCGATCGTCAGCAACAACCAACAGGCCGCAGAACTTGCCGTTGCAGATCGAGTGTAAAACCGGAGGAATCCACCGACCATGGTTACGATCCCGGACACGAACCATCGAATGATACTCGTCGCCAATTTCCAAAGGACCAGCAAGACAACGACCCAAACCATTCGCTCAACGATTGTGGCGACCTCGGGAAAACTGTCCCACAACCATTGCGCCGCAGCACTCAAGAGCAACAATAACGCTGCCCAACCCAACCAGACACGAAACGAGTTTCGACCGAACATCAAACCGGCCGCAAACGCAAAACTGCCAATCACAAACGTTAACAAATCCAACCACGTCTGATCGATCAATTGGACGGATAATTGGTTCTTATTCCCCAGTCCCACGAACTTTAATTCCTGGCCGTCTCCTTCCGCTTCAATTTCCAGACTGCGAAAACCTTGCATGTTTGTCGAGGGACCACGTTGGCTTTGTGGCACCATTGGCGGGTTCAGACCAAGCCCTTGTTGACCGGAGCCACTGGGGAGAGAAAATTCACCTGCCATTGCCTCTCCGGGGGGCGCGGGAAGTCCTGCCATTTGGGGTTCGGGTGAATTGGGAGTGGGAGGACCAAATGGATCTGAACCGGCCTCTTCTTGATCACGATTCGCGTCCGACCGATCAAATTCGCCGGCAACGGATCGCTCCGATTTGGGTTCTGCTAAGATCGATGGCGGCATCCGTTCCATCATATCGTCCATTTCCGCGCGCATCGACCAATCGGCCGTCGGTTCACTCTTCGGCCGTGGCCCCCATTCGAACATGGCAGTACTCTCTTGCGAAAACCCATTCATTGGTCGCATCACCCAAGCCACATTTGACGAAAGGAATCTTCCTTGGCGTTCGAGCCATTGCCCATGACGTTGGAACCAAGTCATCGCGTCCGCTTCGGCAACGCTCCAATCGGCTGGCGCCACTTTCAATTGCAAGCCCGGGGGCGGTTCCAACTCCCACTCGGTTCGGACCACCGGAACTTCCGAGGCTTGTCCTTTCGCCTCAAAGAACCATTGCGGAGGCGACAAATCGAGTTGCTTCTTGATTCGATCATAACCTTGGGCCTGGGAATAAACGAACTGCACGTCGTGAGCCAATTGTCCCGTGCGATCGGCAAACGAAATCATGACACGTCCGTCCGTGACTTGGACGGTTTGCGGAGTTCCATTCTGACGCAGCGCCCACAGTGTGGAATCTTCCGGCAATTGCAACCACAAATTTCCTGTCGTCGACTTCAACTGGAAGCGGGCACTGGTGACTAAAGTTCCGTCGTCGGCCAACTTCGAAAACAATCCTCGGGACTGGATCACTGCCGATGGCAAGGCTTCAGTTTTTTGTTGCGAAACGGCAACGGGCACCGTCACCACGGCCTCGTTGGTTACGTCCCAAATTCCGACCAAACGCCTTGCTGGTTGATACAAGGTCTCCGGCAATTGATCGACACTCCACTTTGGCAAGTCGGTCTCAATCCGTGTCTCCAAGCGGGGATTACTCTCCACAGACACCAGTTGCGTTTGCCAAGCAGCATCCTCCAATCGCAACGGCTCCAATTTCAAAGTCGATTGGTTCTCACTCGACAAAGGAACTTCATAGTCGACAAAAAGGTGGACTCGCCCTTCGGCTCCTTGGCTCAATTGGATTTCGCGCAAGCCGGGTCGGTCCGGCACGGACGTTTGTTGGCGAATCTCCAGCGGCTCAAGGCAACGAACCAATGTGGACTCCGGTGTGTCGCTCGGCAATTGCAGCCGAAATGTTTCCTGTGTTCCATTGCGAACATCGACAATCATCTCACCGCGTACGACAATCCGCGTTGGCTCGAATTGATAATACGCGACGGATTGCCCAGTCGTGGTTGCGATGCGCCGCTCCAGCTCCAATTTCAACTCACCGGCAGTTCCACCCAGGTCAAAGGCGACGTTGGGTTCCAAACTAGCCAATTCGGCTTCGACCAATTCTTGTCGTCCCAAGCCGACCATGGTGCCCGCATCGACCGACTTCAGTGCATAAGCCGGTGCAATGCCCACAGCCAAAATCCCGTTGGTCTGTTGTGATCCAACGACATAGGGTGGACGCAGGGTTACGCTGCGCGAACTCCAATCAGAAAACCAGTCCTCGGGCACCCATTCGCTTTGGACGATCAATTCCACGATACTAGAGGTTTGCACCGTGGGCTCAGCGGTATCATTGAGCAACGACTTCACCGTTCCCCCGATTCCGGTCCGCAGGGCGATGGAGATTTCCACACCTTCGTTCGAGTTGGTTTGGAATTCTAAATTCCCCTGGGCATCGGCAACGGATTGCACGCGAAAACCACGTGGCAGATTCAATCGCACGTCGAACCGAAGTTCGCCTTGATTCTCAATTTGAAAAACGGTCCGGCTCTCGACGCCAATAGGACTTAACAACATGTAGTGACTAGATTTCGTGGTAAATAAATCCTCGGCTGCACGCAACGTCAGCCGAACTTGCGCATCACTCCCAGTTCCATACCAGGAGCCGTGCCGGACCAAAGTCGCATCGTTGTTCACTTGGAACGGCTGCCGAAGATTTGCCGCAATCGAGGCCGGAACCATGTCCATTCGCGTGCGTTCGATCCGTGGCACCAGCAAATCATCGGTCGTGGTTATCTCGATAACCCGCGGTTGGCGATACGCGGTCGAGGCTACCCAAGTCGGACTTTCCCAGGCCATATCTTGCGAGAACGTTCGCTGGCGGAACGCAAACACCTGAAACGGCTTGGTCGCCTGACCGTTGTGAAACCAAACCTGTAGTCGGGGCCCTTGATCCTCGCGGATTACCTGCCATTGTCGGACACCCTCTCCAGTGACCTGCGATACTTCCCAGTCCTCGGTCAATTGCCAATCCGCTTGATTCAACTGTCCTTGTAGAATTTGATTCTCGACGACAATCTGTACCCGATCCAAGTTTCTGGAAACGTCAGCCAAGATCAATGCGCGAGAATCCCAAATCAGGGTTTGTTGTTTCTGACGATTGTTCAGCGTGAACACCAACTCGCAAGCACCGGACCCAGCCGCCAATTGGAAATAGGTCGCGTGATCGGTTTCATCGTAGCGTCGATCGATCACGGCAGCGCCGCTGACCAAGTCGACATTCCCAGCGACGCGAACACTCAGGCTGGCGACGGCCACGGTCGGCAAATGAAGTTGCACCGTCTGTCGCACCGTATCACTGCTAACTGGAATGGTCATTTCGACCTGAAATTGGTGCTTTCCACCTTCCGTCAACAACAACGCAACTTGCCCATCCGCAGTACGATGCCAAACCGGCGGACTACCATTTTGCACCAATTGATGCACCAATCCTTGTTTCCAAGGAATCGGTAACGAAATCAACCCATCACTAAAGGAATTCCCCAACGCGTGTCCGTTCAAACGCCCAACTTCGCCATCCAACTCGACCTCGTAACTCGCGCGTTCCCAGACAAAACTGTCCGGTCCCTGCAAACGAAAGTCTCGCGGTGGCTTTTCGGCAGCGTCCGCCCGTTGCCTACGAAGCTTTTCGAGCAACTCGGCGACTTCCGCTGCTTCCAAGACCACACGTTGATTGGGCCCTTCCAAAACAGCCGGCAACTCTGCTTCCGGAACAAACAATAATCGCAATCGCTCCCAACTTTGATCCGCGTCAATAGATGATTGCGCCGACAAGTCGTGAGGGCTGCTGAGACACGTCGTGAACATGACGAGCCACGCGAACCCAATGAATCGCACGAATCGAAGTGCTGAACTATTCATGACTCGCTCCCGTCTCCATACCAGAGGCTGCCGCCGATTCACTGGCGTCGGTCGGTTCGCTACGCGGTTCGTTCATCCTTCGACGAACTTGACCCAACAGTTTCAACAAGTCCAGCCCCACCCAGACAGCTAACACGATCATGGAAGCCATCGCGATGCCGTCGTAATCCAGATAAATCACTGCAAACGGCCACAACATCGCGGCAATCACATACAAGCCTAACCCAACGGCGATCATAACCAGCCGTTGGTTCCAAGACCGTGGCACAAACAGTAGCCCAAACCCCGCCACCAAGATGGCGCCCAAGCCCGAAAGCAGCCAGGATTGAACTTTGATGACTCGCAGGGCGCCGTCAGAACCGGCTGCCGGGTTGATGGTTGAAAAAGCAAAAGATCGGCCGTCCGTTTCAAATTCCATCATGCGAGAAGTTGGAACTTCCGTCGTGGCGATCCAGTTCAAATCGGCAGCATTTCGATTCGAATAGAAGAAACGCTCGGTGAAGCTTGTTCCAGCGGCTTGTTGTTTATCACTCCAAGGCCCACCAAAGTTGAGCGGTGCCCAATCATTCGGTAGATAGACCACCAATTCAGTCTTCTGAACCGCACAGTCCGCTTGGAAGGTCGGTACAGAAATCTCCGCGTTTTGAATCGGCATCGTATAACGCAACTCCACGAGCAACTCGCGGTCGCGATCTCGATTTCCCAACGGCAGGATCAACTCGCCGCCCGCACCGCGCTCCAATGAGATGGGTTGTCCGTCGACGCGTACCGGGTTGCTGTCGAAACCCGTTTCGGGACTAAAGCCCGGTGGCATGACAATCACCAACCGTTGGTTCACGCTCTTCAATCGGTACAATGCCCGCACCGACAAAGTGTCGTTTCTCAGCCAGACTGCTTGAATCAAGCTGCGTGAGATGCTGCTTCGTTTCAAGTCATACAATTCGTATCGCGAAACATCCAAGTCCAGTTTCCAGGCCCCAACGTACTCCAATGCGGCGACCGCATCTTCGAAACGACGGCCACCAAAAACGTCCGTTGTCGGATCAATCGGCCTTAATCCAGTGACATTGGTGCCGGCTTGGACATCAAACAGTTCCGAGCGTCTCATGATGACCTGGCCGCGTTCTCGTTCGACGTTCTTGGCGACGACCGTCGCGATTTCAAAGGTCTTGGTCGCACCAACCGCGATTTCGGGAACCGCAACATCCCACGACAATTGAACGGAATGTTTGCCTAACAACTCGCCGGCCCCAACCAATTTCCAGGCGACAAACCCAGGAGCGACATCGGCCGGTTGTGGCTCGATTTTTTGCTGGTTCAAGGCTCCGCCGACGACTCGGATTCGCGCTTCGCTGGCCGCTGGAACGTCGACACGAAAATCCGGAACCGCGCTAAAACGGACGTCGTAATCCAAATCGACTAGGTAACGCAGCAAGCCGGACTCCACCGAAACCGAAGTAACTTGGTCGACGAAAACTCGCGGACGACGTAACGACGCCTTTAGATCAAAGCTGCCCGTCGCCACGACGTATTCGTAGGCAAAACGCTGCGAGGTCGAGTCGTCACTGACAAACGCGGTCGCGGGATCAATGCTTCGCAAATTGCCTTGATTGGTTCCTTCCACGACGACATTCAAACGATCCGGAGCCGTCAGCACTACTTGGCCTTTGATCGATTGAGCAAAGTCTGGAGCCAACTGCGGCCAAAGAATGGTAATTGGCGCAGGTGCCGCCTCGGCGTCCACCAAACCGGCTCCCGGAATCGTTTGCGTCGTGGTTACGAAAAATGTGACTGGCCCTCTTGCTTCAGCAGACAATTGTACCATCACGCGACCTGCTGGTTCCGTGACTCGTTCGTGTTTTTCGATCAACGCCGCTTGATGACCTGCGGACTCTTCGCCGACCACGCGAACCACTTCCAAGCCGTCCGGAACATCCAACGGAATTTGAAAGATCCCTTTTTGTTTGACATTCAGCAGAAATCGTGTCGTCGTTTCAACTCGGCGCGATTCCAATTGAGCCTGTACTTGCTGCTGTGCGTGGATCAACGGAGCCCATTCCTCGAGATCCAACGTCAATTCATACGGCACAGTCGAATACTGAAAATGCAGTCGGGCCGGACCCGCATCCGGATCCTGCGGACGACCATCGTTGACTCGGCTTAGTCCCGTGAGCTTGGCAACCTCCAATCTCAAACCGGGCTCGCCGCTGACGACTAAAGTCCCCGGCTGCCGAGTGGCTGCAGCAATTTGAATCGGAGCCAACAGAATCTGCCGCTTCGAATTCACATCCCCAGCAATTTCTTGCTCCGTTTCCACGATCAAACTCAACGCGCCTTGCAGGCCTTCGAATAAGTCGACCTTTAGCAAACCTTGTTCCGTATCGACCTGCCACTTTTTTACCGATTCGGACAACACGTTGACAATTCTCAGTTCACGTGGAACCGTTAGCTCGATGTTCTGGACCGCAGCTCGTTGAATTTGGAGCGTGAGCCCATGCCGTGTCCGAATGAGATTGCGCTGAACCTCCGCTTCCACTTGACTTTGGGCAGTTACCAAGGCCGCCAAACCTTCGGCGCCGACACTGCGCGGCGTCCAACGAACTTCAATCGTTTGTGAATTGCCCAACAGAGCCACGATCGAGGACCGTTGGCCGTCGACCGCGGCATTGACGTCGCCGTCCTCTGGCGGAGCTTCCGCGGAAGTTGTTGGATTGGAGGTCGACGTAACCACCGCTGGGGTGACGACGATGTCGACTTCCGGTTGATCGATCGCGATCTCCCAGCGATTGATCGCCGTCTGCGGAACCGGCCACGATACTTTGTTTTCACCACCACCGACAGTTACACCCGTCACGTACTGAATCACGAGCCGCCCCGCTAAGTTTGCGGTTTTGGCTTCGTACAATAGTTCGAAGCCGCCATCTTCGCGCTGAATCACGCGGCATGGTTCGCCATTGAGTTCGGCCGACTGAATGGCACAACCGTTCAATCCTAACGGTACGCGATGCCAGCCCGCTTGGACAAAATCGATGACGATGTCGGTTTCCACCCGCACCAACGTACGTTCCAAGGTCGCGCGACTCAGAGACGATACCAACGCGAAACTGGTCGGAGTCGGCGGTGCTTCGATGGGCTTTTTGCTTTCGCGAGCTGCTTTCCAGAGCTCTTCGAATTGTTCATAGGGAATGTACACCCCTCGACCGGTTTGCTCAAACTTGTCCCGAATTCTTTGGTACGGAATATAAATCGATTGCTCGATCGCCCACCCCGGCAGCTCGAACTTTGGCTCATCGTCCGAGGCGATTTCCGGCTCTTGAGTCGAACCTTCCGTCGCGGTCTCAGATTCTTGCAAAATCGAGGAAGTCGTGTCGTCTTGATTTGCCGATTCCAACGGCGTGGTCGGGACCAGTGTCGCTGGAAAGTCAATCAAAGGCTGGGCTGACGGCGGCGGGTCATCCTGCACACCCGAATTCATTCCATGGGCCACAGGCGAACTGCCAACGCAACCCAACCAACTCCACACCAAGAAAAACACGGCAAAAGAAACAAATTTCATCGGGCCATTCCATCAAAAATTGGGCCATCAGCGCGCAGTCCCACCCCCGGAGAAATCGTACGTCGCGTTAGAGTAGCTGCCCGCCAAGCAAGTTCCCTAACCCGTAAAGTTTTATCAGAAAAATGAGACTTTTTTCAGAAGGA
>JAEUIP010000068.1 GCA_016795075.1 Planctomycetaceae bacterium | reverse complement strand
CCCGATGAATTGGGAGAGTTTTATCTCCGGGATTTGCGTGCGTGTGCGGTGGAGTCGAACGAACATCACTCCGAGGCCAACGGCCATTCGACGGGTACCTGCCTCGTGTTGATTACGCCCGATGCAGAACGCAGCATGAGCACGTATCTTGGAGCCACGGCGGATATTTCTTCCGCGGAACTCGTGTTGGACGCGCTGGCAAAGTCGCAATACTTTTACATCGAGGGTTATTTGGCCGCGAGTCCGACGGGGCGCCGCGCCGTGACCGTGGCGCGGCAAACCGCACGCGAGGCCGGCGTCAAGATTGCGTTGACCTTGTCGGACGTCAATATGATTCGCTTTTGTCGGGAGGGGCTGGAAGAATTGTGGAGTGATGGCGTCGATCTGTTGTTCTCGAATGAAGAAGAGGCCAAGTTGATGTTTGGTGTCGAGAACGTGCGGGACGTCGTGGAACCATTGCAAAAGCGGACGCGAAGCTTTGTGATCACACGCGGCAAAGAAGGGGCTCTGGTGTGGGATGGTCAACGAGTGGTGGAGGTAGCGGCCGTGCCGGTGAAGCCGTTGGACACAAACGGAGCCGGAGATATGTTTGCGGGTGCAGTTCTGAGTTCCTTGACCCGAGGACTTAATCTTGTCGCGGCCGCGAAACTGGGAACTTTAGCGGCCGGTGAATTGATCCAGCACTTTGGACCTCGCTTGCCGACGGAAGTCACTCGCAAGATCCATCGCGACTTTTTGGGAAGATTGGTCTATCCCTAATGGCGACGTTGCGTAGTTTTCTTTGTGTCGAAATATCGGGCGAAATCCGGCGTAACCTGCATCGGATTCAACAGCGGTTGGCTCGGTCCGAGGGTTTGGCATCGACCGAAGGTATTCGCTGGGTCGCGCCCGATCAAATGCATTTGACGTTGTGCTTTTTGGGCGAGATTCACTGGAATCAGACGCATCAAGTTGCTCAAATCGCAAAAAGCGTGTTGCAGTCGCAGAGTCGCGTGACGTTTAGCTGTGAGGGATTGGGAGCGTTTCCGAACTTGGAGCAACCGCGAGTCTTGTGGGCGGGGGTACATGAACTGACGCCAAGCAAGCAGCGAGCGTCCGAAGACAGTGAACCGGAGGAACCCACCGGTCCAAGTTGTCCTCGGTTCAATTGGATTGCGGCGGCGCTGACGCAGGCTTATTTGGAGCAACGCTTTTACCCGGACATCAAACCCTGGGCTCCCCATGTGACGTTGGGGAGAGTGACGGGCTCAAAAGGCGAGCGCAAAATTGCGATGCCCGACGAGTATCATGAATTTGCCGATCAAGAGTTCGGGATCCAAACGGTTCATGAAGTCAAATTGATGTCGAGCGAGCGGAGTCAAGCGGGGCCTGTTTACCGTCCGATCGCCACCATTTCGCTGGGTAAATAATGTCGAGCAACTACTTGAGAAAGATGCGACCATGAAAACCACATTGGCACAATTGGCTTACACGCGGAGTGGTGACAAAGGGGACGGCAGCAACGTTGGGGTTGTCGCGTATACACAGGCCGGATACGAGTTTCTGGTGGATGTCTTGACTCCGGAGCGAGTCAAAGCTCATTTCAGCGAAATATGCTTCGGGAAGGTTCAGCGATACGAAGCTCCCAATTTGTTGGCGCTAAATTTTATTTTGCACGATTCGTTAGGTGGTGGTGGCAGCGAATCACTCAAGACCGACGCTCAGGGAAAGACGCACGGTTTGGGTATGTTGTTGATGACGTTGGATGTTCCGGACAAACTGTTGGAAACTCATGTTTCGCTACGATAATCGCTTCACGCAGTTTTTGCCGGGTGACTCGGAAGATCGCAACTTCCGGAGGCAGGTTTTTGGGGCATGTTATTCGCGGGTTCAACCGACGCCGGTTCCTCGCCCGCAATTGGTGGCCTACTCGCCTGAAATGGCGGAAACATTGGGGCTGACGCCCGAACAATGCAACTCGGACGTGTTCGTTCAGGTCTTTGCCGGCAACCAATTGCTTGCGGGGATGGACCCGTTTGCGATGTGCTACGGTGGGCACCAATTTGGGAATTGGGCGGGGCAGTTGGGGGATGGTCGCGCGATCAACTTGGCGGAAGTGTTGGGACGGGATGGGCGACGTTGGACGTTGCAACTTAAGGGTGCGGGGCCAACGCCCTACTCGCGAACGGCGGACGGTTTGGCGGTCTTGCGTTCTTCCGTACGCGAGTTCTTGTGCAGTGAAGCGATGTTTCATCTCGGGGTTCCCACAACTCGAGCCCTCAGTTTGGTACTCACCGGGCAAGACGTGGTCCGGGATATGTTCTACGACGGCAACCCGGAACGCGAGCCCGGCGCCGTCGTTTGTCGGGTGGCGCCAAGTTTTACTCGGTTTGGAAACTTTGAGATTTTGGCGGCCCGGCAAGATGATGTTTTGCTCAGGCAGTTGGCGAACTTCACGATCGAACACGATTTTCCGGAATTCTGGGCAGCTAGGAACGCGGAACAAAATTCCCCATTGTTTTACGCGGACTGGCTGGCGGAAGTTTGTCGAAGGACGGCAACGTTGATGGTTCAATGGATGCGCGTGGGGTTCGTTCATGGGGTCATGAACACGGACAACATGTCGATCTTGGGGTTGACGATTGATTACGGTCCTTATGGTTGGCTGGAGGATTACGATCCCGTCTGGACTCCCAATACGACCGATGCGCACGGCCGACGATATGCGTTTGGGCAACAGCCTCAGATTGGCATGTGGAACCTTGTTCGATTGGCAAATGCGTTATGGCCGTTGGTTCAGGAAAAAGAGCCGCTGCAACGGGCACTTCAGGAGTACAGCGACACGTACCAGCGAGAATTTCAAGCCATGATGGCAGCCAAATTGGGGCTGTCTCAATACGATGAAGAATTGGTGGATGGTTTGTTTCGGGTGCTGGGTAGCTTGGAAACGGATTACACCTTGTTCTTTCGGCATTTGGCTCGCTGGCAAGCATCGGCAGTGACCGCGAATGAATGGACCGAGTTGTTGGATGTGCAAGGCGTGCCGGAATTACTTAAGCCGGCGTATTACAATCTTGGTCAATGGTCAGCAACGATTGCGCAACGAACGCGTGACTGGCTGGGTCTTTACACTGCAAGATTGCGCCGCGAAACGGAATCTCCGTTGGCTCGCGCCACGCGCATGAATCAAGTGAACCCCAAATATGTGTTGCGAAACTATTTGGCCCAGTTGGGGATCGATGCCGCGGCCCAGGGAGACTTCAGCAAGATCGCGCGACTTTTGGACGTTCTGCGTCAGCCGTATGAAGAGCAAGAAGCAAACGAGGATCTCGCGGAAAAGCGTCCCGAGTGGGCTCGGCATCGGGCGGGTTGTTCGATGCTGTCGTGCAGTTCGTAGGGGGTTGGGCGGATTTCGTCGAGCAAAGTTCGGCCCGTTTGGCAGACTCTGGTTGGCCGGTTCGTCAACTCTCTGGCCAAGTAAAGTTGATATAGCGAGCTTTGATCTGCTGGGTTTCGAGGAGTCGGGAGACTCGGGGGATTGGGCTTGCTACGTCCCAAGAGCATGCGAACCCCGTGCTTCGCACGGTGAGGCTCGGCTCTCCGAATCGCTCAAGCTTGGCTCTACAAATTCCGGACCAGCAAGAAATGAGGCTTGGTTGCGAGTGGCGGGTTGGCGGATTAGACTTGGAAGGCCAAGGGTATTGCGGAATTCGCACGAAGGAGTGCACGATTGTGTTCGTGTATTGCAGGCGTGGTCTCAGTTTGGTGGAAATTCTGGTCGTGATCGCGATCTTGGCGATCTTGTTGTCTTTATTGTTGCCAGCGATCCAATCGGCCCGTGAGTCAGCTCGACGGGTGGACTGTGGCAATCGCTTGCGGCAGATGAGTCTTGGCCTGTTGCAGTACCATAACGCCAAGCAAGTCTTTCCGCCGGCGATCGATTCGCAAAGTCGCCTGATGTGGTCGGGTTATTTGTTGCCGTACATCGAGCAAGGGAATCTCTACGGGAAAATTGATCGAAACTTGGCTTGGAACCAAGGCACAAATGCTCAGGTTTGTGCGACGTTTCTCAAGATTTTTCGATGTCCATCGTCAACGGCTCCGGATACGATGACGGCCCAGGGGATCGAAAACCGTGTCCCGTGTGATTATCTGGTTTGTGCTTCCGGGACCGACACGCGCGAATCCGGGCCCGGTGTTTTGGCAGGGCGTCCTGATTCTGATGGCGTCTACTACATCGATAGTCGGACGCGAATTGCGGCGATTCGTGATGGGACATCCAACACGGTGGCGATGGGAGATTCTTTCTTTCAATTCGAGGAACTGGATCTGGATCACACCGGGTTCCCGCAGTTTTTGGATCGCTGGTGTGTGGGCACCTTGGAAGGGACGGGCAACGAAGTATCGGAGGCGATGGGTTCGACGGGCGTCGCGCTTAATTCGCATTTGCTGGAAGTCTTCATCGATGAGCGAGAATTGGCGTTTGGCAGCCAGCATCCGGGTGGTGCCCAAATGGCGTTGGTCGATGGCGCGGTTCGCTTTTACAGTGCCGACATGGACCGAGTGGTTTGGGGGGCCCTTGGGACTCGAGGGAGCGGCGAAATTCCATCGGAGTGATGGCCTTCTATCGAAAGTGAATCGACGGAGTGACGCGCGTGATACAGAAAAAACCATGAAACGAATCGACGCAGGTCGGCGTCGAACCGACGACCAAGCGAGAGATGCGTTAACTTAACATTCGGCAGACGTCCGAAATGGTCTTCGCATCCTTGGTAAACCTAACTTGAATGGAGAGCTCCAAAGTGAAAACGAATCGATTGATGGTTGGCCCCACGGTCTGTTTATGGTTGATCGGAATGTTTGCGAGTGGGGCGGCCCACGCCGACGATCCTCGGCCATCGATTTCGGTCAGTGGCACTGCGAAAATTTTGGTGACTCCTGATCAAGCCGTGATCCAGGCGTCGGTGACTTCGCGTTTTGCGACCTTGGAAGGCGCGGTGGCGGATAATCAAAAACTGGTCGAGCAAGTTCAGCGATATTTGCGTGACGCGGGGATTGAGCCGAAGCATATCCAAACCTCACAGATTTCGATCCAACCCGTATGGCCGGAAAAAGATCGCCAAGTCGCGGCTTTTGCGCCGCCGGAGGAGTTATTTAAAGAGAATCAACCCATTGGGTACGAAGCTTCTCGCTCGTTTCAGATCACGATTGTGGATCTCCAAAAGTTTGAATTGACCTATGCGGGGCTGCTGAAGAATGGAGTCAATTCTGTGGGTAGCGTGGCATTTACTTCCAGCGAGTTGCGAACGCATCGTGACGCAGCGCGCTTGCAAGCGGTTCGAGCGGCTCGCGAGAAGGCCGCCGCGATGGCCGAAGAACTTGGGGCGAAGTTGCTCACGGTCAAGTTGATTCAGGAAGCCACGGAACCTCGTCACTACATGGCCCAAAACTCGTTCAATGACTTGTCCGAGAGTGACGGCGATTGGGCTCCTGGGCAAATCGAGATTTCTGCGTCGGTTCATGTGGAATTTTATCTTCAAGCAGAGGTGCTAAACTGAGTCGGGCGTTGGCCTTGGAACGACGATCCACGTCGGTCCGCCTTGTTGATGATCCTGCGAGTCCCTGAATTGCTGGGCCCCGTCGGAAGCCCAAGTCACCGCCTCCGCAGTCCTTGATTTGGAGAGTTGTTTGTTGTCGCCCTTGGTTGTGTTCGCAAGGGAGCTTGAAGCGGTTTTCAAGCTTCCTTGCGTGTTTTCGTTACGGGATTGTTGATCGGTGCAGCCGGAATAATCGTTAAACTTTCTGAATTGCCGTCGTGTTCGCTCATCGGCTGAACTAAACTTGACTAGTCTCGGTCCCCAAAGGGGTCTGACCCTCTCCGGTCGTGCCTTTTTGTCCGAGATTTTTACATGCCCTCCAAAGGGTCAGACCTCTTTGGGGACAGCGGCGATGCTTTGACCCAAAAGGGAATTCGACCCTTGGTACGGCATCGCACGCCAAAACGTTATTTCTATCCGGTACGACCATTTTACGAGTGTTTCTGTGACGCGTCGGGCTGCTGTTTTACTGTTCCTTCTGTGCCTTATCACGGCGTTTGTGTTGACTCATTTGCCGGGCGGAAGTGTTCCCAAGGTCCGGTGGGCGGATTGGATTCCTGGCGCCGACAAGACGGTGCATGCAGGTCTGTATTACTTTTTGGCGGCGTTTCTGGCCAACTGCCTGCGGTTTCGCTTAAAATCCAATCGCGTGATTGTTGTGGTCACGATGTCGGTTTTGGCCGGATATGCGGCCTTTGACGAATGGTCCCAACAGTTTTCCGCTCATCGGCACCCCGATTTCTATGACTTTGCTGCCGATATGATTGGGGCTTGGTGCGGAGCTTCGACCTTTGTGGTCTGGCGGTGGTACCGGCATCGAACCCGTGGTCAGGGTACAACGCCCCACAACGAAACTGAGAGTTTGGCTCCGGATCACCTCCACTCGATTCGTGCTACAACGAGTGCGTCGACGGAGACCGGAAGTATCAAGGTTCATTCGCCCGCGTAAATCCTTGCAGCAACTTCGGCGAATCATCATGACCCAGTTGTGCCTGTTTAGTATTCCCAAACCTTTTCGCGGAGCGTCCGAGCGGCTTCAGCAAAACGCCTTGGATTCTTGGCGTCGCTTGGGTTCCCGAGTCGAGGTGGTGTTGTTGGGTGGCGAAGCCGGAGTCGCGGAAGCGGCTCGGGAGTTTGGTTTTTTGCATTGCCCCAAGTTGAGTTGCAACGCGCAGGGAACGCCGTTGATCAGCGACGCGTGGAACACCGTTCGGCAAGCAACAAACGCGCGGCAATTTTTGTACACCAATGCCGACATTCTGTTCGAGCAAAATCTGTTGACCGCGGCCGAAGTCTTGGACTCATGGCCTGCGAACCGATATTTGGCGATTGGTCAACGGATTGAGAGTGATCTCGGGGAGGACGTACGAGGTTGGTCGAATGAGCAATTGCAGGATTGGATTCGACGTCAGCGGCGTGAACGTGAAAAAGCCAGTGTCGTATGCAAGGATTACTTTTTGTTCCCGCGTCATCTTTTTTTGGATGTCCCGGATTTCGCCGTGGGGCGCGGCAATTGGGATAACTGGATGGTGTATCATGCGCATCGCAGCGGAATTCCAGTGGTTGACTTGACTCGCGCCGTGGTCGCGCTGCATCAACCTCATGATCATCGTCACAGCGGCGGACGGCGACAGGCCTATGTCGTTGGCGACGAAGCGCGCGAGAATCAGCGATTGGCTGGCGGACGCCACTTGTTGGTAGGTTCCCACGCCAGTCATTTCTTGAACGATCAGGGCCAGGTGGTGCCGATGGGATGGCGGTGGGTCCCGCGAGCTCTTGGCGATGTCCCAAGGTTCGTCAATTTGCTCCGGACATTGATTCGCTAAACCATGATTCG
This sequence comes from Planctomycetaceae bacterium, assembly GCA_016795075.1. Lineage (GTDB taxonomy): Bacteria > Planctomycetota > Planctomycetia > Pirellulales > Pirellulaceae > M30B19. Next base: position 12,303 of record JAEUIP010000068.1, on the reverse strand, counting down.
TGTCCGGTTTGACGGGATCAGGGTCTCTTGATTTTGACGGTTTGTGGCGAGCTGGCCACGACCTGTTCTCCAAACTTGGCCTGTGCTTGCAATACGATTGGGCCGGCGCCAAGTTTTTCGAGTGGTACGCTAACTTCGAACTCTGGCTCGGACTTTTCGGCCACCAATTCATTGAACGCCCAGATCTGCACAGATTCGGCTCCGGTGGCTTTGACTTTGACTACAACGTTCTTCCCGAGGACCTTGGCTTCCATGCTCGTGGAATGTCCGTGATTGTTGAAATTCAACGGGACGATAACACGTGACGTTGCTTGTGGGGAGTCCGCTCCAACTGGGACGAATCGCAACTCGTGATATCCATCGGAGTGTTTCGTCGTATCGATCCGAATCTGTCCGGGTTCGCCGACGGAACCCACTCGAAGCCCATCCATGAATAAATCGAATCTTTGGGCGGCTGGTGACTTGTCTTTCAAGGTCAATTGGATGGGAACAATTCCTTTGACCGAATCTTGTTCGGTGCCCAGTTTCACTTCGACCACGGGTGGTCGAGCGAAAGGTTGGCACATGGCGTCGCCGACAACCAAGAGTTGGTAGGGGCCGTTCACCGATAGGTAGAACGACTCGGCCAGCGAAAAACCGCGAGCGTAGTAGGCATGGATCAACGGGTATGGGAATTTGTTTTGAATGGCGTAAGGTTCGACGATCGTTCCACTGGCTCCGGCTGCTCCGGCTCGCAGAAACTCGGCGACGGTGGTTTGGCTGTTGCCTTTGTCAAAAATTGCTCCGTAACTGGTCAAGTTGTCACCAATAGCACCAGGTTGCAGGGTGGAGCCAGACGCTTTCCAGTCGAAGGTCGAGATACCGATGGTTGCACCAAGGACGGCCTTGGATTTCTCTGGTAAGGCCGTCGTGATCACTTCGGAAGTGTAACCGAGCGCGGTCAGAGCTTTGATCGCGGCAGGAAAGTTTGGTACGCGTGTGGTGGCTCGAACGTCTTTAGTCCCGGCGAAGTAGAATTTGCCTTTCGGTAGCGAATGATCGGCAGCCACGCTTTTTCGCAAGTATCCGATGATTTCGTCCACGGTATTGGCCTTGGCGTGATCGCCGACAACGCCGAGCGACGTGGACAGAATGTAACGATGTGGTGATTGTTCGGCCTTCTCCGGGAACCCGCTGATGCTCCAATCGGTTTGAGCCGAGAAGGCCAACGGGATGGCAAACTCCCAGTACGCATCGCCCATTGCTTTTAAGGTCGCCTGGAATGGCGGGCTTTTGACCAAGTCACCTAATTCTTGGTCCTCTTCGGTAAAGCTCTTGAATCGCCAACCTCGCCGAGCGGCCTCGACGAAGGCTTGGGCGGCTTGGGTTGCGTCTCCGGCCTTGGCGTGGCAACGACATTGCCAGTACGCCAAGCCACATTGGAACGGTTGTTCTTTCAACAGTTCCGCAAACGCCGTTTGGGCTTCCGCCCATTTACCGTCGGTGTACAGTTGTTTTGCGGCGAGAAACCGTTCGTAGCCTTCGTTGGAACTTAACGGGTAGTCCAAGACGGCGGAGGGGCCTCTTCTCGCATAGTGGTTTGTTTCGAACCCGACGATTTCCGTTGTTTGCGACAACGTCCAGCGATACAGGTAAGTCATGCTGGTCAATGACCCGGTCGGTGTTTGGTGTTTTTCCAAGGGAGGCTGGCGATCTTTCGCCCACGCGCTGAAGTCGATCTGCGTCGGAAACCCGGACGAATAAATAATGCAATGGACCTGTCCGTCGAGTTTCCGTTCGGTGATTTGCAGAAGAATTGGTTTCAGGATTTTGTCGGTGAAGTCGGCAACCGAGCACTTGGCGCCCGAAGGCACGCCGCGTAAGACGATCACATTTCTGGGATGGATCTTGCGCAATTCGGCGTAATGAGCCGCGATCTCCCGCGAGTCCCCATCGTCCCCGTTGACGACCAATACGCAGTTTTCCGGACCGACTCCGGCGACGACCAACGCCAGTCCGGGGCCTGAAGCGAAGCAAGAAATCAGCAAAAGGAGAGTCGCGGTCCAACGAATCGCGACCAGTCGCTGGATAGCTTGAGCCAACAATGGAGTCATGGATCCTGTCCTAAGCGTGGCTTGATAGGGGACTTGAACGGGGCCGGCGAACAAAGTTCGCTCGGGATTCATTCGGAATTTCGCAGGAAACCAGATGGAAATCTTGGCTTCGGACAAAATCCTGTCTCGTAGCGGTGGGACAATTATAGCGAAGTTTCATGGAGCACGGGGCCGGTAAAGGGGCCGCGGACGTCTGGTTAGCAGAATTCTGTGGATCGACTACAATTTTCCCAACGCAGTTCGAACGGTTCCTTCCACCAGAGCGATCATACTTCGATGGGTTTGTTCTCCGATATTAAAGTGTTGTACCACTTGGTCTTCAAGCGAGTTCGCGGAAATACACACGCCCAGCGGATGGACAGTTTTTACGGGGGCCAGGCGGACGACTACGATTCGTTTCGCAAACGATTGCTCCAAGGCCGGCAGGAATTGTGGGAGAAAGTCCCAACACCGGTTGGCGGTGTGTGGGTCGATATGGGCGGTGGAACCGGGAATAACCTCGAGTATTTTGGGCCGCGAATCAAAGAGATTGGCAAGGTCTACGTCGTCGATTTGGCAACCAGTCTCTTGGGCGTTTGTCAAAAGCGGGCGGATCAAAACGGATGGTCAAACGTGAAGCCGGTCGAGTTCGACGCCACGAAATTTGTGCCCGAGGAAGGAATGGCCGATGTTGTGACCTTTTCCTATTCGTTGACGATGATTCCGGATTGGTTCGCCGCGATCGAAAACGCCTTGAAGATTCTGAAACCTGGTGGTTTGATTGCCGTCGTTGATTTTTATGTCGCTCGTAAGTATCCGGCGGAAGGTCACGCCAAACACGGTTGGTTCACACGACATTATTGGCCAACTCACTTCGCCAGCGACAACGTCTTTCCTTCGCCCGACCATCTGCCGTTTTTGGAACGGCACTTTGAAACGGTGCTGCTCAACGAATCGAAGGGCAAAATTCCGTACATCCCCTTCAGTCGGATGCCGTATTACCAATTTATTGGTCGCAAGCCAAACCCCGGTCAAACTCGGATCTCGTAAATAATCTCGGATTCGATCCACATTGCGGCAAACTTGATCCCGTTTGTCCGTTGGGGAGTTTTATCTAAGGCTTCGCTTTTCGACAGAGCACGTAAATGCTGGGTGCCGCAAACCAGCAGGTGGCTGGATTGGTGACTAAAGGGAGCAAAGCCGACAAACGGCTGGACGCGTATTTGAACGCGATGTATTCACGAGTCAACCAAGTTCGCTCGGTAAAATGTTGTGCCAACAGTTTATCTAGTTCTTGGTGACTAAATCCGGCGTGCGCACCGAATCGGTTTTCGAATCGGCCGGTCAACCGATCTTTCCAGTCGCGCAGGTTGTCGCCGAGCTTGTTGGCCAGTGTCGGTTTCCACTCCGACTGTTCGTGGGCACCAATCGAGCTGATCAGGCGATGGCGATTGGGTGTGCCGACAAACAGCCAGCCACCGGGCTTTAAAACACGGTCCAGCTCCCGCAGACTGCCGACGGGGTCATCAACGTGCTCGATGACATGATGATAGAAGACCGCGTCAAACGTATTGGATTCAAATGGCAATTGGCAGACGCTGGCAACTTGGAAACGAACGCCGGTCAGGTTCTTTAGCTCTGCCGGGACAAAATCTTCGACGTCCACAGCATCAATTTCGGCTCGCAATTCTTGGCCGACGGCGACCGCTTCGTGACCCGCGCCGCAACCAGCGATCAGAACTCGGGGATGATCAACTTGTTGCCAGCCGTGCCGGTACAGTTCTCGGCAAAAAAAGGCGGCTCCGGCGTGACTGTCGATCGAGGTCTCCGATGGCGCGGTGGTCGTGGTTTGGATCACAAGAGGTTTCCTTCCGAAGGATTCGAGCAGGGCAATTCCACGAAACCATACGCCAAAAAACAAAAATGATGGGCCGAAAATTGACGCGGCCAAGAAAATTGGCCCGACTCGATCGAGGGCTGGCGACGGATCCCATGGGCGATCGTGCGTTTCTACTTCGATGAACTGCGGCAACTGCTGGGGAGTGGCGTCCGGAATGGGCAGGTTGTGTCAAGTTTTTATTTTGCTTGTGTCTGTTTTTTTGGCCCGAGAAGTTAATTGGGCTTGAAATTGGATTTTGGCCTGACATAATGGGCGGCCCCTCGTTGTGAGGAAATTCAAATTTCATAGGTACAAAGCGTTGCGGACCGCCGTCGAAGGAAACTTCGGTTGTGGTTTTGTTGCTTGGAAGTTCATCTCATGTGAGAGAACGAACGGGCCTTGCTCGGTAGTCGCCGGTGCATTGTCGAACGCTTTTTCCCTGCCCTTGAGACTCGGAAGGTTTTGAAGCATGGCTCGGTATACCGGACCAAAAGGACGCATCAATCGCCGGATTGGTGTGATGTTGTATGAAGACAACGGCGCCGTAAAGGCCCTGGACAAGCGGAAGAATCCGCCGGGGATGCATACTCGTTCACGCCGCCCGTCGAATTACGGGATGGGTTTGCGTGAGAAGCAAAAGATCAAGTATTACTACGGTGTAAGTGAAAAGCAGCTACGCCGCTACTTCGATATTGCGAAGCATTCGAAGGGTAATACGGGCGAAAGTTTGTTGTTGATGTGCGAACGTCGATTGGACAATGTTGTTCGTCGGGTTGGTTTGACGAAGACGCGGCCCCAGGCTCGGCAAGGTGTCGCTCACGGTCACTTCACCGTCAACGGACGTAAAGTGGACGTACCTTCGTTCCAAGTTCGTCCTGGCGACGTGATCATGGTTCGCGGCAGCGAGGCGTTGCGTAACTATTACCGCGGCAACTTGGTCAACAGCAGCACTCAAGGGTTGGAGTGGGCTGGTTTTGACAGCGACACGATGACGATCACCGTACATTCGAAGCCGGGTGCGACCGACATTAGTTTGGCCGTGGACGGAAACGTTGTGGTCGAATTCATGTCGCGTTAGTAGCAGGCATCGTTCGGAGTCTGATTGGAAAATACAGACGACCATTGGTTCACTGAAGGCAGGTTGGCTCAGCGCCGACCTGCCTTTTTTCGTGCGCGAATCGGGGGTGAATTGTCAGCGGAGGAGCCAAGAACGGACGGAAAATGGCGAATATGGTCTGGCGCACGTGTGGTTTTCTAAATGCGCGATGGCTGTCGGCAGCGGGGATTGTTGGTAGAATCGGGACGCGCGTTCAATGCCCAACCGACCCGGCAGTGCGGAACGGGGACTAGGTCAACTTTTTCGGAGAATTCAAAATGTCATTAGGCTGGCTTATTGCGATTGGAGCAGTGGTAGGATTGGGGGGAATTGCCCTGTTGTTGTTCATGTACGGGGTGGGAGTATTCAACCAATTGGTGACGCTCCGCAATCGCGTGGACAATGCGTTTGCTCAGATCGAAGTTCAATTGAAGCGTCGCCATGACTTGATTCCGAACTTGGTGGAGATTGCCAAGGGTTATATGGCTCACGAACGCGACACGTTGGAGGCCGTGATCAAGGCTCGAAATGCTGCCGTCACGGGTTTGCAAGGTGCGGCCGGAAATCCGGGCGATGAGGGAGCGATGACCGCGATGATGACCGCCGAAAAAGGGTTGTCGGGTGCGATGGGCCGTTTGTTCGCATTGGCCGAGGCTTATCCGGATTTGAAAGCGAATCAAAACATGATTCAGTTGACGGAAGAGCTGACATCGACGGAGAACAAGATCAGCTTTGCTCGGCAAGGTTACAACGATTCCGTGACCAGCTACAACACCTACAAGCAAACGTTTCCGCCGGTGTTGGTTGCCAACTTTACCGGTCACGGGCAGGACCGAAAGCACTTGGAGTTTGACAGTCAAGCAATCGCTGAAGCCCCCAAAGTGTCGTTCAACAAATGACCACGCAGTTCTTCGAACGACAGGATTCCGCCCGCAGCCAAACCACCCGGTTACTGTTTTTGTTCGTCCTGGCGGTGCTGGCGATTGTGATAGCGCTGAGCGTGTTCGGCTATCTCGTTGGCAACATGGTCAACGAAGCGGCCGCTCAGCAGCGAGATCTTCGATCGTCGACCGGCGGCAAAGTCAGTCCTTGGCTGTTTGCGGCAATGTTTGGCGGCGGATCGTTGATCGTGATTGCATTAGGCAGTCTTTATCAGATCAGCCAGCTAAAGTTTGGCGGTGGAACGCGCGTGGCCGAAAGCGTCGGTGGACGGCAACTGGCCCATCACACATCCGATCCTTTGGAACGAAGGTTGTTGAATGTCGTCGAAGAAATGGCGATCGCATCGGGGACGCCTGTTCCGCCCGTCTACATGATGGACGAAACCGGGATCAACGCTTTTGCGGCGGGTTATATGCCCGGCGATGCGGTGGTTGGCGTGACTCGCGGGGCGATTGAGAACCTGAGTCGCGACGAACTGCAGGGTGTCATTGCTCACGAGTTTTCACATATTTTTAATGGCGACATGCGGACCAATATTCGCATGATTGGCATCCTTCACGGCATCTTGGTTCTGAGTTTGATTGGACACATGCTGTTGCGATCACTCCGATTTGTGAGTACGGGCTCCGACAACAAGAATAGTGGTGGCATCGTCATCGTCTTATTGGTCTTGGGGTTGGTGCTGGTGGTGTTGGGGGCGTTGGGATCGTTCTTGGGCGGCTTGATCAAAGCGGCGGTATCGCGACAACGCGAGTTTCTGGCGGATGCTTCGGCGGTCCAATTCACACGAAATCCGTTGGGGATTTCGGGGGCGTTGAAAAGAATTGGTGGCGCGATGTACGGTAGCAAGTTGCAGCATCCCAATGCCGCAATGGCCAGTCACATGTATTTCGCTCAAGGGGTATTCGAAGGTTTGTCGGGCTTGATGGCGACTCATCCCCCGTTGCCCAAACGGATTGCGGCGATCGAGCCGACGTGGGATGGCAGCTTTTATGCAACGGCCGCCGAGAGTTCGCTGCGAGCGGGCCAGGCATTGTCGGGATCGACCTCGGCTGCTTCGGCTGCGATGTCTGGTTTGGCTCCTACCGAACGGATGCGTGAATTGGATCCACCGCGTTCCGCAGGTGGCCGGTCGACGGATGCTGGCGGAAACGTCGCCGGGCATACCATTTCAGTTCCGGAAATGATGGCGGCCACGGATCGGGTCGGTGACCCCCAGGATGAACATCGGGTTTACGCAAATCGTCTGTTGGAACAGTTGGATCCGGTATTGCTGCAAGCAGCTCACGAGCCGTATTCCGCGCGGGCGCTCGTGATGGCCTTGTTGATCGATCCTGATCCAGCTTTGGCGAATCAACAGTTGGCGATCTTGCAACGCATGGTTCCCGTCGATTTGTTGAATGCGGTGGTGACGCTGTTGCCACGGGTGAAAGCGATGGCCAATGCGGCTCGCTTGCCATTGGTGGACATGTCCCTGCCGATGTTGCGGATGATGAGTTTGCCACAATATCAAGCATTTATTCCGGCGTTTCAGGCTTTGGTGCAAGCCGATCAACGATTATCGGTTTTCGAGTGGACTTTGTCACAAGTTTTGTATCGCCATTTGCATGCCAACTTTGTGGCGCGTCCCGTTGTGCCGACCCAATATCACAGTTTGGCTGGGCTGAAGCCAGAAATCTCGGTGCTCTTGACAACTTTGGCCCGTACGGGCAATTCGGAACCGGAAGTGGCCCGAGCATTTGCGGCGGCCGCGGGCCAGTTGCCAGGATTGGCGTTGACGATCGTACCAGCCGAACAGTGCACGTTTGCCGAATTGGAAAAAGTCATTCAGAAGTTGGCTCAAGCTTCGGCCAAGCTGCGGCGTCAGGTGCTGATGGCCTGTGCGGCCTGCGTGTCCTCGGATAACGTAGTAAGAATCCGGGAAGTCGAGTTGGTTCGCGGAATCGCGGACTTGTTGGATTGTCCGATGCCGCCTCTGGTGGGTCGGCAAGAATGAGTGTGATCGCTGAGAAAGAGTGAAACGATGTCGGTGGGACTGGCACAGGAACCGAGCGAGTTGGGCAATCGTTCCCAAACGAATCTATGGCAAATTGAAATTCGTCCGCAAGTCGCGGCCCGCGATCATCTGGCCGCCGCGATCCGCAGTGCCGTCGCGGACTTGCGGTTGCGCGATCCGGTGCAAGTCGAAGCGGCTTACGGTTATCTGATTGAAGGCGAGCTGGACTTGCCCGCGATTGAATGGATTGCTCGGCGCCTATTGATCGATGGTGTTACCGAAATTGGGGAAATCGGTCGTGTTGGTGCGGACCATCTCAATCAGCAGGTCGGTACTCAAGAGTGTCGCTATGTGCTGTTCAAGCCAGGTGTAACGGATGCCATCGCGTTGACGGCGTTGCATACAATGCAGGCCAGTGGTTTTGCGGTACGCGCGGTCCGAACCTATCGAAAGTACTGGGTTTCTGGTGCTTCCCCGACGACCATGCAATTGTTGGAACGCAAGGCATTGGCCAATGCGTCGATCGAAGAGGTTGTCAACGCTCCGCTACAGCTCCGTTCTTTGGCTTCGGACGTTCGGTATGATTTTGAATTGGTGACGGTGCCACTGTTAGAAGCGGCGGAGCAAGAATTGTTGCAAATTAGTCGGCAGGGCGGCTTGAGTTTGAACTTGGTAGAAATGCAAACGATTCAAGCCCATTATCGCGGGTTGAACCGCAACCCTTCCGACATCGAACTGGAGACAATCGCGCAGACTTGGAGTGAACACTGCAGCCACAAAACACTGGCGGGGCGGATTGATTACGAAGATCCCAGTGGACGAAGGCAGTTTCAGAACATGTTGAAGGAAACTATCTTCAAAGCAACCACTCAATTGCGAGAAAAGTGGGGAGCTGGCGATTGGTGTGTTAGCGTCTTTAAAGACAATGCAGGCGTGGTCAAGTTCGATGACCAATTTCACATTTGTTTCAAAGTAGAAACCCACAACCGTCCCAGCGCTTTAGAACCGTACGGTGGTGCGAACACGGGCGTGGGTGGCGTCATCCGCGATACGTTGGGGACGGGCTTGGGGGCCAAACCGATTTGTAGTACGGACGTTTTTTGTTTTGCTCCACCGGACATGGCACCGTCCGAACTGCCGGAGGGCGTGTTGCACCCTGCCCGAATCATGCGCGGTGTTGTCGCCGGTGTGCGCGATTATGGTAATCGCATGGGTATTCCAACCGTTAATGGTGCGATTTATTTTGACAAAAGATACGTCGGCAATCCGTTGGTCTTTTGTGGCAATGTCGGCTTGATTCCGGTCGACAAAAGTTTCAAGCAACCGCAGGTTGGAGACTTGATCGTTGCTTTGGGCGGCAGAACCGGGCGCGACGGAATTCACGGAGCAACGTTTTCGTCCGTCGAATTGACGGACAAAAGCGAGAAGCTCAGTGGCGGAGCGGTTCAGATCGGCAATGCGATCACGGAGAAAATGCTGCAGGATGTCTTGTTGCAAGCTCGAGATCGCAACCTCTATTCCGCTGTGACCGATTGTGGAGCGGGTGGATTTTCTAGCGCTGTTGGCGAAATGGCAGAGGGCTTGGGAGCGGTCGTCGATTTGGATTTGGCCCCGCTCAAGTATCAAGGCTTGTCGTACACGGAGATTTGGATCTCGGAAGCGCAGGAACGTATGGTGTTGAGTGTGCCGCCCGAAAACTGGCCGGCGCTCCGCATGCTCTGTCAAAGCGAGTCCGTCGAGGCGACGGTGTTAGGGCACTTTACTGGCGACCAGCAATTGCAGTTGCGCTATCATGGACAGAACGTCGGACATTTGGACTTGACCTTCATGCATGATGGTCGACCGCCGGTCGTACGGCAAGCCAAGTACGAGCCCGTTCCGGCTTCCCCGCTCCGCGGTGTGGATGCGATAGCCGCAGCGGATGCCTGGGATACAAGCCCTGCAGCGGTCCAAGACACCATGTTGAAGTTGATGAGCGAGTTGAACATCGCGAGCAAGCAGTGGGTCATTCAGCAGTATGATCACGAAGTTCAAGGTGGTTCGGTCGTCAAACCATTGGTGGGTGCCGCTGCGGATGGCCCAAGTGACGCGGCGGCCATTCGCCCCCGATTGGATAGTCCGCGAACGATTATCGTTTCCAATGGCATGGCGCCCCGTTTTAGTGACTACGATACGTACCATGCGGCAACCAGTGCGATGGATGAGGCAATTCGGAACTGCGTCGCTACGGGTGCTATTCCGAATCGAATTGCGGTCTTGGACAATTTCTCTTGGGGTTACACGGATAGGCCGGAAACGCTGGGCGCGTTGGTCCGTGCCGCGATTGCCTGTCATGATCTTGCGCTAGAATGGCAAGTGCCGTTTATCAGCGGAAAAGATAGCCTGAACAACGAGTTCAGTTATCAGGACTCGGGCGGTCAGCGACAGACCATTCGAATTCCTCACACGTTGCTGATCAGTGCCTTGGGACAAGCGGCGAAGGACTCGCAGTGTGTGACGACGGATCTGAAGCAGGCGGGCAATCGTTTGCTGCAGATCGGGGCCACCTATTGTGAATTCGCCGGCTCGCATTTTTCTTTGGTCCGTAAACTCGAAGGTGGTCAAGTCCCCGTGGTGCGACCACGTCAAGCTTGGGCTATTTTCGAAGCGGTCCATCGTTGCATGCAGGCCGGTTGGATTGTGGCCTGCCATGATTTATCCGAAGGTGGTTTGGCGGTCGCAATCAGTGAAATGGCGTTTGCCGGGCGACTCGGCGCTGTATTGGATATTGCCTCGATCAACATCCAGCCAGCGAACGACGAAACCGACCAGTTGTCGGCAGCGATTCCACACGATTTGATTCGCTTGTTTTCGGAATCTAACTCACGATTTGTCATCGAAGTCCCGCCTGCGTTTCTTGGAAACGTGCAGCGAGAGTTTGCCGGCCTTCCCTTGGCAGAAATTGGGGTTGTGGCCGAAGCACCGCAACTCGTGGTTCGGAGTGCGGACCGATCCTTGGCCAACTTGGAGATCGATATTTTGCGCCAACGTTGGCAGCAGCCGTTAAGTTGGTGAGGTTGACTGCTATTCGTTGGGTAGCAGTAAAACATCGACCAGTGCATCGACCGGCGTGGATGGCACGGCAGGTGGGAAATAGATCAAGCAGTTCGCGTCGGTTGGCGAACGCAAGTCGGGGGAACCTTGCCATTCCAAGGGCCGAACGTATGGCTGGGAGGGGCGTGAATCTTTGGATGTTCGTTCAGGACCTCTACGGTCGACGTCCCAAGGAGACAATTCCCAATCGAGTTGACCCGGCCAAAATGTCAGACGAGTGTCTTGATAACTCCCGGACTTTGCGAGGCGAGCTCGGAGCCACTTTGGCGTAGGTTGGCGTCCCGATAACCGATCGAGTAGCGGCCTTCCGAATAGATGAAACGTTACCCAAACACTGATTGGGTTTCCTGGCAACCCCAAAACCAAGGTATTGTATTTGGCACCGTGACCAGACTCCGCAGCCGGAGCTTCGAATCGACCGGCGTAGATCGGCTTGCCTGGCTTGAGGTGCACTCCATGAAATAACGTCTTGACGCCAAAGCGCTGAAAGAGGCTGGGCAGTTGATCCTTCTGCCCGGCTGATACCGCACCAGTGGTCAGGATGAGATCCACGCTGCCTAGTTTTTGTTCCAACCAGGCGGCGATCGTTGGTTCCGAGTCTCCTGCGTGATCGGCCGTAAAATCGCGCAGGCCGACTTGGCCCAATAATGCGTGGAGCAGGGGCCCGTTGGAGTTGTAGATTTGCCCGGGACGCCACGAGTGACTGTCGGCGGCTAATTCATCCCCGGTGGTCAACACGGCAACTCGTGGTTGCCGAACGCACCGAATCAAATCTCGACCGGTGCTGGCCAACAGGCCAATGTGAACCGGATTGAGCCGCGTTCCCTGCTTAACCAATTCATCGCCGCGAGCATAGATCGATGCTTTTGGTAGAACATGCAGCGAGGTACGGATGATGGGCAAACGCACGTGACTGGCTGCATGCGCCGCGTCCCACCTAGCACCTTTGTTGGCGGATGGCCATTGTGGATCACGGCATGTGAGCCATTCCACGTCTTCGATCATCGCAACGCCGCACGTACCTTCCGGTAACGTAGCGCCTGTCATGACACGAACGGCTTGTCCCGGCAACAGGGGAGGCGGCGAAGGATCGCCGGGAAACACGTCACCGACAAGTTCCCGAATATGTTCTACCGCGAAGTCGAACGGTTGGCTCGACCAGCGTTCGAGGATGTCGGCCGTTGGTGGCATGGCGTAGGCGACCCCGTCACGCAACGACTGCGCG
>JAEUIP010000067.1 GCA_016795075.1 Planctomycetaceae bacterium | reverse complement strand
GAGGTCCACTTCGTGGGCACAACGGAGTTTACAATCGAGATTTTCGATGGCCAGTTGATCACCCCCGTCGTTTATCGTGTGGAGATTGTACGTCCGACAATCTTGCCACCCAACTTTGGCATCCCTGCCGATTCTGGTCCGCCACTCCATGTGTTGGACCCAGAAGAACGAGCGGAACGCGACCCCAAAAATGTTGAAGGCGTTCACTCGCGCGAAGACGAGCCAAAAGTTCGCGAAGAATCCGCAGCACCCGAGAGCGTTCGCGGCATCGTCGTGAGTGAAGATGCACAAGTCCTTGCCAACCTCGAGCAACCTTCGCTGACGCATGGTATGCCGTCTGAAGAGCCCGTGATTAGCAAAAAGCGTGCGATACTAGAATGGACATTGCCTCGCGCGAACTTCGATTGGCTCGCAGAATGGCAACAGAATCGACAGGGTCGATACGAGCTTGAGATCTCGCAAATCGGTCGTTTGCCGGAATTGTCAAGTTACGAGGGGGATTTGTTTGAACTGGGGCGTCTAGGCTCCCAGTTGGCGGGTTCGTGGGAACTGGAATCGTTTGTTCTGCCCAAGACCAGCTCTACGAATCCGGAATGGGCACCGGTGATCTCGTCGCACTTGGAGTTAACCGTGAGCCTGGGCGCGACCGCTGCCTGGTTGGCATTCCACGGACGGATGTTAGCTGCCGCAGCCGCTGCCAACGCACTCCGCGAGGCCATTGATCCGACGCGGCTTTTGGAACAAGCCGTCGAATCCGGCAGTGATCGTATTCACTGATTCGATCGCTTTTGACCTTCTTTCGAGCTATGGTAGTGATCAAATCGCGGGGGCCTATCGCCCTGCAAGTTTGAGGAAATCGACCGGCAATTCGGTAGAACCGTCAAGGGATAAGTCAGCGATGGCTTGTCCGATGATTGGCGCGAACTTGAACCCGTGTCCACTAAATCCTGCAGCAAAGCAGACGTTCTCGAAATGAGGGTGTCGGTCCACAATAAAGTGTCCATCGGGACTATACGTGTACAAGCAGGTTGCGGCGCTCAGGAGCGAACTCCCCAACGTAGGCATGTACTGCCTGCTAAAACTTGCGAGCCAAGCTAGATCGTCTTCGTGGATTCGACGGTTCACGTCGTCTGGATGCGACTCCTGTCCCGGCGCATGCCACCCGAGTTTGACGCCTAGTGGATTTTGGGACAGAGGAAATCCATAGTAAATCCCTTGATACTTACCGGCTGGATTGGGATCGATCGCCCAACCAGGCATTCGATCTCCGTCAAAGTCGATTGTCTTTTGGGGCCAAACCCATGCGACCACTTGCCGAGTCACTCGCAAGGGCGTTCCGAGATCGTTCAACAGGCTTCCAGCCCAAGCGCCTCCGCACAGCACCAAACGGTCGGCAGTGAACGTATCGGATTCCGTTCGAACGGTCACGTTGCACGAATCACTTTGCCAGGAGACGACTTTCGTTTGTCCGCGGATGATGGCTCCTGCTTCCAGCGCGCGCCGCGTCATGGCCGAGACCGCTGCTTCACACAACAAATAGCCCGCGTTTGGTTCGAAAAAACCAACCCAGTTCTCAGCACACCGAAAGGCCGGAAATCGTGATTCGACTTCATTTGGCAAAAGCCATTGAAACGGGATGTCGTATGTCGACGCTGCAAGTCGCGATCCGGCAATCAGCTCGCAATCAGGACTTCCTAAGTACAGTGCGCCAACTTGGTGAAACAGATCGACTCCGGATTCAGCCTCCAAGTCGCGCCATAATGGATAGACTGCCTTCAGAAGCTCGACATAGCTTGGATGTTCGAAATAAGCCTGTCGGATCAAACGAGTCCCGCCATGATGCGACCCCAGCGAGTGGGGGATGTTGAACTGTTCCAGTCCAAGTACGCGGACACCGCGTTTGGCCAACTGGTAACAAGCGGCGGAACCCATGCTGCCGACACCGACCACAATCACATCGAAATGATTGCTCACCGTCATTCACTTCCAATCCGTTATTTGCGACCATTTGGCTTCGGGATGCGACTGTTCGAACGTTTGCCACGACCGCTGCGAGTTTCCGCCGGAGCCACCAAGTCCTCTTTACTCACGTGTTTGCCGACCGAATCCTGCAACTGACTGATTCGGTCACGAATGACCGCCGCTCGTTCGAAATCCAATTCTTCGGACGCGGCCAACATCTCGTTTTCCAACTCTTGAATGTACTCTTGGGTGACAAGTACCTTTTCGTCTGTCCCCTTGATTGCTTCGTTTGCGGCGCGTCGTGCTTCCTTCTCCGAATCGATCCCTTGCTGGAGATTCTTCTTGATCGTGGCCGGAGTGATTCCATGCTCTTGGTTGTACTCCATTTGCAGCTGACGTCGTCGCTGCGTCTCATCGATCGCGGCTCGCATGGCATCCGTTATCTTATCCGCGTACAGAATCACCTTCGCATTCACATTTCGAGCCGCTCGGCCGATCGTTTGAATCAATGACGTCTCGCTACGGAGGAAGCCTTGTTTGTCGGCGTCCATGATCGCCACCAGACTAACTTCCGGCAAGTCGATACCTTCGCGCAGCAGGTTCACCCCGACCAATACATCGCACGAACCTTGTCGCACATTCTTTAGCAGCTCCACGCGTTCGAAGGCATCCAACTCGCTATGCAACCATTGACACTTGAGATTCTGTTTGCAGAAATAATCAGACAGATCTTCCGCCATCCGTTTGGTCAATGTCGTCACAATGACTCGTTCGCCGACGGCAATCCGTCGATGAATTTCCTCCAGCAGATGGGCCACTTGCCCGCGTGCCGCGACAACCTCGATGACAGGATCCAGCAGGCCCGTAGGTCGAATCACTTGTTCCACATACTCACCACCCGTCTTTTCGAGCTCATAAGAACTTGGGGTTGCGGATACGTAAATAACCTGTGAAATCCGCTGCTCCCATTCTTCAAACTTCAACGGTCGGTTGTCCAAGGCACTGGGTAGCCGAAAGCCATGTTCGACCAGTGTCTTTTTTCGACTTTGATCGCCGGCATACATGGCCCGAATTTGCGGGGTGGTCACATGGGATTCATCGATCAGCAACAAAAAGTCTTTTGGGAAGAAGTTGTACAATGTCTCGGGTGTTTCACCGGCTTTGCGACCAGCCAAATGACGACTGTAATTCTCGATCCCTGGACAATGCCCCACTTCTTGCAGCATTTCCAAGTCGAATCGTGTCCGCGCATTCAAGCGTTGGGCTTCGAGCAGCTTGCCTTGCTCGCGCATTTTTTCCAGCTGCTCTTCCAGTTCGACTTTGATTCGACTCACGGCATCCGCCACACGCTCTTCGCTGGTCACGAAGTGTTTTGCGGGGTAAATGAAAAGTTCGGTATCTTGCGCCAGTACTTCGCCAGAAACGGGATTGATGTAACTGATTTGCTCGACTTCGTCGCCCCAAAACTCAATCCGTACCGCAAATTCTTCATAACCTGGCCAAACTTCGACAGAATCTCCGCGGACTCGAAACTTGGAACGCGTGAAGTCGGCGTCGCTTCGTTCGTATTGAATGTCGACCAAGCGAGCCAACATCTCGTCGCGATCCATCATTTCGCCACGGCGCACGGCGACCATCATTTTGCGATAATCATCCGGCGAGCCCAAACCGTAGATACTGGACACGCTGGCAACAATCAACACATCTGGACGACTCACCAAACTGCTGGTCGCGGCCAATCGAAGTCGATCGATCTCGTCATTGATCGAGGCGTCCTTCTCAATGTAGATATCCCGTTGAGGAATATAGGCTTCCGGTTGGTAATAGTCGTAATAGCTAACGAAATAGTGAACCGCGTTGTAGGGGAAAAACTCTTTGAACTCGGAATACAACTGAGCAGCCAAAGTCTTGTTGTGCGAGATGACGAGGGTCGGTTTTTGAATCTGGTTGACCACGTTCGCCATGGTGAAGGTTTTTCCAGAGCCCGTCACCCCCATCAAAACTTGGTGCTTCTTGTCACTTCGCAGACCTTGTACCAACTGTTCAATGGCTCTGGGTTGGTCCCCGGCTGGTTGATACGGAGCTCGCAACTGGAATGGGCCGCTCGTTCGATGGAACGTCTTTTCGATCACTGGAATCCATTTCCCCTGACACAAAGAGATAGGGACGCAGACGGGAGATTCGGCCAGGGCCAATCCCCGGCACTTCACTTAGTTGTTCGATGGATTTGAACCCGCCGATTTGAGACCGACGGTCGACGATCCGAGTCGCCGTGGCCAAACCCACGCCAGGCAACGTCTGCAATTCGTCCGCCGTCAACTGGTTCAAGTCACACCGCAATGGCGAATCAAGGTTGCCGAAGCGATCCTCCCGAACCACGGACTGGGACCAGTGCCACACCGCAAACGACAATACAATAACGAGGCCAGCTGAGATCAACAGGAACGCCTGGATCTCGTCGCGTCGTTTTGTCCTCAAGTCGTCCATCGCAGTGCCCGTCCCGAACGTTGACCGATTCGACCTCAATCGTGGTACGCTTGCTCGAACTAGTAATGCATTGTCCGAAACGGGGCGGCCCCTCTCCGGTGACGCCCAATTGGCCGGGATCTTACATGCCCTCCAAAGGTTCAAATCCCGTTTGGGACAAAGCATCGAACTCCGATTATCGCCAAGCGATCAACCATTCGTTATGATGTCGAGGCTTGGCCCATTTTGGAGTCCCGAGCTCATTTAGTGTACCCCTGGGCGAGTGGCTCGTCCATCATCCGCTAGCGGTGAGGAACCTGTGATCAATTTGCCTCATGACTTTCCCCAATTGACGTGGTCCCCTGCCCTGGAAGAAGCCGCTCTACCGTTAATCCGGTTGGCCTTGCAGGAAGATTTGGGAGGCCAGCGAGATTGGTCGACATGGTCGTCGGTCCCCGCCGAATTGGCTGCCCACGCCAAGATTGTTTCCCGCGAACCAGGTGTGATTTGTGGCCTCAAGCTATTGCCCATGATTCAAACCGTCATGGGTGAAACGAAAGAAGGAGACCCGGACAAACTTCTGTCATCCGAGTCATTCGGACGATGGCGACTCTGTGCCTCGGATGGGGATCGTGTTGAACCCGGGACCGTGATCGCGCGTTGGGATGGACCGGCGGCTGATCTACTGACGATGGAGCGGACCGTTTTGAATTTTCTCGGTCGGCTTTCGGGGATCGCAACCCAGACGCGGCACTTCGTGGATGCGGTTGCCAGTACCGGGACCGCGATTTACGACACTCGGAAGACAACACCTGGATGGCGATTGTTAGAAAAATACGCCGTTCGTTGTGGCGGCGGCCGAAACCATCGCTTGGGACTCTACAGTGCGATCATGCTCAAGGATAATCACCTGGCCAGTGGCTCGGGCGATCCGAGTTCGCCTGAAAACCTGCCTGCCATCATCGCGGCCGCAAAAGCCAAGTTACAACGCGCTCGGGAATCCAACCAATTGGCCGCCGATCTGATCTTTGAAGTGGAAGTCGATTCGTTGGCTCAATTGGCCGTTGTCTTGCGCGAAGATGTTGACTTGATTCTGTTGGACAACATGACGCTGCATGAACTGCGTCAAGCGCTCACCATGCGGGAAACGTCGAAAAAGAAGATTCCATTAGAAGCCTCCGGTGGCATCAACTTGGCGAACGTGGCTCAAGTCGCAGGTACGGGTGTCGATCGCATCAGTGTCGGTAGCTTGACCCACTCGGTGACGACGTTGGACCTTGGCTTGGATTGGGGCGAGTAACCGGTTCAATGGAGTTTTCAATCATCAGCATCGGCAAATGGAAAGCCTCGCCCGAAAAGTCGCTCTTCGAATCGTATTTGCGCCGGATGCCGTGGCAAATCCAACTTATCGAATTGGACAGTCGTGAACGCGAAGACGTCCAGCGTCAGAAACTAGAAGAGGCCCAACGCCTGCGAGAGACCTGCAAACAATTGGCCGTCCGGAAAATGATCGTCCTGGACGAGCGTGGAAAAGATTGGACCAGCCGAGAATTGGCCGTTTCACTGCGGCGCTGGCAAGACGAACAAGCGGTCCGTAAGGTGGCGGTCATCATCGGTGGCCATGCCGGGATTGCTGCCGAACTGCGCGACGAATCCGACCTGTGTTTGAGCTTCGGAAAGCTGACGTGGCCCCATCTCTTGGTCCGAGCACTCGTGGCTGAGCAACTCTATCGCAGCTATTGTATCTTGACCAACCACCCGTACCATCGCGATTAATTCGCGGTCGTTTTAGCGAGCAATGACTCATGAAAAATGGAAATGAAAAAATGCTCCCAGCGATGGCGTGCACGCGGAAAGGTAGAAGCTTGATAATTGGTACATTTTAAATGTTTCATTCTTCAACAATCATTAATCATTCAACCGCTTGCTCCAGCGAAACTCATGCCGGATTTTTCGACGTTCGAAATCCGGAACTTATTTCGGGACAAAAATGCTAAGCGTTCCCTGGTTCCTAAGTAAACCCAACCCTAAACCACCTCATCCCCCGCCCTTTTCCCCCAGGAATGGGAGAAGGAAGACCATGAGGCCCGGGCTCAGCACGGCCAAAGCAGGCGGGTCGTGCGTTACGGCGGATCACGGGGGCTCTACTGGTGGGCCTTCCCCGTTTCGGACTATATTCTCCAGTTCCTCCGGGCCGGGGCGATCCCAATTGGCCCCACGCGTGTTCTTTGGTTGGGAGAAGGACTTCCTTGGTGAAAAAGCCTCGCAAAAACAACGATCGCCCGGGTGGCTACCAAGCCAACCCGGAGTTCGACGAATCCGTGATGATGCGGCCGATGCCGAGCAGCATCGAAGCCGAGACCGCTGTTTTGGGCTCAATCTTTCTACTGCCAGACGTCTTGGACAACGTCATTCAATTGTTGCGCGTGGACGATTTTTACGACGACGCCAATCGAATCCTATTTGAAGCCATCCTCGAATGCTCGACGGAAGGCAAAAAAGTCGATCCAACGATCATTCGTGAAAAGCTCAAGTCCAAGTCGAAGTGGGATGTCATTGGCGGAGCGGCGTATTTTGCTCGAGTGGTGACGTCCGTCAACAACGCGGCACACGCGGAGTACTACGCGGACATCGTCGCCAGCAAGGCAACCTTGCGAAAATTGATCGTCGCCAGCACCGATATCCTGGGCACGGCCTACCAACCGGATGTGGTTCCCAAAGACGCTCTGAGTCAAGCGGAACAACAGATCTTCAATATTCTGGACAACCGCAGCTCCAATTCGCTCAAGCCGATGCGCGAAATCCTGGATTCATTTTTGGATCGCTTGGATGCTCGTCTGCGTGGCGAGCGATTGGAGGGGTTCGTCGAGTCCGGCTTTGCCAAAATGGACGAAATGACGGGTGGATTTCGCGAAAACGAACTGTTGATCCTCGCGGCTCGTCCCAGCATGGGCAAAACGGCGTTTGCGATGAACGTGGCGGCCAATGTTGCCATCCGCCAGAATGAACCAACGCTCTTCGTCAGCTTGGAAATGGGTTCCAACGAATTGATCGACCGAATGTTGTGCTCGGAAGCCCGCGTCAATGGCCATCAATTGCGCAATGGCAGCTTGAGCCAGGTGGAACGATCCAAGCTCTCGAAAACGGCTTCCAAGATCGCTGCTGCCCCGTTTTTTGTCGATGACGCTCCTTCGCGGTCCGTTTCGGAAATCGCCGCCGCCGGACGCCGAGTCAAACGCCAATGCAACAACAAACTGGGGCTGATCGTAATCGACTACCTGCAGTTGATCGAACCAGACAATCCGAACGATCCGCGGCAGGAACAAGTCGCCAAAATCGCCCGTCGTCTCAAAGGGATGGCTCGCGAGCTGAAAGTCCCGATCTTGTGTCTGGCCCAATTGAACCGTCAGGCGGAAGACTCACGCGACCACCGTCCCAAGTTGAGCCACCTACGCGAGTCCGGTGCGATCGAACAGGACGCCGACATCGTGATGTTTGTTCACCGTGAAGAATACTATCACAAGGGAAATCAAGAAGCCCTGGCGGAACTCAAAGGCAAAGCCGTCATTATTATCGAAAAGCAACGCAACGGCCCAACCGGAGACGTGGAACTGGTCTGGGAGGCCGATTTTACTCGGTTTGACGACCGAGCCCCGCAACGATTCGATGAATTTGACGAGTACCAACCGTCCGCGGCCGACGACCTTTGAGGTTTAACCGTTCTTTAATTTCTGACCGATTCACCGTAGACTAAGGGATGGTCGGCTCGTAAAGTGCGACGCCGGTCCTTTATTGCGATTTTTGAGTGGTTAGATCATGGTTTCTTCAACTTTGGACGGGCGGATCGACGACCCGAGGCCGAATTCTGAGGCAATTCTCAATTTATCCTGCTACAAGTTTGTACCTTTGGATAACTTGGGCGAAATGCGTCAGGCATTGCGAGACCTCTGTCAGCGTTTGCGAATCAAAGGCACGATCTTGTTGAGTCGCGAGGGAATCAATTTTTTCGTCGCGGGACCAAATAGTTCGATCGCCGAATTGGTCACCCATTTGCGGACTTATCCGGGTTTGGAAGACATCCAACCCAAAGAATCCGTCAGCGACGACCAACCATTTTCCAGGATGCTGGTTCGGATCAAAAAAGAGATCATTGCATTCGGAGTGGAGGGCATCGATCCCGCGCGATACACCTCCAAGAAACTGCCGCCAGTCCAGTTGAAGCAGTGGTTGGATGAGGGGCGGTCGTTGACGTTGTTGGACGTGCGAAACAATTACGAAGTCGAAGTTGGCACTTTCGACAACGCATTGCCGATTAACGTGGATCATTTCCGAGATTTCCCGGCAGCCGCAGCCCAGTTGCCGGCAGAGACCAAAGACCGGCCGATCGTCATGTTCTGCACCGGAGGCATCCGCTGCGAAAAAGCCGGCCCCTTGATGGAGAACTTAGGCTATCGCGAGATCTACCAATTGGACGGCGGGATACTCAAGTATTTCGAACACGTTGGTGGGGCGCATTGGCACGGCGAATGTTTCGTCTTCGACAAACGCGTTGCGCTAGATCCCCACTTGGCCGAAACGGCGACGACACAATGTTATGCTTGCCAACATCCACTCACACCGCACGATCAAACTTCGCCGCATTACGTCCCTGGGGTCCAATGCCCGTATTGCTTCAACCTGGTCGCCGAGCGCGAAAAACGTCAACGACAATCGCGACAATCCGCCTTGGACCAATTCGCTGTCGACTTGCCCGGTAGCCATCCGTACGACAATCTGCGCCCTTTGAATGTCCCCCAACGATTTTCTGGTTTGACGTTGCTGGAGTTCTTGGATCAACTGCATCCTCACGTTGGCCGAGCCCAATGGGAAGCCCATATCAACGCTGGGCATTTGTTGCTTGGCGGCCAAAGTGTGGGTGTCGATTTTATCGTGCGTGAAGGCATGGGACTGCGGCACCTGATCCCGAATACGGTGGAGCCCAACGTCAACGCACAAATTCGGATTGTCTTTGACGACGCGAATGTTGTCGTTGTTGAAAAGCCAGCTCCCTTGCCCGTACATCCGTGTGGACGGTTCAATCGCAACACCTTGGATTGGATGTTGCAACAAGTCTATCGTCCGCAGCGTTTGAAGCTGGTTCATCGTTTGGATGCGGACACCAGTGGCCTGATGGTCATCGCGCGGCATCGTCGAGCAGCCACGGCCCTGCACCAACTGTTCCAAGCAAACCAAGTCTCGAAAGTTTATCTCGCGCGAGTATACGGTCATCCAACAACGGACCAGTTCATTTCGACCGCGCCGATCAGTGATGGGCCGGAGGCCGAAGGCATTCGTATCGTCGCGGCCGACGGGTTGCCGGCGGAAACCCACTTCAAGGTGCGTGAACGTTTTGCCGATGGTTCGGCGCTGTTGGAAGTCCGCCCGATCTCGGGACGCACCAACCAGATTCGCGTGCACTTGTGGGATCTCGGGTTTCCAATTGTGGGCGATGCCACGTATCTGCCGGACCGCAAGTTACAGCGACATTCCAGCAAGTTGCCGCACGAGGCACCGCTTTGCCTGCATGCCTGGCAACTGGAAATGCGGAATCCCTTTGTAACGCAGGCGATGGATTCCGATAATGCCGCAACAATGGACGGTTCCACATATCGGTGGGAGACGGCCCTACCCCGGTGGACAACGCCTAGTCTCTGGAGCATGGACGTTGGTGAAATAACGACGACATCCGTCGAGACACAACGATCGAGTTCGGAAGCGAGGTTGGCACGTTGAGTTCCGTTTCTCGACCCAACATGCCCCGCGTCCGTGTTCGTGAGCTAGACCAATTTTTTCGTGATTTGCGGGAAACGGTTTTGGCTCTGGAGCAGGCGTACGTCCAAGGCACGCTGGCTGAACAATTGAAGCACATGGCGATCGAGTCTCGATTCGGCAACGGCTTGGCTCGAAGTTATCGGTTTCTGCTAAAAGCTTCGCGATTGCCCGACCCCGAGGGTTTGCGTCGGAATACGGTGCATGCGCTGTTGGACCAGACTCGTGACGAGTTATTCGAAACCGATATCTGGTTCCACGCCGATATTCAAGCGGTTCCCGTTACCGGGGAATCAGCCTCGCAGGCGAATCCAACGCCCGCCACCACCGTGTCTGCCCCGGACCTCGAATCGAACAGTCTAGACGTAGTAGACACTTCTCCCCCACCCGAACTTGCTCCCATCCCGGTCCCTGAAGGCAACATGGACTATGAATTGGAGGGTGCCGACACGATCTTGGCGGAAGAAGACGGCGTGGATGGTCGCGAAGACGTGACCGAGGTCCTGGAGGATCTCGTGCCCGTCAGCTCGTTGCGGTACGTCGTCAGCCAAGGTTTGGCCACCCCGGTGTCGTTGCGGTTGGATCAAGTTCTGGCAGCCCGCAGTTGGGGCGTGGGCTTCTTCTTCAACGATATGGAAGAAACAGACCGAGTCGCCGACCTGCGAGCTCGATTGGCCTTGGAGCACTTGGCGCGGGATCTGTTGGATTTGTCGCGGATGTTGCCACGATTGCTGCGCGGGAAACCCGGCCAATACCCGCCGCTCGTTCCGCCTCGCTTCAGTCGTGCCGCCGAGCAATTGATCGTGGATATCGTCAATGAGCACGAGGCCAACGCCAGCCTGTCGCGACTATGCGAGGATTACTTGCAGAAGACCGACTTGCGAGTGCGTTTTCCTGGTTTGCAACGGCGCCGCGGTGCTCGTGTGCAAGTGACCTTGGGGCCAACCCAGTCGCACCATCAGCAAAAAATCGACACCATCCGAAATCCCGACCATTTTGTAATCCTTTCGCCCTGGGCGCTGGCAACGGCGATTCCGCATTTTGGCAGTCAAGCCACCGGAAACCAAGTTCCAATGGACCACGACTTGGTCCGGCGATTTTGGCGAAGCCTGTCGGGACAACCGGCCAGTTTGGAGTCCCTGGCCTATACCATCCGCGGAATCTTGCACACGGCGATTCACTCTCCGATTTTAGATCCACGTGGACCGTTGGCCTTGGTGCCGGAAGCCGTTCGGGAACTGATTCGGGCTTGGGTCAAGCACGAAGCGTTTCGCAGCACGTCGGCCATGCGGGAATGGGAAGAAACTCAAGGCGAGTTTTTCCGTCGTTCGGATGGACGATTGGGGACCCGACCGTTGCTGAATCCCAAGGCTCCTTCGGCCTTGAAGCGATTTTTGGAGGCCAATCCGGTGGGCTCCCGAGTCTTGGGCCGGGTACACGCCGTCGGACCTCGCTCGGCGATTATCGATTTGGGCAACGCCGTGCTGGGGAAAATTTCTCGGGAAGAAATTTCCTGGAGTACGACCCAAGCGAAGCTAAAGTTGTTTCTGAACGAAGGCCAAGAGTACGAATTTGTCGTGACCGGCGGTGGACGGAGTACACTGGACTTGGTTGACCTCAGCCGGAAGCGATTGCAGCCCGACCCCTGGGCCGCCGAAGATCTGGGTGGTTTGACGTTACAAAAGTCCGTCAGCGGCCGAGTCCAAAGTCAGACGCCCTTTGGGTTGTTTGTCGAATTGCGACCCGATGTGGTGGGCCTGCTCCATCGTTCAACAATCCCCGACGGCATCCATGAGACAGTCTGGAAGTTGTACCCTAAAGACGCCACAATCGAAGTAACGGTTCTGGCGATGGATCTGGACAATCGGCGGATCTCGTTGGCGCTGGCTCCCAAAGTTTCGGCGACGTGAATTGGCACAAGTCCCGAAACAGATTCAAGTCCATTTACATGATAGAAGCAACCTGTGGCGATTATTGAGTTGAACGAGTTTCTCGGTTTGGCTGCCCAATACGACAAGATCCCGGTCGCTCGGACGCTGTTGAGTGACGGGTTAACGCCGGTCCTGGCGCTCCGCAAGTTGGGGGACTGTCGT
Source organism: Planctomycetaceae bacterium (assembly GCA_016795075.1). GTDB lineage: Bacteria > Planctomycetota > Planctomycetia > Pirellulales > Pirellulaceae > M30B19. The sequence goes on along the minus strand of JAEUIP010000067.1, from coordinate 7,713 downwards.
TACGCGTGTTTGTTCGAGAGTGTGGTAGGTGGCGAAAAGGTTGGCCGTTACTCGTTTCTTGGCGTCGATCCCCATACCGTCATTCGCGTGTTTGGTAACCGAATCGATGTCGAGTCGCATGAGGGAACGGAATCTTTCGAGTCCGCCCAACCGCTGGAGTTCCTCCGCCAACAAGTCACGAAACATTCGGTGGCACCTCGCCCCGACTTGCCACCCTTGACCGGCGGAGCGATCGGTTATTTTGGTTACGATGTGGTGCGGTACTTCGAGCGTTTGCCCAGCACACCCGCGGATGATCGCCACTTACCGGACTTGGCGTTTGGTTTGTTTGATCAATTGGTCGTCTTCGACCATGTTTACAAGACGCTGAGTTTGATTGTCTTGGCAACGCCAACAGCGCATGCGTCGAAAGAGGCCGCCTACGACGCCGCCCAAAAGCAGTTGGATGCGTTGGAGACGCGATTGTTGGATCGGCAAGCGGAACTAACACCGCGCCGCGCGGAATTTGCCGCCGCGCCGGAATTGCCGTTTGTATCGAACTTCACCCAGTCACAGTTCGAGTCCGCCGTCCGGAAATGTGTCGAGTACATCGAGGCCGGGGATATCTTCCAAGTCGTCATCAGCCAACGTTTCCAGGCCGAAGTGACTTGTGATCCCTTGGAACTGTACCGTACACTCCGAGTACTAAACCCCAGTCCCTTCATGTTTTATCTCAAGCTTCCAGAGGTCACATTGATCGGCAGCAGTCCAGAGATCATGTGCCGGGTGGTCGATCAAGAAGTGACGGTTCGTCCGTTGGCGGGAACTCGGCCGCGAGGCAAAACGCCGGCTCAGGACTTGGAACTAGAACAAGAACTGCGTTCGGATCCCAAAGAATGTGCCGAACATGTGATGTTGGTCGATTTGGGACGAAACGATGTCGGCCGCGTCGCCCAAGTTGGGTCGATTAAACTGCCAGACATCATGATCGTCGAACGCTACAGCCATGTGATGCATCTTTCCTCGACGGTCGTCGGCCGCTTGCGAGCTGACTGCGACAGCTTTGATGCCTTGGGAGCAACGTTACCGGCCGGAACGGTCTCGGGAGCTCCCAAAATTCGCGCGATGGAGATCATCGATTCGTTGGAGCCTCACAAACGGGGACCTTACGCGGGAGCCGTCGGCTACTTGGATTATCGTGGCAACATGGACACCTGCATCACCCTGAGAACCGTCGTTTTGCAAAACGGCAAGGCCTATGTCCAGGCCGGAGCCGGGATTGTCGCCGACAGCAATCCAACCGCCGAATATCAAGAGACGGTCAACAAGGCTCGCGGTTTGATGCGAGCCATCAGCATCACGGAAGCCAACACGTCGCTGGCGTCCCATTCCTAGTTTTCACCGATCGATACGTTAGGTAACAAGACCCATGGCCGCTCAACGCTCAACTCGTCGTACTTCTCAAGATCAGAAAGGGAAGCAACGCCCCGGTTCCAAGACCGGGAATGCCACTCGACCGTTTAAAGGCAAGGGTGGGAAACCTGGCCCCGCTGGGCGTGGCGGTCTTGCCGCATCCAAACCCGGCGGCCCCAAGCGTAGTGGTCGGCTCAAGAAACGCACACCGGTCCCAGCCGTCGACGCGACCACCGTGCGCTTGCAAAAGTTTTTGGCGGCGGCCGGTGTCGGTTCCCGCCGTGATTGCGAGTTGTTGATTGTCGAAGGTCGAATCGAAGTCGACAATCAGGTCGTCACCGAACTCGGAACTCGTATCGATCCCGAGAAGAACGTTGTCACGTTTGATGGCCAACGCGTGCGAGCCGAGCGTATGCAATATTTTATGCTCAACAAACCACAAGGCGTTCTCAGCACCGCCCACGATCCTTCGGGACGCCCACGTGTGGTCGATTTGATTAGCTCGCATCAACGAGTTTACAACGTGGGACGGTTGGACATGTCCAGTGAGGGACTGATCCTCGTCACCAATGACGGCACCTTGGCCCAATACTTGACGCACCCCAGTTTTGGAGTTGAAAAAGTCTATCATGTGGTCGTGAAAGGTGTTCCCAAATTCGAAGACTTGGAAACACTCAAACACGGCGTGCATTTGATGGAGGGCGTCGCAAAAGTGAAGGACGTCGAGATTCGCAAGCGACACAAAGACTCCGCTGAATTATTGATGGTCTTGGACGAGGGAAAGAACCGCGAGATTCGGCGAATGTTGGCCAAGATCGGCCACAAAGTCGTTCGCTTGATTCGCATTGCCATTGGTCCATTGGTAATGGGCGACCTGCCGGCCGGTAGCCATCGGCGTTTGACTCACGAAGAAGTTGTCGAATTGAAAGAATGGGCGGAACGCGTTGCCAAGGGTCAACCGCCGCGCACCATCCTTAGCCCAAAAGCAAAGAAAGAACTGGCGGCCAGAAAACAATCCGGAAAACATTGGGCCGCCAAGGCCTTGGCCGAACCAACCAAACGCGATACTTCGGTGAGCAGTGATGGCCAAGGTGCCGATTCGACGAATTCGCCGGCGGCGCCGTCCCAATCGACCGATCAACCCACTCGAGTGAATCCGGTCGCCCAAAAATTAGCGACGGGCAGACCCATCCATTTGGAGGATGTTCAACGGTCCAAAGAGCTACGCAGCACCGAAGCCGAACGCGGACGCGGCAAACCACGTCAAGCGTCGGATCGCGGACGCGCCACACCAGCTCCACCAGGAAAAGGCCGCCCAGCCAGAAGCGGACCAGGAACAGGTCCCAAGTCGGGACGTTCAGGTACGAGCCGTCCGGGCGCCGCAGGGGCCCCTTCGTCACGACCGATGGGCCGCAAGTTCCAAGCCTCGGGTGGAAGTCCCCGGCGCGGCTCCGCTGGCCCTGGTCCACGTGGCTCCAGCGAAGGTCGTTCCGGTGCCGGCCGCTCCAACTCCGGACGACCAAGTGATCGCCGTGCAACGACCGGACCTGCCGGTCGCGGCCGACCAGGAAAACGAGCACCCAAGCGCTAACACAGCAGCACGATCCCCCCGATCATGCCGCCCATAGTAGCACGAGCGCCCCGATCGTGCCGCCCATAGTCGCACTAGCACCCCGATCGTGCCGCCCATAGTAGCACGAGCGTCCCCGATCGTGCCGCCCATAGTAGCACGAGCGCCCCGATCGTGCCGCCCATAGTAGCACGAGCGCCCCGATCGTGCGGCCAAGAGATTCGATCGATACTCAATGATACGCCTCCCATCGTTTTGGCCGCGGCGCGAGCGATCGGGGCGCTCGCTTTAATTTGTTTTTGCTCCAAGACAGGAGCGATCGGGGCGCTCGCTCTACTATGGTTTCGCACCGCTACGGGATTGATCGGGGCGCTCGCTATTGCTTCTGATCGTCGAGCCATGCCTTTAACTCCTCGATCTCCGAGGGGGTTAATTGCCGGTCGGGTGGCATGTAGCCGAAGTCCACCAGCACGCGAATCGGATGCGAGTGGACTTGATACAACGGGCCACGATCGCCGTCCTCGGAATGGCACGAGGTGCAGAAACTGGGAGTCATGGGCTTACCGGTTGCCGGCGGCGGTGAATCCTCCGGAAAATAGAATCGCGACCGAGGCTGTTCGGCAATGTATTGACTGACGGCCGCAGCCAACTTGGGATCAAGCACCAAGTCTTCGCGGGCGGGATGAATCGCCAACGGTCCTGAAGAATGACATTTGTAACAACTGGTGCCCTCGAAGCGAACCTCGGTCTCATGAATTTGCCCGTAGTAGTCCAGCGGCGGATCGACGGTCAGATCTTGCACGATTGAGAAGTAACTCCAACCGTGATCGGTTGATGTTTTCTGAACCAACAAATACGCACGAACCTGCGAGTTCGCAAACGCCGAAATGTGATTCAGCATCGGCCGACGAATCACATCTTCTTGGGTACTGATCAAGCCAACATCCGAAACAGGAATGGCTTCACCTTGGTCAAATAGTTGTTGAACCAATCGCATGTAGGCTTTGACTTCGTCGTGAGATAGTCCACGCCCTGTTGGCCCAGGTTGAGCGTTGGCTGGTGTCCTGGCTTTTGCGAGATTCGGCAAAGGTGTGATCGGCGAAGTCCACTCTTTGTGAATTTTCTCGCGGCCAACCGTTTCCATCAACTCGGCGAATTGTTCAGTCGTGAAGCCACTCAAATCCAACGGCGGCTCCAACAAAAGACCGGTGTTTGTGGAAGCGGCGGGCGCAATGAGTGGTGGGGACGCTTTCTCGAGGTTCGATTCTTGCGGTGGTGTGACCAACTCTTGGGACTCGCCCCGAGCACCCAACCATCCCAGCGCCAACAAAACGCCAAGCAAAAATATCCAGCTGAAAATTGGCTTCATAAACTTCACCATGCATGATCGTTCGGCCGACACGGGTCGTTGCAAACCTCTGTTCCTGCCCAACATGTTGGCGTAATCGTACCAAATCCAAACGGCGTCTTCACTTCCACGTGTTCCAACGGCTTCGAAACGCGTTTTAACGATTCCATTTTCTGAAATTCCCTTGCCCGAATTCCCGTGCCCGAATTCCCTGGCCCAATGGTCTTCAAGCGCGACCACTCGCAGGCAAAGGAATCTGGGCCAACGAATGCCGCCCTTGGCTTTAACGACTCCATTTCCTGAAATTCCCTTGCCCGAATTCCCTTCCCAACTGGTCTTCAAACTCGCACAGTTGCAGGCAAAGTAGTGCTGTTCGATTGTCGGACCAATCGCCCCAATTTGTTGTGCAACTATTTGTTTGAACGGACTCAAGTGTTTTTTCGCTTTTACAACCGACCAGACGGCCGAGTGGTTGGTGCGGAACCAAGGCTGCTCCTCCGCCCAACATGGCGTGTTAAAAATGTCGGTGGCCATCCTTCGCGATGAAAGGGCAATTCGCGGTCAAATTTCTGGTAGGCAACCCACACCACCCGGAATCTTGGTTATGCTATAATCCGACAAAAATCGTGGTCGAACGATCGCTAGATCCAACGACCACGATGTTTGCTGTTGGTTCCCACCTTCCCGACCCCTCCAGGCAAAGATCGCTAAAAATGCCCCGTCGAAAATCAAGATCCGTCTTAAGCAACTGCCTTCGAATTCTGGTTTTATCGTTCGTATGGTGGGCTGCACCGTCTAGCGAAGGCTCGGACGGAACCCAACCGTTTTCCTTCGAACAAAATGATTTGGTCGCGATCTACGGCGGGGGATTGGCGGACCGCATGCAACACGACCCGTGGGTCGAAGCCGTGTTGCAAAGTCACTTGCAAGGTAAAAATGTCCGCTTCCGATCGATGAGTTTTTCGGGCGATACGGTCAATCGTCGCCCACGTGACGAAGGGTATACAAACGAAGAAGAGTATTTGCAGCACGTCGCTCCCAGCGTGATCTTTGCCATGTTCGGTTACAACGAATCGTTTGCCGGGGCCGACGGCGCCGATGCTCACCAAAAAGAACTGGTGGCCATGGTCGATCGTTATCGAGCGAAACGCAAAGAGAGTGGCGTCGAGGCACGGTTTGTTCTGTTCAGTCCGATCGCGTATGAAAGCACGGGCGATCCCAACTTGCCAGAAGGCACTCAAATCAACGCCAACTTGGCGGCCTACACGGAAGCGACTCGCCGAGCCGCAGAAGAATCCGGCGCCACCTTTGTCGATCTTTACTCGCCGACCTTTCAATTGTTTGCCTCCAGTCCCGAGCAATTCACCATCAACGGAATCCATCTAAATCCGGCTGGATATCGGCAATTGGCCGACATTATCTCGCAAGCCTTGCTCGGCAAGCCAGCGCCTGCCGATGGACAACGCTTGAACGAGATCTATCAAGCCGTGCAGGACAAGAACTGGCATTGGCACAATCGCTACAACGCCACCGATGGCAATGACGTTTGGGGCAACCGCTCGGGATTGACCTTCGTCGACGGACAAAGCAATGCGGAAGTGCTGAAGCACGAATTGACCATGTTGGACGTGATGACCGCCAATCGGGACCCGGTGATTTGGGCCGCCGCAGCGGGCAAGAAAATCAAAGCGGACGACAGCAATGTTCCTCCTCCGATCAAAGTAATTTCCAACGTGGGCGGTGGCAGCCCGAGCTCAAGCGGCGAAAAGGAAGGGACGGTTCAGTACCTTAGTCCTGCCGAAAGCGCGGCCAAGGTCAAGGTTCCCGAAGGCTATCAATTGAATGTATTCGCTTCGGAAGAAATGTTCCCAGATATGGCCAACCCGGTCCAAATGCAAGTCGACAGCAAAGGCCGAGTTTGGGCGGCGTGCTGGAATACCTATCCGAAGTGGGAACCACTCAAGGAAATGAACGACACCTTGATGATCTTCGAGGACGCCAACGGAGATGGTGTGGCGGATTCACGCAAGATCTTTGCCTATGTTCATAATCCACTTGGATTCGAGTTCTGGGGTGGTGGGGTGATCGTCACCTCCGGTCCCGATCTGTTATTCCTCAAAGACACCGATGGCGACGATGTTGCCGACCAGCGAACCATTCTACTGCAAGGTTTGGGAACCTCCGACACCCATCACGCGGCGAATAACTTGGTCTACGGACCAGATGGTGGAATCTATTGGCAAAGCGGTATCTTCTTGGTCCACAATCACGAAACACCTTGGAAACAAAACCTCACGATTGGGGATTCCGGGATGTATCGTTTCGACCCACGGACCTTCGCCATCGCCCCGCACGCAGGAAACTCGCCGAACCCTCACGGCACCGCGTTCGACTATTGGGGCTATTTGTACGCAAACGATGGGACCGGTGGTCGATCGTTCCAAGTACGGCCCGAAGGCAACGGCTTCAAGATGCACGAATTGCTCAAGGTTGAATTTCGTCCCGTGGCCGCGAATGAAATCATGTCGTCGGAGCACTTCCCAGAGGACATGCAGCAGGACTTCTTGATTTGCAACACGATCGGATTTTTGGGCGTCAAGCAATACGATTTGGACCGTGACGGAGACGGACAAGACCGAAAACTGGGCGAAGTCTGGGGCACTCCAGTCAAGGAACTGCTCAATAGCGACGATCGTAATTTTCGCCCAACGGACGCGGTCATCGGTGCCGACGGCGCGTTGTACGTTGCCGATTGGTGCAACGTCATCATTGGCCACATGCAACACAATATCCGCGACCCGAACCGCGATCACCAACACGGCCGCATTGTTCGCTTGACCGTCAAAGACCGTCCGCTGCAAAAGCCTGTCAAAATCGATGGAGAACCGATCGAAGCCTTGCTGGAGAACCTGAAGCACCCGGTCAATGGGATTCGCCATCGAACCCGAGTGGAATTGAGCGAACGCGACTCGAAGGCCGTGATTGCTGCCACGCAAAAGTGGATGGCCGGATTTGATCCCAACGATGAACTGGAAGCGCATCATTTGCTGGAAGCGTTGTGGATGCATCAACAACACAACGTCAAGAACGAAGCCCTGTTGAATCAACTGCTCAACTCGTCCGTTCCCCATGCGGTGGTCGCGGCCAAAACCGTCCAACATTTCTGGTACAACGTCGATGCAACCGGAGCCAGCGGTTTTGCGGCACCTGCCGAGATCGAAATCGTCAAATACGAAGTTCCCAAACGACTCAGCGCCGCCGAGCAAGCCCAGTTCGAACGGGGCTCACTGATTTACCAACGGGAGTCCCACTGTGCGACTTGCCACTTGGCGGACGGGAAAGGCAACGGCGTGATTTATCCATCGCTGATTGGCAGCACGTGGATCAATGGCAGCGAAGAACG
>JAEUIP010000066.1:263-20245 GCA_016795075.1 Planctomycetaceae bacterium | reverse complement strand
ATCTTGCGGAGCACGAATCACCAAGCTGTTGGTATTGCGGAACTCGGTAATCGTACCAGTACCGCCATTTTCTTCCCAACTGTCTGGATCGATCGTGCTTTGGATCAACTCGATCAATTGCGTGAAGTCGGCCATGACGCCACCACCTTGACCGGTCAAAGGATCGATCATCGGTGCTGCGGAACCGTTGTAGTTGCCGTAGGTGTCTGGCTGTAGTTGTTGAGCCAACGCAACTGGGCTAATGCTCGATGGCGCGGCGTTCGTGGTGTTGGCACCCAAGGCACCTTGCATTTGTCCCACCGAACCCGTTTGGCCGCTCAGTCCCATTCCCGCTGTCGAAACCACACCACCGGCCGACATGACCGTGATCGGGTTGACACCTTGGAAGTTCGGGATTGGCGTTACCAAGTCACCCACATAGTACTGAATGCGATTCAGCTTTGGAGCCGCTTGCGACTTGCCAGTGATCTTGATCACTTCGCTTTCGATGATGTACGTCAGGTTGTAGTTGCTCAGGATCAGATCCAAAGCACTTTGCAGCGAAACGGGCTCACGCAAGTTCAAGTTGACCGGCACTTCAGGATCGACACCTTCAGCGGCCATGCCTCGGGCGTCAAACGCAATGTTGATTCCGGCTTCTTGGCCCAAGATGTCGATGGCTTGCACCAACGGCGTGCCAGAGAACACTTGGCTAACCTTCAAGTTGGCCAACACTTGACGAATCCGGTATTCGGATGGGTCGCCAATGTTTTGATCCTTCAGCCATTGCTGACGGCTGCCGGTTAGGGCTTCCCATTCGCGTTGGCTTGGGAATTCCATTGGGCGGTTCGGATCGATGTGGATTGCACTTTCTTCCACATTGGTCCAAACGTTGTAATTGCTCTGCTCCTTCATGTCGCGAATCATCTGTTGTTGTTGATCGCGTTCAGCAATTCGGCCCTTTTCAACCATCAGCGTGACCGCTGGGTTGCTTGGGTCCAAGTCCATGGCTTGCCGAGCAATCTGGCTGGCTTCGGCGAAACGTTGTTCGCGTTGCAGCTGATTGAATTGCTCCACCATGCTTTGGATCTTGATCTCGTTGGCGTATTTGGTCTCTCGTTCTTCACTAACTTCGTTCAAACGAGCGACATTGGTTTCAGCCGTTTCGATTTCCACGATATGTTGGCTGATGAACTGCGAGAGATCGTTGATTTCGCGATCGATCATCGACAAGAACTGAGTCTTGGAAGCGGCTTCCAAGTCGCTCTTTTCGATGTCGGCACGCAGGCCTTGCAACACCGACATGGCTTGTCGCGGTTGTTGCTGTTCCTTCAACTGATCGGCTGCCGATCGTTGTCGCGAAACATGTTGACGGATCTTTTGCAACACGACTTGTTGCTGTGTATCCAAGTCCACCGGAGCGGCACCGTCTTGAGCGGTACCTTCTTGTGGTGCACCGTCTTGTGGCGTGGTGATCGCGGATGCGGTTGTGGCTTGAATCGTGTTGCGCAGAAACGCGCGACGTTGCTCCAAAGCCGATAAAACCACCGGATCCAACGTGTCTTTCTTGGCCCAGGCTTTATCCAACAAATCTTGGGCGACTTGGCGATTGCCCGCGTTCAAGGCTTGAACACCTCGCAGGTACAATTCGATGGCTTCGTCTTGAGTCGCGTTGGGAGCGGCCGGTTGTTCGCTCGAGGCCAACATCACGCGACTGGTGTCCGATTCCGGTTGGAAGTCGGCGGTTCGCACTTGGCCTGGCAACCCGTCGGTGCCTTGAGCCAAGCGTACAGGCGCGGATTGCACATGGCTTTGCCATTGCAATTCCAACTGCCATGGTTTCTCGGACATGTTGGCGTACGCCGAGTCCGGTAGGTTCAGGCCTTGCAGCGAAGTCAAAGCTGCCTTGGCTTCCGCACTACGTTTTTGATCCATCGCCAACTTGAACTCACCCATCAAGCGTTTCGCTTCGTCGGTGCGTTGTTGGATCAAGGCGGGAGTCAATTGCTTCATTCCGGCAGCGCGAGTCAACACGGCGTCCGCCGAAAGTTTCATGCCGGCAAAAGTACCGAATGCCTTGGCAGATTGAGCCAAGCTTTCAGCAGCTTGCCAATCGCCGTAAGACAATAGTTGGTCGGCTTGTTCCAACAGGAACTGACAAGCCTGACGGTTGTATTCGTTGGAATCACCGCTATTGGCCATGCCCATCAATTGCTCATGTCGTTGGCATAGACTCTCGACATTCGCGGCGGTGTCGCGTGCCCCCGGGTCTGCCGGGAGGCTGGCCACAGCGGCCAAGTGCTGGCGAGCTTCCGCCAGATTCCCGGCGGCCAAGGCTCGTCGAGCCATCGCCAATTTTTTCATTGCTTCCGAAGTGGGAGCGGCTTCCATGCCGGTCAACAAGCGAGCTGCAGCAGCGCGGCCAGCGGTTTCTACCGAAGCAGGGGTCTGGGTGGAAGCAGGTACACTAGGCAAGTTTTGACCGTACACCGAAGTACCAGCCAGGGTCGTCACGATTCCGAGCGCCGTGCTCAGAGCCATAACCACCGTCCATTGTTTAGCCGAGGCTTTCAACGTGTCTCTCCTTAAGTTTGAGATGCACGAAATCCTAGAAACAGAATTCGTAATGTCCGTTACGACCTAAGTTCCACCCAAGTGCCGAAACGAATTGCCTGCTGGGATTCGAATGTGGAGCCCGCTTCTCTTGGCAAGAGAAACGACCTACACTGAACTCACGTCCAATGAGTCCACGAAGCCAGGCGGGGTGTCTTTACAAGAAAACCGGGGTTCATGTCAAGGTTTGATAGCACAAAATGGCCGGAGATTTCCCGCAGTTCCCCCAACCGTTGCTAGCGGTAAACTCGAGGTAAAACGCCTAATAGTCATGACCGATACACCTCAACCCACCTCCACGAACCCGCCAACACCCGCCTGCACATGGCCCGCGGACCCCCACGAACCATTGCACCCCACGGTGCTGTACTTTGAGCAAGAATGTTTGGTGGTCAACAAACCCGCGGGGCTTCTGACTCAGTCTCCACCCGGTATCCCGAGCGTCGAGGCGCAAGCGCGACGTTTCTTTATCAACACCGCAACCCATCGCGCCACGGATTCGATGGAACAATGCTTGATTCACGGTCCCGCCGAGTTCGATTATGTCGGCATTCCACATCGATTGGATCGCGCGACCTCGGGCGCTCTTCTGTTGGGACAATCCAAACCGGTCACACGAAAACTGGCGGCTCAATTTGAAAAACGCACGATTAAGAAAATCTACTGGGCATTGCTAGAGGGCCTGCCGCCGGAACCCGCCGGGACGTGGACCGATTGGATGCGTAAACTGCCCGATCAAGCCTTATCCGAAGTCACCGAATCAACCGACCCAGCCGCTCAATGGGCGGAACTTGATTTTCAAGTCTTGGCTCACGATGCGGGCGTGTCGTTGGTCGAAATCCTCCTAAAAACCGGACGAACCCATCAGATCCGCTTGCAGGCATCCTCTCGAGGTTGGCCGATCATCGGAGACGCCGAATACGGTTCGCGCAATGGCTTTGGCGAAGCATTTGATGACCATCGGCGCCGAGCCATCGCTTTGCACGCCCGGACCATTGATTTTTGGCATCCCAAGTTGCATCGACCGGTCGTGGTCCACGCCCCAGTTCCCGAGACATGGCACCAATTTGCCGCAGAGAATGCGACAAAGTTACGGCCGCTGCTCGATACAAAAATGGTATAATGGATCGGTCCGGCCGACCAAAACACGATTGAATCTGCGTCAAACCGTGACGCAGAACAAAGTGTGCGGACACCCACCTGACTCTCCAAGTACGCCCGCTTCGACCAACCGGATTGGCGTCGCGAAGTGAGGTGGTGGCCAACCAAGTCCTGTGTTGAACGACATTGCGTGCAAGCGCCCTATTGTTCAACGAATCCCAGTCGTCGGCATACTCCAGATGCGGTAACCGCATCCTAACTCCCAAGGAAGATGTTCCATGAAATATCTACTCAGCTTGCTTGTGATTGTTCCTTCGCTATGGTTGGCGATCGATGGCTCCAATCCAGTGAACACCAAGGCCGAAGCAACGGAAACGTCAGGCGCACAAGAGACAAAACAAGACGATGAAAAGCCCCAACCGGGCCTGACCAGCAACCAAGCGCTCATGCGCGACAAACTGAAACACATGAGCCAAATCCTAAACGGCCTGACAATGGATAATTTTGAGCAAGTGGCCGAGAACGCAGTGACACTGGCCATGATCAGCCGCGCGACCTCATGGCATATCGCGGAACCAACGCCCAAGTACCTACGCTTGAGCAAGAACTTTCAAGAACAAGCCCGAGACTTGGAACGTCATGCCTTGGAGAAAAATATCGAAGCCGCCACACTGGACTTGGTCCGCATGAACATCAGCTGCACCGAATGCCACCAACACATGCGTGAACATCTGGGCGTCGGCAAATAACCGCACCTCGCAGGCCAAGCCTGTTCGGCGATCTAATTCAAGCCTGAATGGGCCGACACAACCTCGGCCGGTGTGCGCGAGCCACCGGTTCGAGTGGCGACTCGATCAAAAAAAATTCGAATGGGCCGACTAAACCACCACCAGTGTGCAACGGTTAGCATGGCGACTCGACCTGGAGAGGCCTGAAAGGCCGGCACAACCTCTACTAGTGTGCGCGAGCCACCGGTTAACTCGACACCGAACCACACTCGCCAGCCGATTTCTCGAGCCGGGAGAGCCAGAGATACCACCAACGCTGCCAAAGCAATGGCCACAAAATCTTGATGAACCAGTTTCTTCAGCGGTCCTTCGTCCATAGGGCACGCAACGCGCAAGTTCCAATGTTCGATGATTCTTCCGGCATCTCAACAAACGACAACGAGTCCTCAACGCAGATACAGACTGATCTTTGCGGCATGAGCCGCGGTTCGATCCAGCCAACGCAGGGCGTCCAAAAACTGCAGTGTGCTGGCGGGACTACGTCGACCAAGCGCCGATTCGTTGATGGTCTCCAGTCTTCGCTCTTCGCGAAACCTCTTCAAACGTTCCGCACACCCATCCAGTTCGGCCGCCAACTCCGGGCCCAGCTTATCCTGGAAGCTTTCTCGACTCAACTGTAACGCCCTGCGGCAAATCGCAACGGCATCCAACATCAATGGATCTTGCAGCACTTGTTGCAGAGTAAACGGTGGTTGCAATCGAGCAGACAATCGCTGCAAATGGTCCAGCGCGTGTAACTGTTCCACTCGTTCACGCACCATCGCTTGGTCGTCTGGCGCGACGGGTAGTTGTTCCAAATATTCCTGGATTTCCCGGACCGTAGGCTCAAAATCGCTTGACCGAGAATTCCACTCACCCAAGGTCAAGCCCGCGTGTAATTCATCGCATACCGCTCGAGCCGTTTCTCTTAATGCTCGTTCTGTCGCGACGATCGCAACCGCCGGAACATGGCGCACCGCCGCGTCCAGATACTGGGTCCAGGCCGGACCACGATCCGGGACAAGTCGTTCGATCCAGCGTGCAAAACGCGAGGCATTGGGCAAAAAGATCGCCACGCCAAGCCCAATAAACAGACTGTGAAACGCGGCCAAGCCGATCGCCGGTTCGGACCACTGAGTCCATGCTTGCAACCCGCGAACAGCCGCCAATAACACGGGCAACAGTATCAAGGCCAACAGTCCCGTCACCAAGTTAAACACGACATGGGCGATCGCCGTCCGCCGCGCCGAGACACTGGCTCGCAATGCCGCCAACACACCAGTGATCGTTGTTCCAATCGCGGCACCAATCACGACCCCGGCCGCAAGGTCAAAGGAAATGGTTCCACTACTTACCGCAGTTAGCGTTGTGGCGACGGTCGCGCTCGATGACTGCACAAGAACCGTCAAGACAACCCCCAACACCACCGCAAGAATACTGGCCGCGACTCCGCCTCCTTCAAGCGAAGTCAGATCCAACTGCTGCGTCAGGCCCTGCATCGCGAGTTGCATGAACTCAAGCCCCACAAAGATCAAAGCAAAACCCGCCAGAGAGTTGCCTAAGAAGACCTGTCGCCCTCGTCCCAACAACCTTAAGAAAACGCCAACCACCAATAAGGGCAATACATACAGCCCAAGCTTGAACTTCAAACCGACCAACGCAACGATCCAACCCGTCGCCGTGGTCCCCAAACTTGCTCCGAAGACCGCCCCCAAGGCTTGGGGAAACGTGAGTAACCCGGCACTGACAAAGCCAATCACGGCCACCGTCGTGGCACTGGAAGATTGAATGAATAAGGTTGCCAAGAAACCAGAGGCAAACGCTTTATACGGCGTACCAGTGAAACGGAGCAACTGCGTGCGCAACCATGGCCCCGCAAAGTCCTTGAGTCCGTCGGTCAATAGACTCATGCCCAAAAGAAATAAACCAATGCCACCCGCGAATCGGAACAAGGTTTCAATCATTAGCGCCGAATGGGGTAAAGACCGCCGGGCGTCGCCAAGCGATCACTTGGCCCATTAGGCGCCCCAGCCACCGAAGGTCGAAACCCATCCCGCACCGGTGAAGCCCCACTGGACTGAAGCGGGCTCGGACCACTAACCGGGGCACTTGGATTGGGGTTCGGGAAGCCACCTGGGTTTTGGAACGGATTCGGATTGAATTGAAACGGACCTGGCTGTTGTAGGGCAGGGTTCATCCCAGGGGACGCCATAACACCCCCGGTTGGCGTCGCTTGAAAGACGCCGGCTTGGTCGCTTGTCGGTGTGGCGTTCTGGACGCCTTTGAATTCGACGAACAACAGCGCGTCCGCTCGGCCTCGTTGTTGACCAACCAAGGTTCCCAGGTTCAGCAATCCATTCGAACCTTGCCCACCAGAGGGAGTCGCGATGACCCCACACGAGAGCAACAAGACCTGATCCTTCGGCCATCGAAACCGCTCGTGCAAACGCCACGAGACCACTTGGGGGACAGACGTCGCCAAGTTTTGCATTTGCCCGTTGATGGTCGGGACCGGGATCGTGACCGTTTGTAACTTTTCCAGTTGATCCACTTGGCATTTGACAACCACTTCCATCCAACGTTGGTCCAGCATCCCCAACGGACTGATGTCCACCGTGTAGCCCTCGTCAAAACGACTCGTCAATGGTTCGTATTGCCCACCGGCTGCTGGCAACGCTGGGTTCAGGGCTCGAAATTGCAACGAACGAATATACGACTGCGCGGCCAAACGCTTGAACGAGTGACTCTGACCTTCTGGCAAGATCAGGTCCCCAACTTCCAGCGGTCGAAAGTCGTTGCGAATCGCCAACTGATTGGCCAGAATCGCGGCGTTTTCTTTGCTTAATAGCCAACCCTCAACCCCAGCCGTTTGAACTTCAAACGGCTGCAGATACGGAAAAGCCGCCGCCCGCCAGTCCGCTCGACCGACCGTCACCAACCGAACACCTAAGGTTACCTTCTGGCCTTTCGACTCAACCAAACGGTCCACCATGCCAGCCACAATTCGCTGAACTTCCAACGTGTGGTAAACATGCAACGAGTCGGGCGTCACCGACATCAAACCCAATGGCTGCCGAAACCACAGGTCCGTGCCCGTGTCGCGCAAGATCCAGTCCACGACGGCTTGCTCGGGATTCTTTACGGTTGTGATTCGCCGAGTGTAAGGTGATAAATCATAGGTCCGCCAAACCTGGCCCGCTTCGTTGGGCAAATTAGCCGGCGGCGTCAACAACTTGGCGACTTGTGGCAACGTGGGATCGTTCGCGTTCGCAGTCAACGGTGGGCTTGCACCACTTGTAATGGGCTCCTGGGCCACAGCAGTCCCCCAAGTCAACCAAGCCGCAACGAGCCAAGCCAGCCCGCTCCATGACGTTTTCGAATAATTCTGCATGATCATGGGCTCACATCCATTTGGGCCAATTGTCAACTTGGTTATTTCGCTGGCGTTTCTTTGCTCGCTTCACGTTGCCCGCCGAACTTCACTCGCGTTACTTCCATAGCAACCCACCTGCAAAATGCCGCAAGGTTGTTCGGAAATGCCCACCAGCCTCCACCCGACGCCGTGAACCTCAATTCGCGAAGTCGTCGCGACTTTTCCTGAGCGAAGCACCTAGTGCTGCCGTCGTAAAACGTTGGGCAACGGACGCGGGTTCCGTTGCCCAGGGAGTATAGAGCGTTTGCCCAATATGGCTCAAGTCGAATCGTCACAACGACCAGGGTCAAAGCTGAACTTGCTAGCACGAACCGAAATCGCAACGGCCGGATTCTTCAGCCAATTTTCCGGAATCTCCCAAGATCATGAGCTCACCGGTACGATCAAAACGATTAGCAGGAATAGGCAAACTGCGTTCACTTTAAGGGTCAAGCATGGTTCGGCACAGATTCGCCACAACAATCGTACTCGTTTGCGCGGGGTGCATTTCCCTCACGTGGCTCGACGAATTACTGGCACAACAAGTTCGTCCCATCATTCCGGAGTCACCCGCATCGGAAGTTGCGAAGCCCGCGTTTCAACCGCTATTGCCCAGTGTCTTGCTGGACACCGATGGCCAACCCATCAACTTACCTGCGGTCTGCACATCCGAACTTCCCGGATATGCCTACACTCCGCCAAGCCCCAACCCGCTTCCCGGCGACGAAAAATCACGAGCCATCGATGACCAAAAGTGGCGAGATGCCTTGTTCGAGTTGGTTCAAAGTGATGGACGTCTGGACTATAGCGTGCAACCTGCCGCCCATTTGACCGCCATTGAACCTGAGATTCGTGATCGAGTCCGCGCGCAAGCCGCTGCCTATCAAGCCATTGCTAACGGCAGTCCAAGCGTGCCGCTTTCTCCAACACCCCAAAATCCCGCCAATCCAAGCCAAGTGAATCCGGCAATTTCGGCGTCCGACCAAGAGTTGGTTCGCCAACTATACAACCCACACGCACAAGCGAGTGCGGATCGAGCGGCGATACAACGCGCGCCGGGTGATCTGCGACGTCACGACGGGACTGTGTGGGACGAGTGTGATGTACTTGATCCGCATGCAGATCTCTTCGCCAAGACCTTGTTCCCGTCGGCAACCGAATGCGCGGTCTGTCATCAACAGATATTTGATGAATGGGCCAGTAGCTCGCATGCGTATGCGAGTATTTCACCGATGTTCCATCGCTTTGAAGACACGATCAACAAACTAGCCAACGGCACCATCGGTTATTTTTGCATGCGCTGTCACGCTCCCGTGGCCACCACCGTGGGCCATCGGCGCGACGAACCGATTTGGGATGGCCCACGTGTTTTCCGCGAGGGCGTCACCTGCGTCGCGTGCCATCACATTGAAGAGATTACTCTAAAGACCAATGGGGAACGACGCATTGAACCAGGAACCATCGTCGATCCTGTAACCGGAGCGGGATCGGGCGAAGGCGTGGAAGCCGTTCACAAGTACTCGGACCACTTCAAAGTCAAGACGGATCCGGCTGATGCGCGAAATGGTCAGTTGATGCACCGCCGCGCGTTCAAGTTCAAAGAGATAGCGGAGTCAACGTTCTGTGTCTCGTGCCATCAAGTCGCCGTCCAACCAGGCATCAAACTGGAAGTCGTTTGGGATCAATACCGAGGCTCACCCGCACATCGCGAGGGAACCACCTGCCAAGATTGTCACATGGGAATCGTTCCTGGTGTGAACGAGGGCTATTCGCTGGGTCCCGCCGCGGTGATCGAAGGCCGAATCGTTGATCCACTTCGCAAACACTCGAACCACATGTTCTATGGTCCCGGTTATTCGATTGCACATCCGGGAGTATTTCCGCACGACCCGGCTCAGGATCGCTGGACGTTCAATCAGTGGTTGGAGTTTGATTGGCGTGCTGGTTGGGGAACCGATCAATTCGAGAAGCAGATCGAAGCCGAAGGCCTCAACTATTATTTTCCCCCAACATGGGCCAACGTTGATGATCGCTACGACGCGCGCGAGATCGTGGATCGCAATTTGAAGAAACTGGAATACAAACGTCAGGTTCGTCGACAGGTCTTGGAAAACGGTTCGCGAATTGATGGCCCCTATTTTGAGGGACCAGTAGCCACTTGCGAGGACCTGAACTTTCATTACTGCGTTCAGAACATTAGCAAAGGTCACAACATGCCCAGTGGCTCGTTGGGCGCCCAGCCACAGTTGTGGCTCAATGTGGTTCTGATTGGCCCCGATGGCGAACGACTTTGGGAGACGGGCTACTTGGATACACAAGGTGATTTGGCCGACATGCACTCGGCGGATGTTTTGAACGGTCGCGTCCCAGCCGATCTGCAACTGTTCAACCTCCAGACGAAATTCTTAACCACCAACGTCAAAGGCACCGATCGCGAGATGTACTTGCCGATCAATTTGGATATCGATCAACTTCCCTACCTTCGCCCCGGAACGCAACCGGTTTCCGTAATCAACCATCCCCCGTTTATTCGAATGGAAGCCCATTCGATTCCGGCATTGGGCAAACGTTCGGCGAAGTACACAGTGCCCGGTCATTTGCTTCAGCAACCAGGCACGTATCGCTTGTCCGCACGACTCCGCAGTCGAGCCGAACCGATTTACTTCATGAAGTTCGTCAAGTCGACTCCCGAAATGATTCGCTCGATGAACGAGTGGGTCGTCGATGCTCATCCTTCTACTGTTGTCTTTGAAGTTCGATAAAAGCGATCATCCAATGCCCCACCCGAAATATCATCGAGCGATCCGAGCTTATTTCGCCTCGCTACTGTTGCTCTTCACAGCTCAGTGCGGCGGAGCCTTGGTTCAAGCTCAAATGCCACAGCAGGGTCCACCTAGCTCGGCACGCCATGCACGGACCGCCGGACCAGCCGCTCAATACTTTCGCGCGATCACGCCACATTCTCCGCCGGAGAATCGCGATCGTCCCCAACGTCGTGGTATGTTGCCCGTCCTTGATGAGCCGACTTATCGTCCGTCCGCGGCCAATGTACGTCCCATCCAATACTTACAAACAAATGCGGCTGACTCAGGTCGACAACCTTCGACCCAGGACGACCCTTCGAGCGGGGTGCCGAACTTGGAGCTGCCCGATTGGTCAGCGCCGAATACACCCAACGATAACCCGCGCGTCGCCAGCCTACCATCGCCCCCACCAGTCCGGTCGTCTGAAGTTCCCGTCGGCGAGTCGACTGGCCTGCCGATGTTGCCCCAACCGAGTTCCGCAGCCCCGTTGAACGAGTCCCCTTCGTCCTCGCCAACGAATAATGAATTACCGATCGTGTCAGCGGCGGCTCCAACCGGTTTACCGCCAACACCACCAGGTGCGCCCGCAGTTCCACCACGCGATAACGGAATTGCCGGGACGTTAGGGGGTACTTCCTTCATCCTGGCCGAGCAACCGCGGGCCGATGGTCGGTTCCAGTACGCGACACCCGGAATGTCCGCCGGCGCATCGTTAGTCGATTACTCGCCCTATGATTTTTCGGACAACTTGGGTTGTTGGGAAGCGTACGATCCCTGCGCTCAACAAGACGTGTACATGGGCAAGACACTGAATCGAACCCAACGCCCGTTGGTCGAATGGTTCAAACCGTGGTATCAACGAGGCCAAATCAAACCTGGCAATACCCTATTCGGAACTCACAATCCACTCATTCCACAGTTTCTAGTTTATGGCGACTATCGTACGGCGTGGGCTTCCAACACTGCGAATGGGAATAACTTTAGCGTTTGGGCTCATCGTTTGAATTTGGATTTCGACCTTCGCTTCACTTCCACCGAGCGCATGCACTGGTTCATGACCCCACTGAATCGTGGTCCGAACTTCACACGTTTGCTAAACGATGGCGACCCCACGTTTATTTCGGAACTAAATCCCGACGTCATCTTTGGCTACTTTGAAGGTGATCTCGGGGCAATGTGGGGCGGTGTCACCAACAAATCCCTGCCATTTGATTTGCCGTTTGCGATCGGCGTGATGCCCTTACTGTTTCAAAATGGCGTGTGGTTGGAAGATGCATTTTTGGGAGTTGCCGCAACCATTCCCGCTCGCAATAGCCCGAAACTGGACATCGCCAACATGGATACGACTTTTTTTGTCGGGTTCGACAACGTCAGTAGTCCCGCCTTCAATAATGAAAATAGCGCTGCCAATTTGTATGGCGTGGCGCAGTTCATCGAAGCTTGGGGCGGCTACATGGAACTGGATTATGCTTACTTGGAAGACAATCGAATTTTGGACCGAAGTTATCACAACACCAGTGTCGCGTTCACGCGGCGTTTTGGGACTTGGCTGTCCAACAGTGTCCGGGTGATCAACAACTCTGGGCAAACACCAAATGGAATTGCACAAACCGCCGATGGCACGTTGTTGCTGGTTGAAAATTCGTTGATCACCGCTTACCCATCGACACGTATCCCCTATTTCAACTTCTTCGCAGGATTCGATCGGCCACAATCCGCGGCGCGCGATCCACTTTCGGGCGGCGTACTGCGGAACACAGGGATCTTGTTCGAAACGGATGGACTAACCGGCTATCCGTTCCTCGACGACACGGCCAACAATACTATGGGCGGTGCGCTGGGTCTCAATCTGCTGGCGGATGATTTCAGTCAACAACTGGTCCTGGAAACGGCAGCGGTGATGCCCCTGCAAGGAAAAACGTCGCAAGCGGGAGACCCACAATACGGCGTTGGCCTGCGTTATCAGATTCCTCTAACCAACTCTGTGATCTTGCGCAGTGATGCCATGTACGGCATGCGCGAGTCTCGAGATGATTTGCATGGCGTGCGCGTGGAATTGCGCAAGAAGTGGTAGCCTATTCGGGCAAAACGAAGCGATACCCAGCGTCGCGGACGGTTTGAATGATTTGCGGTTGTGCAGGATCGCGTTCCAACAACTTGCGCAAGCGGCGAATGAACTGATCGGGCGCTCGGCTAAGGGCGTCGTTATCCAACTCCCAGACATTTTCCAGCAGCTCGCCGCGCGAAATCACTCGCCCCGCGTGTTTGATGAAATAACGGAGTAACTTCGCCTCCAGACTCGTCAATTGCTGAACCACGGCCCCCTCGCGTAGCACTTGATAACTTCCGAAGTCTACCTGATGCTCCCCAACCGTCACCACCGCGTTTGGTTCTGAATCCGTAACGGCAACGGCACCGCTTCCCGTCAGATTCTTGAACCGCAGCAACAAGTGCTTGACTCGAGTCAACAGTTCTTCCAGGTCAAAAGGCTTGGTCAAGTACTGATCCGCGCCAACTTCGAACCCGCGCGTTCGATCTTCTGGCAACGACCGGGCGCTGAGAATCAGCACCGGCATTTGGCCGCCTGCTTTGCGTAACCGCCTGCAAATGTCGTAGCCGTTCAGCCCCGGCAACATCAAGTCCAAAATCACGAGGTCAAACAAAGGAGCTTGTTCCGTCAATCGACGATCGGCACTCTGGCCGTCCATTTCAACGACGACTTCATACCCAGCTCGCTTCAGATTAAATTCGATCCCAAACGCCAAATGCTGTTCGTCTTCAACCAAAAGAATTCGGGGCTTTTTAAGGGTGGGCACCATGTTACGCGCGCGACCTTAGCTCGGACGGTTCCGCCAAGTGTTCGCCAGTTTTCAGGTCATAACCAAACGCATGCGCGTATTGTCCCCACCGCCGCATCACCTCGGCAACGGTCTCCGGAGGATATTGATAATCGGCGACTTGATAACTCCGCCGTTCGCTCATGTACTTGGCCGCATCGGATTCCAATTGAGTGGATTCACCGAGATTCAAGGCTTGGTAAATCTGCTTGATGACCGCGGGGGCGTCGACAATCAACTTTTCAAATTGGACTTCGTGCCATTGATTGGGCTCCAGTTCGCGGCGTCCCTTCAAGTAGCCGTGATACATCGCTTGATAATCACGGTGGACCATCTCGGATAATTCCTCGTCCGAATAACGTGGAATTTGTAGGCCTTGAACCTCATGCAGACGTCGCCACAGTCGCTTGGTCGACAAGAAAACATCGACCGGGTTCCGTGCAATGTGAATAAACTTGCTACCCGGATATCGTTTTGCCAACCAGGCAATGCGACCCGTGTGAGTGGGTGACTTCAAAATGAGCCGTTTATTCTTCTTGAACATCAATGATTGCAAAAACCGCGTCAGATTGTCCGCAAATGCCGCTTCGACCTGGGGCTCCAAACCTTCCATGTTCAGAAGCTTCCAGTATCGCGCTGGTTGATTGGGAAAAGCAATTTGTTGATAAGGCGACGGAGCTCCCATAGCGGCCAAGGCAAACTCGTCCTCTTGGGGCAAGTCGACTCCCGTCGGCATATTGTCCATGGGCCGCTTGGACGGCAGGAGCACCTTCAGCAACGGACGAAAGATCGGCTCGGAGACCAAAAAATGATGCGGAAGAAAACACTCCAGGGTCGTTGGGTAACCAAAACGATCGTCCAGTGACAGAAGCTCGTGCAGCAACGTCGTACCGCTCCGCCAGTGCCCGACCACAAAAATCGGAGCGGGTTCGATCGGTTGGTGTTGAATTCGTTTGCCAAAGCGCCACTGTTGGATGGCGGATAACAACGAGTTGCCGATAGCACAACCGCCCACGAGAAAAAACATGGGCAAGCGTTGCCACGAGACAGCAAAACGATGGTTACTTAATAGCGCAGCATAATCGCCCATCCGCATCCCATTCCAGAACCGCGGGGAGTAAAACGGATAACTATTGGCCGTTGAGGCGGGTTTTGCTGACACTTTCGGCAAGTTTTCCAAGGAATTGAACTTACAATTGGCCCGGTTCTGCGGTCCAGTCGCCAAAAACTGAACTATAATCCACAGCCGCCCGGACCCGGCCCTGATAGCGTAGCGAATACTGCGTGTCCTGGCCACATGGTTTGACGGCAATTCGTCCCACCGGCAATAATTCCCGAAGTGTCAATCGCGGCTTTTCACCGGAATTTGGACTTGATGAGTCTGACGGGATAACCCGTTGGCCGAGCGTTGCTGGGAGGGAATCCAACCAACCACGCACCGAGAAGCGTACCGATCCACACTTAAAACCAACCTCAAGTACCATCGAATCCTTGACTTAGCGGTTCGGGGATTTAGGACCGCCCCGTCGTCTCGAAGCCACCAACCAGAAGTTCAAAAAATCATGCCTGAAACGACACATCCTTCCGTTCTCAAAGGTATTTTCACCCCCAACTTAACGTTGCTCGACAGTCGCGGCGACATCAACGAACGAGAGATGCGACGATACGTCGATTGGCTGATCGAACGCGGCGTCCATGGACTTTATCCAAACGGTTCGACCGGCGAGTTCACTCGGTTCAACCCGCAAGAGCGACGGCGTATTATCGAAATCGTGGCGGATCAGACGGCTGGTCGTGTCCCGATTCTGGCCGGTGCCGCGGAAGCCAACGTCCGCGAGACGATTGAAGCGTGCGAACATTACCATACTCTCGGCTGCCGGGCCGTTGCGATTGTGTCCCCGTTTTATTATCGCTTGGGGCCTGAAGCAGTTTATGCCTACTTCAAAGAGATCGCGGACCACTCGCCAATCGACGTCACTCTGTACAACATTCCTCTGTTTGCGTCGCCCATCGATGTGCCAACGGTCAAACGCTTGGCACTGGAGTGCCCGCGAGTTACTGGCATCAAGGACTCGTCGGGCGACGTATCGCACATGCTACGAATGATCGACGCCGTTCGCCCTCACCGACCGGACTTCTCGTTCCTGACCGGGTGGGACACAGCCCTGGTTCCGATGCTCTTGATAGGTTGCGACGGTGGCACCAATGCTTCCAGTGGGATCGTTCCTGAGATCACGCGAAAGCTTTACGACACGATGTCGGCCGGTCGTTTGAATGAAGCACTGGACCTGCAACTACGACTGTTGCGATTGTTCGATGTCATGTTGTACTCGTCCGAATTCCCAGATGGCTTTCGAGCCGCGCTGCAGCTACGCGGGTTTCAGACAGGCACCGGACGTCAACCCAAGTCCCAAGTCCAACACGAACAGTTGGAAAAGCTCACTGGTCAATTGCAGTGCATCCTCAGCCAAGAAGGCTTTACCGATCAACCCATCGGCGGCTGCCAACAGGCCGCGCCCATGACTGCCAGTCAAATCGAACGCATCGTCCAAGACGTATTGAAGCAGCTGGGAACCTAGTCCCCACTCACTCACCATCCGGGGACAGTCACCTAAGGACGCCATCTGGGGAGGACACCATCCGGGGACAGTCACCTAAGGACGCCACCTGGGGAGACACCATCCGGGGACAGTCACCCAAGCGTCATCCGGGGACAGTCACCCTTTTGGGAAAGTAACCCAGGGAGAAAGTAACCCAGGGACAGTCACCCTTATTGGCCACCCTTATTGGGCGATCCGGGAAGTAACCCAGGGACAGTCACCCTTATTGGGCGATCCGGGGACAGTCGCGTAATATCAGTTGAGGAATCTAGGAATCTGGGCGAAAAATCGGGACCGGCTTCGACTAAACTCTGGGGGAAACCGGGGAGAGTCACTCGTTCCCGCAATTGGTGAAAATACTCGGGGACATTCAACCTAGAATGCAATCGGGTTTGCAATCGGGGACGGTCACACATAGGCTGGTCACGCAAAGGCTGTACGCGCGGGCGAGCAGAGCACTGGGTGGGACAGGCGCTCCGAAGGAGGGAACAGGTCGGGGATCGGCTCGAGGAATCGGTGGGTAATCGGGGATGGGGAATCGGGGACAGTCACGATTCATCAGACCGTTCATCAGGTCGCCGGGGACAATCGCTTGTGAGGGACTTTTATCGGGCAAGTGCGAGGCGCTCTTATGAGGCCTGGTCTTGGAGCAGCTCGCAACCAAACGGGTCTCGTCCATATAGACTCGCAACACCGGTTGCTCAATGGGCAGGGCATTACGCGACGACGTGGCCCTATCTAATCAGTCGGCACGTCTCTCGCAGTGCGTGCCAGACAGTCGAACAAACTGCTTGCAGTGGCAAGAGTGACGGTGGTAGAAAAAGCATCTTTGTGAAGAATATCTGCAAGAAAAAGGTTGCAATCAGGTTTCTCTGGGTTACAATCCGCTAAATTTTTGTTCGGTTACCGATGGGATTCGGTGGCATTTTTATTTGAAGCCACACTCGTCAATGATGTTGGAGGGTGGCTGCACGTTTTGTTTGGAATCCCACAATGTCTCGGAAAGCCCGAAAAGAATCGATTAATCCGTCCGTAATTCAAGTCGTACACGTTTGGAACCGTT
This sequence comes from Planctomycetaceae bacterium, assembly GCA_016795075.1. Taxonomy (GTDB): domain Bacteria; phylum Planctomycetota; class Planctomycetia; order Pirellulales; family Pirellulaceae; genus M30B19. The sequence continues at coordinate 3,069 of JAEUIP010000066.1, read as the reverse complement.
GCATTCGCGGAATGCAACTGTGTGGAACTGATCCAGTTACGGGCGTGGACCATGAGCATCGCCGAGGTTGGTCGCGTGACCGGCTCGAACATCTCGCTCGGATTTTTTCTATAGAAATCATCACTTTTGCAATCATGCACAATCACACACATTTGGTCTTGCGATCACGGCCAGATATTGCCCGGAAGTGGTCGCCGGAAACGGTGGCTCGACGGTGGCTCATGAGCACCCCCAAACGCGATAGAACCGGAAAGATCATTGAACCTTCTGCCAAACAGATTCAGGAGATCGTAGATAAGCCCGAACTGGTCGAGAAACTACGACTGCAATTGTCCGACGTAAGTTGGTGGATGCGAAGTTACGCGCAGCACATCGCCTCACGCGCCAATCGCGAGGACAATCAACGCGGTCATTTTTGGGAGGATCGCTTCAAGGCCCATGTCTTGGTGGATCAAGCGTCGATCCTGAGGTGTATGCTGTATGTTGACCTCAACCCGATTCGTGCCAATATTGCGGGTTCAATTGAGCAATCGGAGTACACGGGCGCAAAAGACCGACTAGACGACCTGCGAATTCATGTCGCAACCGAGACTGATAACCGAATCACGTTGCGGGTCGAGTCTGGTTCCGACACGGCTCAATGGGAGCGGTTGGATCACCCGTGCAGTGGTTGGCTGAGCCCAATTGAAATTGATGCTCACCATAGTGAATCCGCCCGGAAAACCGACGGCGTGGAAGAGTCGGAGACACCCACACGACCGCGCCGAGTCAGTCAACGAGGTACCGTCCGAATTTCTTTAACCAAGTATCTACTTCTGCTGGAATTGGTTGGTCGTCACCCGCGAGTTGGTGGAAGTGGTTTCATTTCGGCCGAGGCCGTGCCGATCTTGCAACAGTTGAACATGGAACCTAACGGCTTTTTCGAGTCCGTTTGGTTGTTCGGGCGGCGATTTAAATCGACGACTCGCGGCCGCTCGAAAGAACACGTCAATATCAGTCACGACGACGCCAGTACCTCCGTTGCCAGTTAGGAGTTGGATAACCTCGACGGCCGACCGATGCCCAGGACATTCAATACACGGCCCGGACGGCCCCGCTGGCCGATGGCAGAAAATGCTTGAAACGAACCCAAAATGCCGTGACGCTCGCACGGATACCGCCGGACTATCACTCAGCTTCGTTTCGCGCCTCCGTTTTTGATTTTGAATCGAACGAAGCGCCAAAATTGGAGCCCGAATTTCTCTTAATTGCGCTGTCTGAGTACTCATTCCAGACCGACACTGAACCGAACCTTCCAAAACAGGGGACAGTCACTTTGGGAAATTGGGGAACGTCACAACGGAAGCCTCTGAAGTTTGGGGACAGTCACTGGTCAGCGTAGTCACTGGTCAGCGTAACTGGTCAGCATAACTGTCGCGGGAAGTTCGCGGGGACAGTCACCGGTTCGCACCGGTTGGCACAATCGTGGTGGTTTTGCGGGATCAACCCGCAGGTAACACTTACCACTCGCCTCTCTCAGGTCGCCTCTCTCAGGTGACTGTCACCGCTCGCTGTCGTCACCACTCGCTGTCGTCACCACTCGCTGTCGTCACCACTCGCTGTCCCCCAAGCGACCGCAAGGTGACTGTCACCACTCGCTGTCCCACTCGCTGTCTCACCACTCGCTGTCCTCGCCCCTCTCACCACTCGCCCTGCAAGGTGACTGTCACCACTCGCCCTTCACTGTCACCACTCGCCCGTCTCACCACTCGCCCTTCTCACCACTCGCCCCTCGCCCTCCTGCAAGGTGACTGTCACCACTCGCCCTGCAAGGTGACTGTCACCACTCGCCCTGCAAGGTGACTGTCACCACTCGCTCCGCACCACTTGCTCCCAAGGTGAATGCAAGTGGAGGCATTATTTCCATCGTTTGAGCAAATCCCAGAATGTACATTGGGCAAGTTGCCGCTAGAATGCCCTAATCGTTTGATGGTGGCCCCAGAAGTCCCACTTTCGGTCTCCACCGCAACTCCCCAAAACGACCAAGGGCCCCCCAAGAGTTTTTCCTCGCCATAGATGGCTCATTTCTTGTAACCCAATTTAACTCCGTCTGGTTGCCAAGCATGTCTGATCGCATTTTCCCATTGCTTTCGACGATCCATTCGCCGACACGCCTATTGGGACTTGTATTGATGATTATCTTTACGACCGAATTCGGCGTCATGCTTTTGTTGCCATTCCTGATTCCGAGTATGCTGGGCGAAACCGGACGAGCCGTTTTCGACGCCATCTTGCTTACCACGGTTTGCGCGCCAATCCTGTGGTGGGTCATCATCGGACCGCTTCGACGAATTGCAATTCAAGAACATGAACGCAGCGAAACAATCGTCGCCAATGCCAGTGAGGGGATCGTCACTTTCGATCCGGATGGAGTGATTCGTTCAGGAAACCGCGCCCTGGCAAAATTGTTGTTGATCGAAATGCATCAGCTCGTCGGGACCGCCATCCAGAGTTTTTTGGGGCCGTGGCCAAAAACGCTCGATGATTTGCCGACCTCATTTCGCATGGTCGCACAGCGTTCGGACGGGACACAATTCCCCGTGGAAGTCTCCATAAGTGAATTCCCATCCGAGACGAGTGCGTTGCAGATCGCAATCATCCGAGACCTGACCGACGCGGAACGATCTGAAGCGGAACGCGTGATGATGGCCCGTGAAACGGAAGCGCTCCGCGCCCAACAAATGGCTACGTTGGCCCAATTGGCCACGGGAGTCGCCCACGAAATACGCAACCCGCTCACTTCGATCAAAATGCTAATCCAAATCAA
>JAEUIP010000066.1:0-253 GCA_016795075.1 Planctomycetaceae bacterium | reverse complement strand
CGAGAAGTTTTCCGCATCGGGACTACGGACCGACGATCTCGAATTGGTCGAACAGGAAATTCGACGGATGGAACGAAGTGTGAACAGCCTGCTGGAGTATGCTCGGCCGGAAATCACCGAACTTACGTCATTTCCGATACAACAAGTCATCCAAAAAGCCGTCCAACTAATCAAAGGGCGCTGCCATCAACAAAATGTGGTGCTAGAAGTCGAGTACCCACCTAGTCCACTCGTGGTTGTTGGCGATGCCGCA
>JAEUIP010000663.1 GCA_016795075.1 Planctomycetaceae bacterium | reverse complement strand
AATCAGCCTTGAGCAACGACATGTGCGACTTACGTCAGGACGGTATCCAAAAGGCCAATGCCAACGAAACAACATTGGAGGAAGTCTATCGAGTGACATCCACGGAAGGAACCTCGACCAACTAATTCCCAGCCGCATACATCGAACGTTTTCATCCGTAGTTCGGCCGTGCCATCGGTGATCAGTGCCTGTCATCCGTAGTCCAACCTTGCTATCCATGGACCGTGGCCTTCATCCGTAGTTCGGCCCTGCCATCCGTGGTCAGTGGCTGTCATCCGTAGACCGGCCTTGCTATCCGTGGTCAGTGGCTGTCATCCGTAGTTCGGCCTTGCTATCCGTGGGCAGTCCGCCATCAGCAGGCAACTGTGTTCGCTTAAGTAGTGAGTTACCGTTCAAACCCACAGCCGGGAGCGTTGGTTAGCCGCGTGGCCAGAGCAAATTTGGCGGATTCTAAACTTGGCGTCGAAAAACAGCTCCTGCCGCCAAAATTGCGGCGGCCC
>JAEUIP010000662.1 GCA_016795075.1 Planctomycetaceae bacterium | reverse complement strand
CCCGAAGATGGAGCAAGCCGTCGCGAAGGAAGGGACCGTCGGCCGGCCGGTCCAAGGTGTCGCCGCGAAGATCACCGATCTCGACACCGGCGCGGAACTCGGCGCCGAGCAACCCGGCATGCTCTGGATCAAGGGGCCGAACGTGATGCTCGGCTACTTGCATCAACCGGAGAAGACCGACGAAGTCATTCGCGACGGCTGGTACCAAACCGGCGACGTCGCCCTGCTCGACAAGGAAGGCTTCATCAAGATCACCGGCCGCGAAAGCCGGTTCTCGAAAATCGCCGGCGAAATGGTGCCCCACGTCCGCGTCGAAGAGGTCATTCAGAAAGTCATCGGCGGCGAAGGAGAAGAAGGAGGCCCGCAAGTCGTAGTCACCGCGGTGCCCGACGCTCGCAAAGGGGAACGGCTGATCGTGGTCCACACGAAGCTCAACAAAACGCCCGACGCGATCGCCAAAGAACTCCAAGCGGCGGGCATCCCGAACCTCTGGATTCCCG
>JAEUIP010000661.1:243-500 GCA_016795075.1 Planctomycetaceae bacterium | reverse complement strand
ATAGCTGAAAATATGCAATTTTCGGACCAGCCCACCATGCCGATTGCAATTGAAGCAAATCTTAACACGGTAATGCCCAAATCAGGCCACCCCGTTACCCATCTCGTCAGCGACAGAAGAAAAGCCCCAAATTTCGGGGGCCTCCATCCAGTTGATCGGCCGGCCCGTTCAAATGGCACTATGAAAACAAACTCGCGCTGTTCTGTTAGCCACGTTTTTCGGGGCGTAGCATGGTGCGGTGCACCCGCCAGGATTCA
>JAEUIP010000661.1:0-233 GCA_016795075.1 Planctomycetaceae bacterium | reverse complement strand
GACTGAATAGTTAAGACGCCGCATGGAATGCCATGCGGCGTCTGATTTTTGGACAGGATGGTCCAGTATTAGCCGTGGACTGATACTACGCCGCCATCTTCAACGCCTTCGCGCCTGTCGTCGTCGTCATCGTCGTCATCATCATCGTCGTCATCATCATCGTCGTCGTCGTCATCGTCGTCATCATCGTCGTCATCATCGTCGTCATCATCGTCGTCATCGTCGTCATCGTC
>JAEUIP010000660.1 GCA_016795075.1 Planctomycetaceae bacterium | reverse complement strand
CGTTTGGACGAAATCAATAACTATTGTCGCTGCGACGTGCTGGACACTTACTTTGTGTTCTTGCGCACCGCTCTGCTGATGGGCTGGATCGATTTGAAACGCGAAAAAGAACTCGTGAAGAACACTCGGCAATGGCTCGAAACACGCGAGTCGACCGTTCCAGCCTTCGCGTCGTATCTCAAACAGTGGCAAGATTGGGTCGATCCCTGGTGAGTTCGCGTCGATCGCAACGAATTTGCGGTTCGCGTCGGGTGAAAAAGCTTGATGACCCGTCGATAATCCAGAGAAAGCTAAAACACCGTCTCAAAAAACGGCTGGACCTCAAGGTCACACCCACAGCGCGACAAGATGCCGGAACTCGGTAATTCCCACGGATGGCAAAGCCGAACTGAGGATGAAAAGCCGGAGTACCCTTCTTTGACCAAGCGTCTGCTCAACGACATCGATCGTAAGTTGACGGTGTTCGTTTCGAAACCGCAGGCATCGAAGGTATTCATCCGTG
>JAEUIP010000065.1 GCA_016795075.1 Planctomycetaceae bacterium | reverse complement strand
CGGGATCAGTTGTGTTCCATCATCATGGTGCAAGAGCCGTTGACTCGACGACCTGTCATCAAGCCCAAGTAGCTATTGCTATTCCGATCGATCCGAGCCACGACGTTGACCGTGATCAAGGAACCAAACGGAGCGGATGGAAAATTGGCAGGAGTGATGGTGATACTTTCTTCTTGCACGCCGCGAGCTCGCAAGATCAATTCGACTTGGAACCGCACGTTGGTGGTGGTCGCACCTGGAACCACGGCGACGCGAGCGCCTTCCTGAGCGGCCAGAATCAAACTTTGCTTCAAGAAGATGGCGTCGCAGGTTTCGATGATTCCGAAAGTGACCAGCAAAATCATGGGCAGACAGACGGCGAATTCCAACGCGGCTGCCCCGCGCCGGCGAAACGAATCGAACATCGACAATCGTTGCCCAGCATTTTGGGGCGGTTTCAAACGACGGATCAAATTGAATTTCATGGTGCGACGTTCCTCTGACGGGCGGACCCTTACGGACCGCATGGCCTATGACAGACGAGTGAAATTTAGGTCGCAACCGTTGTTTGTCCGGGGAAACTTCCCTGAGCCTCCTAAGAAATTTTGACGTTCAGGCGGACCGTGACGGTCGTAGCGATTGTCTCGGAACCCGCGTTTCGGGGTTTTTCCGTTCGTGGCTTGTTGCATGCCGATTGCAGATAAATTGCCGGGAAGTTAACCTAATGGCGGTTGAAAGGCGGTAGTCCTTCGACAAAACTTTTGGAGAAAGACGTCATGAATCGCTTGCCAGTCACCGTGTTGTCCGGATTCTTAGGTGCCGGAAAAACCACTCTGCTAAATCAGATATTGAGCAATCGCGAGGGGCGCCGGGTCGCCGTCATTGTCAACGACATGAGCCACGTGAATATCGACGCGCAATTGGTGAAACTTGGAGTCGCCAATCTGGATCGCGTTGACGAGCAGTTGGTCGAGATGTCGAACGGGTGTATCTGTTGTACGCTTCGAGAAGATCTGCTGCGCGAGGTCGCTCGGTTGGCGCGCGAGGGTCGTTTCGATTATCTACTGATTGAATCAACGGGGATCTCGGAGCCATTGCCGGTGGCCGAGACGTTCACGTTCGTCGATGAACAAGGCGAAAGTTTATCGGATCTGGCGCGCCTGGATACGTTGGTGACGGTGGTCGACGCGGTTAATTTCCCAGAAGATTATCGGACGATGGACGAACTGAACCAACGCGGGCTAGGGTTGGACGAAAACGACGATCGAGATGTCAGTCGGTTGCTCACGGACCAAGTAGAATTCGCCAACGTTATCGTCATTTCCAAATCGGACTTGGTAACGCCTCAGCAATTGGCAGAATTAAAAGAGATGTTGCAGCAGCTCAACCCCAGCGCCAAAATCCTTGCAGGCGTTCGCGGCGATATTCCATTAAGTGAAGTTTTGAACACGGGTCTGTTTAGTGAACAATGGGCGGCAGAAAATGGTCAATGGTTGATGGTTGAACGCGGCCAAGAAAGTTCGGAGACCGAAGAATACGGATTTAGCAACCGAGTGTATCGGCAACGCCGCCCCTTTCATCCGGAGCGATTGCTGGGTTGGATCGAACACAGTGATGCGTTTGATCAAATTATCCGCTCCAAGGGGCTGGTATGGTTCGCGACTCGGAATGATATCGCCGCAAATTGGTCGCATGCCGGTCGAGTGTTCGCATTTGAACCCGCTGGTTTTTGGGCTGCAGCGTCACCGGACGATGAATGGCAATCCGATCCAGAACTCAAAGAAGAGATCGAGTCCTTATGGGAAGAGCCTTTCGGTGACCGCCGAATTGAACTGGTGTTGATCGGACAGAACGTGGACTGGCCGCAGATTTTTAGCGACCTGGACGAGTGCCTGTTAACCGATGAAGAACTGGGTGCGGGACCTGAGGTGTGGAACACGTTCGTGGATCCGCTACCGGCCTGGGATGTGGTTGAGGCCGAAGCAGCGGACGAAGCGTAACGACAGGTGCGGGAAACGGCGGTCCAGCCCGAGTTGGTATGCCGTTCGATTGGGAACGACGTGATCTTCCCCGGTTCGAACGGATGCCGCACGGTGTTCTGTCTTCTATCGCGATTCGAACTCGATCTGCCATTCGGCATCCGTCGTCGCGCGAGTCAATTTCAACATCAAGTTGTAGCCGTCGCCGCTGCTCGATTTCGCTCGACTAAACGTCAAAACGAGTCCGCCTTTGGGACTGCGTTGGATTGTGCGAAGTTGTGCAGCGGTCCAAGGATTGGCGTCGGGAAGTTCTTGTTCCAAGTGTTGATTGGCCAGCGTTAGTGCCGAGTCCAAAATCTCTTGATTTCCAATATCGCCCAATTGCTTAACGGACCGCAAACGGGTCTCGATGCGTGCCAGCGTCTGCAAGCCGGTAGCGTCGGGAAGATCCCGCGCGGTTTGCTTGAGCGTATAGACTGCATGCTCTTGAGATTGTTGCGCCAATTGGACTTTGATGGTGGTGGTTGGACCGTCTGCCATCAGTGATTGGTACCCGGTTAGTTCTTTGGTTACTTGTTCGGTCGATAACTCCAAAAATTTCTCTTCTCGCACCAACCATTCCATCAACTCCTGCAATTGAGCAGTCGTCAAACGTCCCTCGTGAGATTGACGCTCTGGCGATTGGGTACCACAAACGATACGACCATCGGCAAAAACTTGTAGAGTCGGTTGTCGTTGGAAGCCGGGTGGTGTTGGGACTTGAAAACCGCCCGTCACATCAAACGTGATCACGGGGACATTCGGATCGGCGGGATATTCGAATTTTGTCGGCACGTGTTCGTCCTGGTAAAAAGCCGCGACCGATGCTGGAACAGCGGTGGGCAGGTAGATAAAATCGATCGACGCGAAGAACGCGATCCAATAGATGAAGTGAATGAACCACACGGTCGAACATCTTTGAGTTGCAGATCGATTCATGGTCATTTCTTTCCGCTGACGGTTCCTGGAGGTATCGTCTCCTCGGAAATGCTGGGAAGATCCGACTCGACCAATTCTACTTCACCGGCCGGTTCGATGTGAATCAAAACGCCGGTTAAGCTTGGTAAGGCCATGCGGAGCACCGACTTTACCTTCCCAGCGAAGGCGTGTGCAACGCGAATCGATAGATCGGGATCGACATGCAGGTGCATGTCGACGTGGTACCCTGCCCCACTTTTTCGAACATAGACTTTTTCAATATGCCGGACTCCCTCCACTTGCCCGGCCACTCGGCGAACGTCGTTCGCCATGTCATCCGCCGCAGCATCGAGCAGTTCGAAAAGAGCCGGTTGGATCAAGCTGAAGGCAGTAATCAAGATAATTCCACTGGCCAAAAACGCGGCCGCTTCATCCGCCAGGACCAAGGAGGGTATCCCCGTTAATCCTGGTCCCCAGACGGCGATCGAAACACCAATCAAGGCCGCGGCCGAAGTGATCGCATCGGAACGATGATGCCAGGCGTCCGCCCGCGCGGCATCGGAATTCAGTTCCGCAGCGCCCCGCATCACAAATCGGAAGAGTAATTCTTTGACGGCGACGACCAACGCGAGGACTGCTAAGGTCCAGGCGGCGGGTGATTCGTGTGGGATCAAGATCTCCGTGAATGCTTTGATCACGATATAGATCGCGGCGACAACCAACAGACCGCCGACACTAAGCGCTGCCAAGGCTTCGGCCTTGCCATAACCATAAGGATGGCTCGGGTCGGGCGGCCGCGCGGCAACTCGGACGGCTTGCCAAACCAAAATCGAACCCACGGCGTCCGCCAACGACTCCACAGCGTCGGCCACCAGAGCACTGGAGCGACCAAAGACCCCCGCCAATAGCTTGACGACCGCCAGCAATAAGCTGACAAACAATCCGATCAGTGTATTCTGCAGGAGCGATTGTTCGCGCATGACGTCATTCTAACACGAATTCGTTCATGTCGAAGGTCCGTCGCAACTTTGATGGTGGTCCGCCGTCTCTGGTAAACGAGCGATTCGATCCGAAAGAGCCGATGAAGTACCGTTAATCCGCGGGTTCTTCGACGACCAACTGCAACACTTCATTTTCGCTGGGCTTTACTTCGAGCTGGAGTTTTGTCGTTTTAGGGTCACCGTAAGCATGATTCAAACGATCCGGTCCGGACCCAACTTGACTCCCTTCATCGGATAGCGACATTTGCTTTGATCCAGCGTTTCCGGGCGTACCTGGCCAAACAACCGTAATGGCGTATTGCCCCGGTTCCGCTCCGTCTGCATCGGCGTGGGTTCGCACGACAAATTTTCCACTCGAGTCGGCGATGGCCAGCGGTTTTGCATCGTTCTCACGTGCCTTTTCCTGCGGGTGAAAAACGATCAGCGCTCCCTCGCAGGCCACACCTTGTGTCGTCTTGATTTCGCCGCTCAACGGGGCAGTGACGGGAGTGGACTTGCCACATCCCAAGACGAACATCAAGCCAAGAGCGACAAACAAATTCCGATTCCGCGCCATCTTCGTGGTTCCGATATGAAGGATGCCCCAGTCGTTTGAAGTCCCAGTGGCGACGGATTCCAATACCGTTCCACGAAGGTTTTATTCCCGTTCCAACTTGCTTAGCGACACCATGCTAGGCGATCGGCATAAATACTTGGGCAAAATGGGGCCTTGCCCAGCATTTCGCTGCGTCGGTATGAAACGAGAATGGAATTGGATTGCGACTAATCTCGCCCAGGAGCCGTTTCGGCCGTGGTCAAACCTCCGCCTTTTGCGGTGATCAATCCGGCGTACACTTGGGCCGTAAGTTCTTCGCTCAGGAAGCCGGTACTGCCATCGCCGAAGACATGTTGTGCTCCCCCGGGGTGAAACGAAAACGTTTCGTTGTCGTTGTGACAGTTGATCACGCAATTGCCAGGCGAAGTGGTGGAACCAGCGACGGCCCCATCCAAACCGTAGTCGGAGCGGTGATCGCCCCAGGCTCCGTCATTGTTTTGGCGGGACGAATCCAAGCGACCTTGGACCCAAAATTCGGGTCGGCCAGCGTCCTCGCAGAACAAAATGGTGTTGGATAGACCATCCGTGATTTGTGCCAAGGTGCTGCGGCCACGTGGCATTTCACCCAACAACGGTGTAATGCCGTTGCCTTTCAATTCCGGGCCAATGGCACTGACCAAAGTCATCTGCGACGTACCGGCCGGATAACCGAAAAAAGTGATGGAACCCGTGTTGATCGAACTACAGGTCGCGTAATCGGTTACTGCTAAGTTGGTAAAGGCGAACGAAGCACCAAACGAAAAACTGCTAGAAATTCGGCGTGCGCCACTGCCGGGTGCTGACGGACAGATAAAAGTTGGCACGTTGTTTTGGAGTGCCGGAAGGTTTTGGGGAGCAAACCACGGCAAGTTCATCTGGTAATTGTCGGCGATGTTCGATTGTTCCAGATACGGCAGCAAATAGGTCAGTGAATTGTGCACGATTCCTGGAAATGGTGAACCCGGTTGGCCCGGCGCTCCCGGAGGAAGCCCCAGATTCACAAAGATACTGGGCGGCAAATAACCTTTGCCACTTTCGAAATTCAACGAAGCCAACCCAAGGTTGCGCATGTTGTTGGCACACGAAGCACGTCGGGCTGCTTCACGAGCCATTTGCACAGCTGGAAGCAACAATCCCATCAAGACCCCGATGATCGCAATGACCACCAACAACTCCACCAGGGTAAACCCAGGTCGACTCGAATGTTTTGCTGTACCCATACGAACGCTACTCCTACTCGTAAAGTTGACCGAATCCTTGCCGTAAATGCTCTCCCCGCATCACGCTTCGCAAGGTACCAGCAGATGAAGTAGCTTTCGTGAAGGCGATATCAATAATTAATGAAGAATTTCGAGCCAATTCGGCAGGAAATGCGGTTGCACGTTGACCCCGGGTTGGAAACAATGCTCGTCGGGGGGTTCGCGACTCCACCCGCCGAACGACATTGGAAAATACCAAGCGTTCGGTTCGATAGATTCGATGTTTGGACCGTTTCGAAAGTTGGACAGTCAACCGTGGTCAAGTTTCACCTGTTTGCAGTTTTGGGGTTAGGTCTTTTCGCGTTTATTTCCGGAGCCGGTTTTGGAGCCGCGTCCGCGTCGCAAGAACCGACGCACGTGGCTCCGTTCTCCGCCCAGTCAATGGACGGGACGGAGATCCAAGTGGCAGGGAGTTCCGACGGTGCCTTGACCGTCGTTTGCTTCTTAGGCAACGATTGTCCGTTGGTGAAGTGGTACGTCAGTCGTTTGCAAAGTTTGGCAGATAAATTTGCGGATCAAAAAGTTCGATTTCTCGCCATCAACAGCAACCATCAAGATTCCCCAGAAAAGATTGCGGCGTTTGTCCGAGAACATGAGCTGAAGATCCCCATGATCGCCGACGCGGGACATCGCTTGGCCGATCACTTTCAAGCGGAACGAACTCCTGAAATCTTTGTGCTCGACCAAACTCTGGCCGTGCGATACCGGGGTCGAGTGGACGACCAATACCAACCGGGAGTTTCTCGCGCCGAACCACGTCGCCGAGATTTGGAACTTGCCATCGAGCAACTGCTGGCGGGGACACCGGTTGAAGTCCCGCGTACTGCGGCGCTTGGTTGCTTGATCGGTCGTGTCGCCCAACGGAACGTCGAGCCGACCACCGAGGAAACGGACACAGCGACAGTGCTTACGTTTGCGGAACATGTGGCGCCGGTGGTTTATCAACACTGTGGCGAATGTCATCGCCCGAACGATATTGGCCCCTTCTCGTTGATCGAATACGACGAAGTGAAGGGTTGGGGTGCAATGATGGTCGAGGTCATCGATCAAGGGCTCATGCCGCCCTGGCACGCGAATCCCGAGTATGGCAAATTTGCGAACCACCGCGAGTTACCTGAGGCGGACAAACAACTGATCCGGGATTGGGTCGCCGCCGGAGCTCCGCTGGGTGACCCCGCGAAACTACCACCAGCTCCAGAGCCAGCCGGGGAATGGTTGTTGCCCAACGAACCGGATTTGATTGTGCCGATGGGCTCGACACCGTTCGAGGTCCCCGCCCAAGGAACGGTTGATTACAAGTACTTTGTCGTCGACCCGGGTTTGACGGAAGACCGTTGGGTAAAAGGCGCTCAAATTATTCCTGGCAACCGCAGCGTCGTGCATCACTCGATTGTGTTCATCAAACCGCCAGATGAAGACTCAGGTGCGGGGCAAGGTTGGTTGGCTGCTTATGTTCCTGGCCAGCGACCGTTGCCGTATGCACAGGGATTCGCCAGGAGAATCCCGGCAGGTTCGAAGTTTGTGTTTCAACAGCACTACACCACCAACGGCCAACCAGCCGAAGATATCACGCGAATTGGACTGGTGTTTGCCGATCCCGACGAGATCACCCATGCCGTCGACACCTTGGTTGCACTCAATCAGAGCTTTGAGATACCACCGCACAACCCAAACTTTCAAGTGGACGGTAGTTTGAGTTCCGTTCCGCAGCAAGCCATGATGTTAGGTTTGTCGCCACACATGCACTATCGCGGCAAGTCATTCCAATTGAAAGCGGTTCACAATGATGCTACCGAGCCGGCCGAAGTAATCCTGGATGTTCCTCGCTACGACTTCAATTGGCAACACGTGTACGCGTTTGATGAACCGCTACCGTTGGAGGGCATTGCTCGGATCGATTTTGTCGCGGCCTTTGATAATTCGGCCGAGAACCCAGCAAATCCTGACCCCAGTCGCACGGTCATTTGGGGCGATCAAAGCTGGGAGGAAATGGCCATCGTGTACTTCGATGTTGCATGGCGCATTCGTCCGGATCAGGTTGACGAACCGTCCACGACCGCCGGCGATGGCTCCAAGGTAGCCCCCGCAAGCGAGTCCACAAGCACCGTTCCGCAAGTCACGGCAAAATCTCCAGAGTCATCCGCTCTCGCTCCAACCACTCCGGACGCAAACGAGACTTCCGACCGAACACAGAGCGACGATGCGAGCGTCGATGCACAAGTCGATGAGTTCTTTGCTCGATTTGCGCCAACGGGTCGGGATCGGATACCGGAAGCGTCGTTACCCGAAGCGATTCGTCGTTTTGCCGGCTTGGACAATGACAACGATGGCGAAGTTAGTCGCGAGGAACTGCGGAATGCGTTCTACGACCGGGCAGAACGCCAACGACGGCGAGCCAATCAATAAACATGTTGAATCGCTCGTTTGATCGTAGCACTCATTGGATCGCCAAGCATCCGTCGATCGCCGCCTTTTTGATCGTGTTGATCAGTGCGGGAGCCTTGGGCGGTTATTTCGATCCCGGTTGGGCCAAGCGCGTTTGGACTTCTTTGGTGGGAACGAGCAGTGACGAAACTGCCGCCGCAACCGTTGAGTTGACGCCGCAACGTATTGTTCCGGGCGGCGGACGACGGCCGCAGTTGCAGACCAACGCGGACGCAATCATTGTTGTTGAAACGCCAGACTTGTTTTCGCAGGCGGGCTGGGATGCCTATCAAGCCATCGTTGCAGATCTCGAAAAACTGCCATTTGTAGACAGTGTCCGCAATTTGGACTCGGTCCCGTCGATGAATTTATTCGGTCTGGCCGATCCCATCTTCCCGCGAATCCCCTCGACTCCGGAACGTTTTCAACGAGCCAAAGAACGTGCGCTCGCGCATCCTTTTTTGGTAGGACAGATGATCTCGGCGGATGGGCAAACGACCCTGCTGATGGTGCAGTTCGACTTCTTGATGGTCCAATCGGACGCGGATTGTGTGGAAGGCCTGCGTGAAACCGCGGAACGAGCGGCGGCTCGCTTCCCGAACACAAAATTCACTTTCACCGTCACGGGCCGTGTGCCCATCGTGTTGTCGTCGGTTCAAGGTCAAGACTCGGATCGGCTCAAGTACCAATTGATTGGGTACTCAATTATTGTCGTTATGAGTGTGATTTTGTTTCGAGGAATTTCCGCCGTCGTGATTGTGACGTTGGCATCCGCCTTGGGCGTGTTTTGGACGGTGGGTTATTCACGATATTTTGACGTTGACTTTAATCCACTCGTCAACGTGATCTTACCGGTGTTGGTCAGTTTGGTGGGCTTTACCGACGGGGTTCACTTGATGACCACGATTCGGCGTTTGCGAGCGGGTGGAGCGACGGGTCTCGAAGCAGCTGTCGAAGGGATTCGACAAGTCGGTTGGGCTTGCTTCCTGACCAGCCTGACGACGGCGATCGGTTTGGGGTCACTGATGTTAGCCGAACATCGACTAGTACAAGAGTTTGGCAAATGCAGTTTGGTCGGGGTTGGATTGACGTTTGTCGCTGTCATCACGTGCATCCCGGTCGCATGTGCATCACCACTCGGTAAACGCATGCACGTGGGTCATGAAAACAGTTTGATCGAAAAACATCTCAGTCGTATCAGCCTACTTATCGATTTCGTGTTGAAGTACAAACGCGCTGTTAGTTTGGCGGGAATTGCGCTCTTGGTCGTGGCCTGTGCGATATGTAGCACCCTGCGTCCCGATCAACGAGTGGCCACGACGCTGCCCCGATCCAGCGAACCCGCGCTTGGCATGGAAAAGTTGGACCGGGCGATGGGGGGACTGGAGTTTGCGCAAGTTGACATCTCTTGGTCCGAAGAACGAAAGTGGGATGACCCCGAGGTGGCACGGTTTATTGGACGGGTCGACGAAATCTTGTCGCAGGAATCGTTGCTTGGTCACCCGCTGTCCATTCGAAGAATTGCGTCGTCTTTGGCGGGGTCCCCATCGGCGCCCGATCAAATGAGCTTGACGGCTTTGTTGCCCAATCAATTGCGTAGATCGTATTACAACCCCGACGAACAAACGGCCACGGTCACGTTCCGAGTCCAAGATTTGGGAATTGCGAAATACAGCGAGGTGTTCGAACGCGTGAATGCTCAGCTTCGAGTCTTGGAACAAGAATTTCCTGGGTTCGAGGCCAAGTTGGGTGGCGGAGCAGTTTGGCGGTGGGAGAATTTGTATCAAATCGTGATCGATTTGTTGGTCAGTTTGGGTTCGGCGATGGTCATCATTTTTGTGGTCTTGGGTCTGGTCTACCGCAGTGTCACGCTTGGTCTGATTTCGATCGTCCCGAATGTGTTTCCGTTGGCAGTCGCGGGAGTCTATTTGGCGATCGTCGGCCAATCTCTCGAGATCGTTACCGTGTGTGCATTTACGGTTTGTTTGGGCATCGCCGTAGATGACACGATCCATTTCCTGACCCGGTATCAGGAAGCACTGAAAGGGGACAGCCCAGAGGAAAGGAATCGAGCGATTCGCGAAGCGTTCACGAGCGTCGGAACCGCGTTGATTATCACAACACTGGTCTTGGTCGCGGGCTTTGCGAGTGTGTTTTTGGCCGATTCGCGGGATCATATTATTTTCGCGACCATGGGGACGATCACGTTAACCGTCGCATTGTTCGCGGACTTGCTGATTCTTCCCGCATTGATCTCCTGGGTGGGTGGACCACGACGTTGATGGAACTCTCGAAATTTCTCAATACCCCCTAGGTTGCCAATTTCTTAGGTTGTTAGATTATGGGGCGGGGGCAAGTGTGCGTACGTTTGATGGGCAAGTCGTTGTCCGACCGAACCTTTGCGAAATCGAAACCATGAATCAAAAAAAGAACCTTGTGGTGGCCCAATCCGGCGGGCCGAGTTGCGTCATCAACAGCACTTTGCGGGGAATTGTCGAGTCAGCCCGGGATCTGGATGGGATTGGACACGTTTATGCGGCTCGACATGGGATCGAGGGTGTCCTGAAGGAAGAGTTGTTGGATCTTTCCCAACAAACGGCCGAAGAAATTGCCTTGCTACGAGTCACACCTGCGGCGGGCTCGATTGGCACTTGTCGGTACAAGTTGAAACCCAAACAAACGGAGGATTTTGAGCGGGTCATCGACGTTTTTCGGGCTCACAATGTGGGCTATTTTATTTACATCGGCGGCAACGACTCGATGGACACGGCCAACAAGATCTCGCAACTCGCGGCGACTCGGGGGTTGGATTTGGTCGTGGCGGGCGGGCCCAAGACGATTGACAATGACGTGGGGGACAGTGAATTTCAGCTAATCGACCACACGCCTGGTTATGGCTCTTGCGCGAAGTACTGGATGCATGCGGTGCAATACGCGGATCAGGAGAATCGCGGTTCATGTCCGGCGGACCCGGTCTTGGTTCTACAGGCGATGGGGCGGAAGATTGGGTTTATTCCAGCTGCGGCTCGCTTGGCGGACCCTCGGCGCGAAATGCCGCTGCAAATCTATTTGGCCGAGAGCCCCTGTTCTTTGGCTCAATTGCATGAAAACGTCAACGCTCAACTCAAGGCCGACGGACGCTGCATCGTCGTCGTAAGTGAGGGCTTTGATGTTGGCGATTTTGGCCAGGTCAAAGACAGCTTCGGACACACGCAATTTGGCTCCAGTGAATCGTCGGTGGCCCAGGTCGTAACGAACTACCTGAACCAGCAGGGTTTGTGCGTCAAAGGCAAGGCTCGTCTGAATATCCCCGGTACGGATCAACGCAATTCGATGGGATATGCCTCGACGGTGGACTTGGATGAAGCCTATCGAGCCGGACAAAAAGCCGCGTTATTGGTGGCGGGCGGAACCAATGGCATGATGTCGACCATTTTGCGGGATCCGGGGCCGGTGTATAGCGTGCGATACGGAGCGGTTCCGTTGGAGCAGGTCGCGCTCAGCGAACGCACCTTTCCCAAAGCTTGGATCTCCGCCAGCGGATACGACGTGACGGACGACTTTGTCGCGTACGCTCGACCTTTGATTGGCGACGAAATGCTGACCCTACCGATGGTCGACGGACGCCAACGGATGGCCGTCTTGCAACCTCGGTACGCACAACCGTTATTACCGGCCTATGTCCCCCAAGCCGACCGATAGTAGTGGTTCGCTCCGCGAACCATTATTGGATCGCGGAGCGATCCAATACATTCCCCGGCAAGATGGTCGTGGTTCGCTCCGCGAACCATGGTTGGATCGCGGAGCGATCCACTACATTCGCGTGGTTTTTGAGTCAGGGGGATCGCGTTTCACAACGCCTTTTCACGCAAGCCCGGCACAGGTGACCATTATCGGAACGCCTCAATTGTCACAGGGCTGTGTCATGGCTCGACTTGGTGATTGCGAGTAAGTGCCAGGGCGAACATAATGCCGCTGGGCAGGCGAGTTTTTATTCCCATCCATGGAATTATCGAGTTTCGTACATGATCCTTGCGAATCTGCCCGGCGAGTGGTTGACTAGCTTTTGGCTGGTTGCGAATGGTGCCGGAATTGGCCTCATTTTGTTAGCGATTTCACTGGTCGTGTTTGTCATTGGCGGTCGCGTCGGGCTGGGGAAAATTTCCGACGCCAGTCCGCTCTCCTACGCCATTTTTGGTGGCCTATTAAGTGCCCTGGTGCTGGGTGGGGGCTTGTACATTTGGCAGTGGTTTACCGGGGAAGCCCAAGATTCCAATTGGATTTTGGCTTTTTTGTTGTTGTTGCCGACCAGTGCCTTTGTGGGTTATGGGACGGCGAGCATGTTTGCTCAGCGTGCTCAAGAGCAGATGTTTGAATGGTTGCGCGAAGGTGTCGGCCTTTGGTTGTTGGTGATCACGTCGGTTCTGTCGATCTTTGCGATATTCGGAATCGTCGGACAGCAGGTCCCGATGATTCGATTTGTCAGTCGCCCGGTCGCGATGTTGGAGAGTATTCGTCGTTTGCCACAAACGGGGGTCCAACCAGAAATTCGGGTCATCGTGAATCCCGCCGATATCGACGACTCGGGGGCGCCCGTGCGGGTCAACTTTATGGGTGCTGAATTGAAGCGGATTGGCTTCCAGACGAATAGTCAACGAATCGAGTTCTCGCCGACTCCGATCACTCCCCAATCGAATCGGGAGAAAATCGTCGAACTGCCGGGCTCTTCGGAAATCAATTATTTTTCGGCCTTGGATGTTGCGGAAACCCTGCCGAAGGAATACATCGAATTCTTGTACGTACGCAATTTGAGTGATCGGCCGTTAGAGCTTCAAGTGTTTTTGGAGACTCAGCCAGAGTTCCCACAAGTGACCGGCATCTTTGTGACTGCCTTGGCTACTTGGGGTGCGTTCTTGATCATCTTGTTCCAATCGGCCTTGATGCCAAAAGAATCCGCCATTTCATGGTCGACCTTCAAGACAGAAACCAGCCAACCGTTGTTTGGCATCTTGATGGGCGTCGGAATCGTGTTCTTGGTAATCGCGTTGTATATTCCGTACAACACGTTTGGTGAAGACATCAAGATGTACGTGACGACTGGGCGACCAGTGATTCTGTTGCTGTCCATCTTTTTTGCGGTTTGGGCGGCCAGCAAGAGTGTGTCGGAAGAGATTGATGGCCGCACCGCTCTGACCGTATTGGCAAAGCCGCTGAGTCGGCGCCAGTTCTTGGTCGGCAAGACTTTGGGCATTGGTTGGGCGGTTGGGATGTTGTTCTTGGGGATCGGTTTGACCTTCCTGTTCTTGGTATCCTACAAGACGATTTACGATGGCGTTGAATCCTCGAAAGGTGCTTTGCCGTGGCAAGATGGCTACGCGGAAATGGCCAAGGTCGCCCCGGCGTTGCTTTTGGGTTATATGGAGACGATGGTTTTTGTGTTTGTCAGCGTGATGATTTCGACTCGACTGGCAATCGTTTCCAATTTGATGATTTGTTTCTCGATCTATATTCTTGGGCACATCACCCCAATGATGCTCGAGAAGGAAGACACCTTTGAGTCGGTCACGGTGGTTGGGCAAGCGATCACGACCATCATTCCTGTTTTGGAGCATTTTGATATCAGCGCCGCGATTGTGGGCGAAGCCACGGTTCCTGCCGAGTACTTGGGCTGGACCTTGGTTTATACGTCGCTTTACAGTGCCGTCGCGCTATTGGTCGCTTTGATCCTATTTGAGGATCGCGACTTGTCATAAGATTGGTACTTGGAGAAAGAGTGCCAATTCGTGGTCGGACCATAGCCCCGGACGAAAGATCTCCGGGGCCCGACGAATCCTTAGCTATCGTCCCATGCCCCTTCTTCTTGGAAGTATCGCATGGTTAGGGCTGGCGAGTACAGATGTAACGTGATTAGTCCTTGATCGGCGACCTCGTTGGTGATCAAGTGAATGTCGGTGTCGCAGCTTATCAACACGTTTCCAGGTCCAAACTCACGGCGGACAACTGGCCGAACCCGACCACCTCCAACTTCTTGGTAGGTCGTTTCGGTCGCCACACCGGCAACGACTCGGACTCCACAAATCGTCCCCAAGTGATCGTGTATGGGCGAACTTTGTCCGCTCCGCCAACAAATCACCACCAACTCGTACCATTGCGAACGGGCCAAGACGTTTCTCGCGTATCGAACGTTGTCGAACTTGCACGCTTCAATCATGTCTTCTGGCGTGACGTGACTATCCATTAGTAGTTCAAAGACTGTCCCTCGATCGGCTGGCCCAGTCCACGAATCAACATGGCGAATCAAACGTACCAAGTCTTTGATCATGAAATTGACCTACGGGTGGTTCAAACAACAAATCCCAACGCTTAATCTAATGGCGGCTGAATCGTCTTCAAATGGGGTGAGGGTCCGAGCCTAAGAAGTGATTACGTAACCCGCATGTCTGACCCGACCGACTCGACTCCTTCCGACACGCCGCAACTGGATTCAGCCCCGATCACTCGGCCGTGGAATGCGGGACGTGCCATGGTGGTGGTGATCGCGCTGATTCTCGCGTTGAGTTTGCTTTACGGCTTGGCGACCGCTGGATGGCGATGGGAAAAGGCCCAAGGTGGGCTGGATTTCGAGGCCCGAGACTTTGTGAGGCGGTGGTTTCTCCGCAGCACCGTGGCAGAGATTCTGTTGATTTGGTGGGTGGTGGCGGTCTCTGGGACGATCGGTAGCTTCCTCAACGTGGTTGTCTACCGAATGCCCCGCGGCTTATCGCTTTCGCGTTCCGGTTCTCATTGTGTCCACTGCCATGCACCGATCCAATGGTACGATAACCAACCCGTAATTGGTTGGTTTATTTTGCGAGGCCAATGCCGCAACTGTCATGGACCCATCTCGGGGCGGTATCCCTTGGTCGAATTCATGGCCGTTGTCGTCGGCCTGTTCCTTTTTTTGATGGTCGTCCAAACGACAATCGTGGGACCACCCGCCAACCAAGCGAACTCTTGGCAGCAACCGATCGGGTACTATTTTTGGTTGCTTGAGCCATTGCCAATCCAGCGACTATTGATGTTCCTCTATTTGCTGGTGCCGACCATGGCTTGTTTGGCGATCGGTTGGGCGAGTTTCGATGGAGCTCGACTGCCACTCCGATTCTACATTTCCACCATAACTCTGATTGTTGCGAGTTCCGTACTGTACGAATTCTGGTTGGGCCAATGGCTGGCTCGCCAACTTGAGCACCCCGAATGGCGCGAGGTTCAGTTCTTGAGTCCTTCGTTGCGTGATTGGGTCGTGGCTTCCGTCGGGAATGGAATCCCCGCGAAATGGCTAGGAAGTCCGCCGCGATGGAGCGTGTTGCTGATCGGCCAAGGCTGCGGAGGAGTCATTGGCGCTGCAATCGGGGGCCTCTTCTCGGTGACGTTTGGAAGGCTGTTGGGCGATTCGAGCCGCGTCATTGTGCGTCAAGCACCGGCGATATTCTTTTTGATCGGGGTGGTGGGCGGTTGGTTTCTACCGCTGGCCGTGGCGCTGTTATGGGCTTGTGATGTGTTGGTGCGCTATCTTCGGTCGCTGTTCAATAGGGATAACCGCTCGTCCATTGAGCCTATCGCAGTCTGGTTTGGATTACCGTTCTACTTATTGAGCGCGATCGCCGTGTGGCGTTGGTTCCCATAATAACGAGCTGTTGAAAAACCGTGTTCCATTTAGAATCGGCCGCGCAACATTCCGTACCAGTACATCGGGGGCAAAAGATATTTTTTCAGGAGCCACATGCTCCAACGCTCGCGAGCTTGATCAAATGGAAATGTCTCTTGTGGCGTCTTGTCGTAGTCGAACTCTGCCAAAACCATCTTGCCGTAACCGGTGACCAGCGGACAGGAAGTGTATCCGTCATAGGATCCCGGTAACGTCTGCTCGTTCATCGCTGCCACAAGGTTCTGAGCCACGACCGGAGCTTGTTTGCGGATCGCTGCCGCCGTTTTTGAAGTGGGCAAATTACTGCAGTCTCCCAAGGCAAACACGTTGGGATAACGCACGTGTTGTAGCGTATGCTTGTGAACGTCTACCCAACCCGCCGTATCCGCCAAAGGACTTGCCCGAATAAAATCAGGAGGCCCCATGGGTGGCGTTACATGCAATAAATTATAAGGAAGCACCACCTCTTCAGAGGTATTCAATTTTCGAAACACGGCTTCTTTTGCTGCCGAATCAATTCGAACCAAATCATGCAGGAACAGCGTTTCAATTCCGCGTTCCGCAGCAACCTGTTCCAAGACAACTCGGTATCGTTCCACTTGAAACAGGTTGGGATTGGCGATGGCAAAGATCACACGAGAATTCTCCCGGACTTTTTGGCGGCGAAACGCGTCGTCCGCTAAATACATGATCTTTTGTGGAGCGCCCCCGCATTTTACTGGCGTTGCCGGATGCGTGAAAATCGCATTGCCACCCGAGAAATTTCGAATGCTCTCCCAAGTGCTGCTCACGGTTTGGTAAGAGTAATTGCTGCACACGCCACCCCGCCCAATCGATTCGGGAAGCCCTTCGACTTTGTTCCAGTTGATCTGCAAGCCCGCGGCGACAACTAGATAGTCGTATCCGATTCGCTGGCCCTTGGCCGTCTCCACCGAGTGATTGTCAGGATCAAAAGCCACGACCGAATCTTGAAACCAGACCACATGCCTTGGAATTAACGTCGACTCTTGACGTCGGGTCGCTTCCAGACGAAAGGTTCCACCTCCGACCAACGTCCAACCAGGTTGGTAGTAATGGTCTGAGGATGGCTCGATGATTGCTATATTCGCGTTCTTACCCAAGACTCTGGACAAGCGCGCCGCAACTGAAATTCCCGCGGCGCCACCACCGACGATGACAATCCGATAGTGTGAGGCCATTGTATTTCCTGTTCTTTCGCAAGAAACGGTAGAGGTTCCAACCCGCAAACCGCCATCGGACAAATCAAATCGCTCCGTCAACTCCCTAAATATATCATAGTATTCCAATATGTCAATATTTATGCGATACACGCCTAGAACAACTTCAGGAATTGGTATGCGTTTCAGGACTGGGTGGTTGAATCGTCGCGTTTCGTGATCGTTGAAGCACGAAATCCCAAGTCCAGTCAATTAATTAACCAATTAGGTGGGTGGCGCCAAACGATTCTTCCCCTAATTGGGCTTCTCTGCGTAATCCCTATCTCGTGCGGTGCATCTTCTTCATGACATAATTTTAAAGCTCTGACCGGTCGAGCGGGCCCGCCAATTAGATGGGTGGCACCAATTTATTTCCGTTTACTAGCGCTGGCCCTCTGGACCGAAGGCACGTGCGGCTTGGATTACGGAATCCGAGTTACAACCATCGCGTGAGACCAAAGTGTTTCTGCCCCATGAGAAAATTGAACGCTCGTGATGCGATGCTTCCAAAAACCGAGCGTTTGTGCTTGTATGACGGCATGATCCAGGCGATTGTGCTACTTTGCCGGCACATGCGGGCTGGTTTCGCTACGATGCGCCTCGATCGGAAATTGTGTTGGGTTCGATAGCGGACCTTACCGTCCGATTGTTTGTCCGTCTGTACGGCGGACGACGATGGTCGCGGACCTCGGTCGACCACCCTCAGATCCATCAGGCCATTGGCTGTATTGGTTCGGCTGCAATGGGTCGTTGACCTCATCAGCCGGTTCGCCGGGATGTTGGATATTGATGAACATCGTTTTGCGGTCCGGCGTCATCGTGTTGCCGGTAATCTCGCAGCCTTTGGGGCCAGTCAAAAAACGTCGGACTTGCCCACTCACCGGATCTGCCGCCAACATCATGTTGTTGCCCAGTTCCACAAAATCCGCGTTCCCCATCACCGACGAGGACATGTCGGTTTGAATCCACAAAATCCCTGAGGGGTCAAACTTCAAACCGTCCGGGCAAGCAAACGCGTCGCCACTAACATTGCCGTGCCGAGTCGGCTCCGCCTGAGCTGGATTCCCGGCCATCAAAAACAACCGCCACGAGAATTCCTCAGCACCGGCATCCAGATCATCTTCTTGCCAACGTAAGATGTGGCCATAGATGTTTTTCTCGCGCGGATTCGAGGCGTTGACTTCGGTCCGCTTGGAATTGTTGGTCAAGGACGCAAAAACCTCGCCGGTTTGCGGGTGAACGGCCAACCACTCCGGTCGATCCATGGGCGTGGCACCCACTCGCGTCGCGGCAATTCGCGAGTACACCGCCACTTGTTCGGGGCTCAGTTGACTGTCGGCCAGCGGCAACCATTTTCCACGTCCGGATTCATCGAACTTCGCCGCATAAAGTGTCCCTTGGTCCAACAAACCATCAGTAGCATCCACGCCAAATTCGGCTGCTCGTGTGGCGTCGTAGGGACGTCTGGATACATACTTGTAAATGAACTCGTTGGCTTGGTCGTCACCCATATAGACAACCACACGTCGGTCCTTGGCCAACGTGAATTCCGCGTTTTCGTGACGAAAGCGACCCAAAGCCGTTCGTTTGACGGGTTTCGAGTCGGGACGCAAAGGATCGATCTCGACCACATAACCAAAGCGATCGGCGTCGCAGGACGGGTGAGCCAAGTCAAATCGAGGATCCGCTTCCCACCAACGATAAACCGAGATTTCCTGCCCGTCGATCTTATACACGTAGCCTTTCGCCTCGAGTCCGTAGCGTTGTTGTTCCGGCGTTGGGGCAAACGACCGGTCCGCCGTGCCAAAGGCCCCTTGGAAATTCTCTTCGCACGTCAGGTACGTTCCCCAAGGCGTACGCCCGGCAGCGCAGTTGTTGAGCGTTCCGAGAACGGCGTCGCCAGTCAACTTGGTTGCCGGCCCAGTCATTCGCATCGGCGTGTTGGCGGTGATGCGGCGACAGTAACGAGAGTCCACGACCTGCCATTGGCCGTCTTCGTTCGCGGCGACTTCAATCACCGAGATCCCGTGAGCCGCTTGTGACTTGCGAATCTTTTCCAAGGGCATGGTCGCGGGCGGCAACGGCTCGATTCCGTCCGAGAACAGCAAGACCTGATCCGTGTATTCGTGGTTGATGCAGAGAATCCCACGTGAGTTTGCGTCCATATTCGGCAGAGCGAAGAACTCCATTCCGTCGTGGCCCATTCCACCTTGCAATGCTTGCTCGGCGGCAGAATTTGACGCGTCGGACTGGAACACGGGCTGTTGGCCATTCACTGGGTCGCCCCAACGAAACAAAACTTCCGCTTTGTATCCGGCAGGCACCACGACTTGATCACTTTGCGATGTGGGTACGTTGGAAAATTGGAACAGATCCGTCGATCCCTCGGACGAAACTTCGAACTGGGATTCCAGTCCAGTCGCACCGTTCGACGCCGACCCAAGTGCCGATTGTCCCCACGGCGTCATCACCGCCGCACACGCACTGCTGAGCGATATCTGCAGAAACGAACGCCGTTGTAACGCACGGTCGATGATTTGGCTCATCGGTTCAGAGGATCCGTGAGTCGCGGCTTCTGGTTGGTCACAGCGAGAATCGGGTTTGTGCATCGTTTTGGTCCTACGGAATAGCAGAGCGGCGTTTTGTTGGCTACCAGATTTCTCGACCAAGCGTAGCCGCCCGTTCTCGATTCGGCAACTCCCACGATCTTGAAGAAAACGTCACGCTGCAACCACTCTTGTCCGTGACGCTATAAAAACTTCCCGGTCTCGCTGTCGAGACTCTGCTTGATGACCGAAGGCGGGCCAGCTGCGACGACTCGGCCACCGTGCCGACCTCCCCCTGGTCCGATATCGATCACCCAATCGGCGTTGCGTATCAAGTCCAAATTATGTTCGACAACCACGACCGAGTGTCCTTTTTCGACCAGCAAATCAAGGACGTTCAGCAATTTCTGAATATCTCCAAAATGCAAACCCGTCGTCGGCTCGTCCAAGAGGAACAACGTATGTGCGTCTGCGGGGCGAGCCAAATGCGTTGCCAATTTGATCCGTTGCGCCTCGCCGCCAGACAACGTGGTGGAAGCCGATGAGATGTTCCAGAACGCGGGGGAAAAAAGGCGACGAGCACTTTGAGTGGTACGACCCACCCCGGCGGCGCGCTCGCAAACGGCGCGGACGGGGGACGTTTGCCAA
>JAEUIP010000659.1 GCA_016795075.1 Planctomycetaceae bacterium | reverse complement strand
GACCTGCCGGACGGAGGGGCCGAGCATTTCTACAAGTGCGTCCAGGCGGTCAGGGAGCGAACAGGCGCCGCGGTCGAAGTGCTGACATCGGACTTTCGCGGGAATCGCGCAGCGGTTTCGCGGGTCGTGGAGGCGCGGCCGGACGTGTTCAATCACAACACCGAAACGGTGCCGCGGTTGTACGAGCGGGTACGTCGCAACGCGGTCTACCAGCGGACGCTCGATCTGCTGCAGCAGGTGAAACACGAGGCGCCAGAGATGCCGACGAAGAGCGGATTGATGCTCGGACTCGGGGAAACGCTGGAGGAGGTCCTCGAAGTGGCCGCCGATCTGCGGCGCGCGGGCGTGGAGATGCTGACGATCGGGCAATACCTGCAGCCATCGCCGCAGCAATTGCCGGTCGAGCGCTTTATTCCGCCGGAAGAGTTCGACGAGATCGGTCGGCTGTGCCGGATGCTGGGTTTCAGCATGGTCGCGAGCGGCCCATTTGTGCGGTCCAGCTA
>JAEUIP010000658.1 GCA_016795075.1 Planctomycetaceae bacterium | reverse complement strand
TGCTGGAATCCTCAACCCACGGATAGCAAAGGCCGAACCACGGATGAAAACCCGTCTACCGCGATCCAGTTCCCACGACCGAGTTCCTATATGAACATGGCTAAATCAGAAACTGCCCGCCTCGAATGTCATCCGCAGTTCGGCTTTGCCATCCGTGGGAAGTCCCGTTCGCTGACATCCGTAGTTCGGCTTTGCCATCCGTGGGCGCATCCTAGGTCATCGATGTTATTGGAGCTACGCTTGAATGGGCGTCTGCGGACTTCTCAATCTGCTGTCCTCCCTGAATCTGCTGGAATCCTCAACCCACGGATAGCAAAGCCGAACCACGGATGAAAACCCGTCTACCGCGATCCAGTCCGCACGACCGAGCTCCTATATGAACCGGGCTAAATCAGAAACGGCCCGCCTCGAGTGTCTTTCGCAGTTCGGCCGTGCCATCCGTGGGATGTCCCGTCCGAAGTCATCCGCAGTTCGGCCTTGCCATCCGTGGGAAGTCCCGTCCG
>JAEUIP010000657.1 GCA_016795075.1 Planctomycetaceae bacterium | reverse complement strand
AGCTTTGGCAAAGACCGCTGGAATTGTTCCAATCCACGACTGCGCTGCCCGAAAATATCATCACGCCGTTTTCTTCGGCGAGCGCGACGGGCAGGTGTTTCCAATGCATAAGATCAGTGCTGACCGCGTGTCCCCAACTCATGTGTCCCCACGAATTACCGAACGGGTTGTACTGATAAAACAAGTGGTATTCGCCTTTGTAATACACCAGCCCGTTCGGATCGTTCATCCAATTCTTTTCGGGCGTGAAGTGAAATTGCGGACGATATGGTTCGTTGTAGCTGCCTTGGGCCATTGCGGTTTGCGCGATTGTCATCCCAATCAGCACAAGTAGAAATAATTGAAATCGAATGTTGCGCATGGTTTTTTCAGGAACGTTTGTTGCTGGTTATTTCAACAACGCATTCACTTCTGCCGCCGCTTTGTCCAACGCTTCTTTCGACGACAGCTTGCCGTACAACGCCGCTTCCAAATATTTGCCGAGCGTTTGCGAGAGCGCGGGA
>JAEUIP010000656.1 GCA_016795075.1 Planctomycetaceae bacterium | reverse complement strand
CAGTCGCAGGCCCCTGATCTGTTCAAGCAATGCGACGGACTGGCCTACTGGCTGCACGCGAATGACCAGTTCCTGGTCAGCCTTTACGCCGTCGCGGCGGAAGGAATTGACCGCGACCATCGACGGCGCGTTCATGAAATGAAGACGACTGGACGAGAGGACATCTTCGGCCGCATCTATGAAGGTGCTGGCCTGCCTGCCCCGGCGATCCGAACCCTATGAGCAATCATATTTGGAGAGTTGACGCATGACCATGCCGACCCGATTTGAACAAGCTCTTGAACTCCTTGGCTACGCCCGAGCCACGGAGCTTCACCACCAAAGCAACCTCATTCACGCTATCTCGCTGTTTGCCGGCCTTTCAGGCGATTTCGAGTTGGAAGCCGAGTGCGAACGGGAGATTCAGCGAATCCGCGCCGAGGTGGCGGCAAAACAAGCATCTGCCGCAGTGACTGTGAATGTTGGTGACAACCAGCGTAATGCCGGACGTGGGCAGAGTGGCA
>JAEUIP010000655.1 GCA_016795075.1 Planctomycetaceae bacterium | reverse complement strand
AAGGTGATTGATACGCGCTGTAAATAATGCGATTTGACCTTCAACCGAACCTGTATTTGCCTCAGAACCACCGTGTTCTTTGAAAATCTGTTTTCTATTTTCTGCTGTTACTACTGGCATTTTATTACTACTTTTTGATATTTGAGGAGCAAAGGTAAGGCTATTTTATGAAAATACAAAGTGGTTTTGGGGATAAAAAATGTATAGTTGAAGTGTTATAGCGGGTAAAAATTGCCCTTAAAACCACAACATTCTGATAATGAACTCATTAACCTCTGAAATGGGCTAATAATGTAGCCACCTTTTGCTTCAGCTGTTTGCGTTCAACAATCAGGTCCAAAAACCCGGTTTCCAGTAAAAATTCAGCACTCTGAAATCCTTTCGGCAGGTCCTTTTTGATTGTTTCCTTTACCACACGAGGTCCGGCAAAACCGATCAAAGCCTTTGGTTCGGCAATATTGATATCGCCCAACATGGCATAACTGGCTGTAACCCCACCTGTAG
>JAEUIP010000654.1 GCA_016795075.1 Planctomycetaceae bacterium | reverse complement strand
AACTGTGGGGCTGCCCTCTGTTGCGTACTGCGCCGGGCAGTTGAACCTCTCGGCCAATTATTTTGGCGATCTTGTCAAAAAAGAAACCGGCCGTTCGGCACAGGATTACATCCAGGCCAAAGTGATCGACATGGCCAAGGAAAAGATTTTCGACCCCGGCAAATCCATGAGCGAAGTAGCCTACGAATTGGGTTTCAAATACCCGCAGCATTTTACACGGCTGTTTAAACAACGGGTGGGGGTGACGCCGAATGAGTATCGGGGCATGAATTGAGGTGTACAGTGGCGACAGTTTTTCAAAAAAAGCACCTTCCAGCAACAGCGATTTCGGAATAAAATCTACTTTCAGAACCTCTCCAGGATCATTCTCTTACTGATCGCCATTCCGGCCGAAGTGCCCATAAAAACGGCGTTGGCAATAGTGCGCATTTTTGCTGCGGCATCGCCAACGGCATACACGCCTTTTATGCTGGTTTCCTGAAAACCATCGACGCTGATATAGCC
>JAEUIP010000653.1 GCA_016795075.1 Planctomycetaceae bacterium | reverse complement strand
GTCGGGCCAACTGTTGGTCGGAGCAAAACGCTGTTCGCCCTGTCCGCCGCCTCCCCGGCCATCGGCAACACGGTAGGTGCCCGCTGCGTGCCAAGTCATACGGATAAAGAACGGTCCGTAATGGCCATAATCGGCCGGCCACCAATCCTGCGAATCGGTCATCAACGCCTTGAGGTCATCCATCACGGCATTGAGGTCAAGCGTTTTGAACTCAGCCGCATAGTCGAAACCGTCGTCCATCGGATCGGCAAGTTCAGAGTTTTGCCTGAGAATTTTGAGGTCGAGTGCGTTCGGCCACCAATCGCGATTTGACCGTTTGGTGCTCGTCTTAAAGCTCATCGCACCACCGGTAAATGGGCATCGGCTCGAATCGTTGATCTCGAGAGCTTCGCCACTGTTTTGGTCTTCTACGTGTTCCATATGTTCTGTTTCTGACTCCTTTGTTCTTAAAAAATTGTATTGATCACAATAGATACTGCTTGGATTACATTTAGAATAATTCTA
>JAEUIP010000652.1 GCA_016795075.1 Planctomycetaceae bacterium | reverse complement strand
CGCGACGATTGCCTCGTCATCAACGAAACCCGCGTGGTACCGGCCCGGTTGGTCGGACGTCGCACGGCGACCGGCGGTCGATGGGAAGGTTTGTACGTTTCGAGCGACGAGCAAGGCCGTTGGCGATTGCTGGGGACGACGCGCGGCAAGCTCCAGCCGGGCGAACAGCTCACGTTGATCGACAACGACGGCCGCGATACGCTTGAGTTGCGGTTAATCGAAAAGCAGGCCGACGGCGAGTGGCTGGGAATTCCCAACTCGACCGAACCAGCGCTACAGTTGCTCGACCGCGTCGGTTGGATTCCGTTGCCGCACTACATTCGCGATGGCCGGATGGTCGACGAGGACCGGCAGCGTTATCAGACCGTGTACGCCAAACATCCCGGGTCGGTCGCGGCTCCGACGGCCGGTTTGCACTTCACCGATGATTTGTTGCGGCGGATCGGCAAACGTGGCGTGGGGATTGCGAGGGTCACACTGCACGTGGGGCTCGGCACGTTTCGACC
>JAEUIP010000651.1 GCA_016795075.1 Planctomycetaceae bacterium | reverse complement strand
CGCGACTCGGCCGAGAGTTGCCGAGCGTTGCACCTCAACGTGAGGGCGAACTGCGATAGGCAGAGCGATAGGGATCCGGCCGACTCAACCGAAGGGGACGGGGCGGCAGATCGGGAGAGAGTGAGGTGAAGTGCTCACGCATGGCTCACCCCCGCGTTGCTCTGCGAGGTCTGCACCAGTGCCTTGATCGCTGCCTTGATCGCAGGCGAGAGTGTCGGCCACGCGTTGTTGAGGGCGGTTAGTTCAGCATCGACCCGAGCGTGTTTTTCCCCTGAAAGCGCAACAGGCGGTGCAACAGGAATCAAGCCATTGCGTAAGTCGTTTGCCTGTCGTCGTTTCGGCAAAGCGGACGCCGGACTTTTAATCCGTAGGTCCTGGGTTCGAGCCCCAGCGGCGTCACTACTCTGAAAAGGCGGGAAAAGGCTAGAAAACTAGGCGATTCTTGGCACTCGGGCAGTCTATCCCGGTTCGTCGATTTTGTCGAGTAAATCTTGCTAGCAGGTCCGA
>JAEUIP010000650.1 GCA_016795075.1 Planctomycetaceae bacterium | reverse complement strand
GATGGCGAAACAGCTAGTTGGTCAAGGCAAGTTTCAAGTTCCTGGCGGACAGGCCACACCGGCTCCACCGGTGGGTACGTCGTTGGGTAAATTCGGTATCAACTTGGGGCAATTCGTGTCCCAGTTCAATGAGGCGACTCGCGAGTACAACGGAATGCCAATTCCGGTTGTGGTCAACTGCTACAACGACCGAACGTTCGACTTTATCTTGAAGAGCCCCCCTGCGGCGGCTTTGCTCAAGAAGGCGGCTGGGATTGTCAGTGGTTCGGGCGTGCCGAATGTAACCAAAGTTGGCAAGGTCACGATGGCTCATGTGGACGCGATCTGCGAGCAAAAGATGAAAGATCTGAACGCTCGCGATTTGGAACATGCTCGGCGAATGATTTTGGGAACTGCCCGGAGTATGGGCATCGAAATCGAGGGCTAGGTCCTGTTTGGGGCGTCGATTGTGGGCGGGTTCGGTACTAACGTTTGTTAGTTCCGTCCTAGGTATAGAATAATTCGAAC
>JAEUIP010000064.1 GCA_016795075.1 Planctomycetaceae bacterium | reverse complement strand
GAGCACCAGCAGGTTGTTCGCGAAGTTGAAGACTAAGCGTCACGTCCTGCCCCGACTGAAACACTTGCCCGGCCCCGTCCCAACCTTCCGGAGCGCCACAGGCCGTTGCCAAACGCAGACCTTCGGCGCGTCGCAGTGTCCCCGATACACTGGTCGAGCGACTCCGGCGACCTGGGAACAGGGTTTGCGGTGCCGAAACTGGGGCCGATTCGATAAGACGCAGGGTCGCAACCGGGCGTTGCCGCGCCAACAAACGAGGGACAGACGGTGCGGCCGCTTCATCCGCGGTGTAAATGATAATTTTTTCGCGTAGGTCCAGGTCCTCGGCCAATTCCGGTCGTGCACCCACAAAACTAATGAAGACGGCTTGCCCACGGACTTCGCCTTGATCGACGTATCGTTCAATTCCTAGATTCCCAGCACCTTCAATAACGGTATTGCCTGGGCCTAAAATCCGGCATTGATCAATTTCGGGAAGTCGGCGAGTAATTGGCATCATTTGGAAATAAGTTTCGCCGTCACCAACCGGCTCAAGTCCAAATTCCGCCAACTTTCCGGCGACCCAATGCGCGGCCTTGTTGTAGCCAACTTGCCCGGTTCCTCGGCCCTCAAATTGCGGACCCGCCAACAATCCGAGCCATTCCTCGGCTTGAGCTGAGGAAATCGTCTCAAATCCGGTTGCGAGTTCCGCGGGAGGCGGAGCGACTTCACCGTACTGCGCCGCGGTTTTTCCGACATTGAAAGACGCCAGTACAATAGCGACGCCGAAAATCAGAATGTGCTTTTGACCGATTCGCATGGGTGCTTTTCCTCAATGGGGTCGTAAAACGTAATCCGGCCAGAAGAAGGTCCAACCATTCGACGTTTCATGTTTTTCGAATAAACGCTACAGTGGGGCAGGTTGCGCTCTCTTTGGATCGCGAAAATTGAACCCAATGGCGACACGATTTCCAACCCCATGAACGCGCTAACTCGCACCATCATACAGGAGCTGCTTCGCGTTTTCCTGGTGGCGCTTGTCGGCCTTACTAGTGTGATCATGTTGGTCTTTGTCGTCCAGGACATGTTGCGGGAAAGCCTGACCCCGCTCACGGCCCTGCAGTTGATTCCTTACGCCATCCCCGGGGCGTTGATTTTTGCGGTCCCCGGGACAATTTTATTCGCGGTTTGCTCGGTTTACGGTCGGATGGCCGCTGATAATGAAATCGTGGCCATTAAAGCCCTGGGAATTTCGCCATGGCGGGTCATTCAACCGGCCGTGATTTTGGCCTTGGCACTCAGTTTTATCACGGTTTATCTCACGGATGTCGCAGTGCCGTGGGGGCGGACCGGAATGTATCGAATCGTTTTGCATTCGGTGCATCACACGATTTATGGGGCCTTGACCACCCAGCGGGCCTATCGCAAAGGTCCGATCTCGATACGCGTCGACGATGTCGCGGGGCAATCATTAATTCGGCCCGTGATTGAATTGGAGGGCAAGATGCGGCTCGTTTCCGCCTCGGCACAATTGGACTGCGATCCGAGCGAGAATCAACTCGTGTTGATCGCCCAGAACGGAGAGTTGGAAACGAGTGACGCAAGTTTCCGGTTTCCAAATGAGTTCCGCGAATCCATTAGTCTCGAACACTTGATCAAGAAGAGTGACGTCCATGCGAGCCCGGCGGTGATCCCAAGTCAGGAGCTGGCGGGCGAGATTGATCGCCAGGACGCGAAAGTAAGAGTTCTGAAAGCGGAAATGGCCGGTCAATTGGCCTTGGGACTTGTCGGGGGACGCCATGATTGGGCGGAGACCTCGCAATGGTCGGCCAAAACCCAGGAGTTGGATCAGGCAATTTACCGACTCAAGAAGCTGCAGATTGAGGGGGTCCGACGTTGGGCCGGTGGGTTCAGTTGCTTGGCTTTTGCGGTCGTCGGGGCAGCCGTTGCGATCCGTTTTCGATTTTCCGATTCTTGGAGCATCTTTCTGTTCTGCTTCATCCCGATCTTGATCGTCTATTACCCAATCTTGGCCATTGTTTCCGATGCCGTTCGCTCTGGACACTTGCCGCCCTATAGTCTTTGGGCCAGCAATGTGGTCACATTGGGCATCGGGCTGGGAATCCTGCGTTCGGTCCTCAAAAACTGAATCCGCCTTTGCTTTACGAGGATTCCCTGGTTACAATCGGAGTCCAACTCGGTTGTTCGCCGTATTCCTCCACCAGATTAAAGGTTTGTTGACGATGTTGGAACATTCGGAAGAGAATGGAGTAAGCGTGGTGAATTTTCAACACGCTCGGATCCTCGACGAAGCGACCGTACAATCTTTGGGCAGCGAACTGGTGGAAGCTGGAGCGCGGGCGAAAAGTGGTAAATTGCTGCTGAATTTTAGCAATGTCTTGCTGATGTCGAGTGCGATGATCGGCAAATTGGTTGATTTGCGAAATCGATGCAAGAAAAACGGAATTCAATTAGCCTTTTGTGGCATTA
This sequence comes from Planctomycetaceae bacterium, assembly GCA_016795075.1. GTDB lineage: Bacteria > Planctomycetota > Planctomycetia > Pirellulales > Pirellulaceae > M30B19. The sequence goes on along the minus strand of JAEUIP010000064.1, from coordinate 17,870 downwards.
CCAGCAACGTTGCTGAGGTCTTCAAAATCATGAAGATCAACGAGCTGGTTGAGATCTATTCTGATCAAGCCTCCGCTTTGACCGCAATGCAGGAAGTCTAAAACTTTCCTGCGTTTTTTAGGAAAAGTGGTTTCTGCAGAGCGAAGCCAACGAGTGGCACATTCGGCCTAAACGGTCGGAATGTTGCTGGTGGGTTGGCCTTCACATGGTTCGATGAAGAATGGCTCAAGGGTTGTGGGGTGTTTGTGTGATCATGTCATTTGTTGGACCGCGTTATCCGAGCCGGTAAAACGGCGGAAAACTCGTCGACGAAGACTCGGTTGATTATTCCGGTTTTGCAGCCCGGTCGCCTTTCCAAATCGGCCGAACATCTCAACAATAGGGGTTGGGGTAGGTTGTGAGAAAAACAAGTGATTTGAAATCCAGTGATTCATGGTTAGAAGTTACCAATGAGTGTACAGAGCCGCGAAGATATCGAACGTCTATTTTCGGACTTCCAACGAGACCCGACGCCATTTTCACCCGAATGGCGCGACTACTTTACGAAGTTTAGTGCGTGGAAGAACAGCCAAAAGAACTTGGAATCGGCGAATGCGCGCAAGGCCGATAATTCCAACGGGCAAGCCGTCTCCGCTTCGGAGCAGAGCAACGGGAGTTTGAACAGCTTCAAACGACCATCGCGTGCGTATTCTTTGTTCCGGTCGGCGACCTCTCAAGACGACCAAGAAGTTTCTGATCGCGATATGAGCATCGCTCAATTGCAAGATCGCGTCGATCAGTTGGTTCGCGGGTTCCGCGTTCGGGGGCATTTGGAAGCGAAGATCGATCCATTGGGCCGACCGCGGCCGATGAATCGTGATCTTCATCCGGAAACCTACGGCTTGTTGCCAAGCGACATGGAACGGCCGTTTTCGACGCGTACGATCTTTGGCGACAACATTCGGTCATTGGGCGAGATTGTCCAACGTCTCCGCAACACTTATTGCCGTTCCATCGGTGCCCAATTCATGCATATCGATGATCACGATATTCGCAATTGGTTACAAAATCGGATGGAGGGTACGGAAAATCGGTTGCATTTGGATCGACAAACCCAATTGCGAGTTTTGACTCGGTTGACCGATGCCGTGGTGTTTGAGGAATTTGTCCGTCGGAAGTTTGTAGGCGCCAAGACTTTCTCGTTGGAAGGAGCAGAGAGTCTGATTCCATTGCTTGACATGGTCATGGAGAAGGCTGGAGAACATGGAGTTCGCGAAGCGGTGATGGGGATGGCCCATCGCGGTCGTCTGAATGTGCTCGCCAATATCATGGGCAAGCGTAACGAGAACATTTTCTGGTCGTTCGACGATCCAAACCCAAATGCGAATCGTGGTGCGGGTGATGTGCTGTATCATTTGGGCTACAGCACCAATTGGATCACAAGCCAAAACCAGAATATTCATATTTCGCTGTGTTTTAATCCCAGCCACTTGGAGTTTGTCAACCCAGTGGCGATGGGTCGTTGCCGCAGCAAGCAGGATCGTATTGAGGATTTTGATCACAAGCAAGTTCTTACGGTTCTGATCCATGGTGACGCGGCGTTTGCCGGTGAAGGCATCGTGCAGGAAACGCTGAACCTGAGCCAACTGGCCGGCTATCAAGTTGGCGGAACGATTCACGTTATCGTGAATAATCAGGTAGGATTTACGACCACGGAACAGGAAGGTCGTTCGACAACCTACGCCAGTGATGTGGCAAAGATGCTGCAGATTCCCATTTTCCATGTCAACGGAGAAGATCCGGAAGCCGTCGCCCAAGTCGTTCAGTTGGCTATGGATTTCCGACATCAATTCCAGCGCGATGTTGTGATCGACATGTACTGCTACCGTCGCTTGGGTCACAACGAAAGTGATGAACCACGCTACACACAACCGTTGATGTACGAAGTTATTGATGCTCGGCCAACGGTGCGCGATTCTTATCTGGAACACTTGTTGCAGATGAACGAAGTGACTCGCGAAGAAGCGGATCGGATTGCGGAAGCTCGTAGCAACAAGCTACAGGCAGACTTTGATCGGGCAGCGAGTGAGAAATACGAACCCGACACTCAAACGATGGGTGGGTATTGGCAATCGTATTATGGCGGCGAACTTCGTGAAGAAGAGCGTTATCTAGACACGGGAGTTCCGCTCGGGAAGCTTTCCTTTGTCGTTAGTAAGCTCGCGGAAGTACCGGCAGGATTCAACCTCAACGCCAAGTTGGTGAGACCACTGCAACTCCGGGCTGAGATGGCCAGCGACAAAAGGCCTATTGATTGGGCAACTGCCGAGTTGGCCGCTTTCGGAACTTTAGCTCTCGAGGGACACCCCATTCGTCTGAGCGGACAAGACTGTGGCCGAGGAACGTTTTCTCAACGGCACGCAATTTTGCACGATACCGTCAATGAAAAGCGATACTGTCCGATCAAGAATTTATCGGACGATCAGGCCATGGTCGATGTGATCAATAGCCCATTGTCGGAAGCCGGCGTATTGGGATTCGATTACGGCTACAGCTTGGACACCCCCGAGGGACTGACGGTCTGGGAAGCGCAGTTTGGTGATTTTTCTAACGCGGCCCAGGTAATTATTGATCAGTTTATCACGAGTGCCGAGGACAAGTGGCGACGTCTCAGCAACTTGGTCATGATGTTGCCGCACGGTTTTGAAGGTGCGGGTCCGGAACATTGTAGCGCACGCATGGAACGTTATCTCATGTTGAGCGCCGAAAACAATATTCAAGTCGTTTATCCGACAACGGCGGCCCAGCACTTTCATGTCCTCCGTCGTCAGGTCAAACGAAATTGGCGGAAGCCTTTGGTGATTTTGACTCCAAAGAGTCTTTTGCGAGATCCCGATGTGAGTAGCCCGTTGCAGGACCTGACCAAGGGGTGTTTTCACGATGTCTTGGACGACTCCTTCGTGACTCCAGGTCCCGGCGTAAAACGGATTTTGTTGTGCAGTGGCAAAATTGCGGTTGATTTGCAAAAAGAACGCAATAAACGGGAGCTGCGGGACATTGCGATCGTTCGGTTGGAGCAATTGTATCCTCTACCGTTGGCAGATTTGCAACGGATTTTGGCGGGTTACGGATCTGACTTCCAATTGTTTTGGGTTCAGGAAGAGCCGTGGAATATGGGGGCTTGGCAATTTTTGCGTTCACGATTGGGCGAACGCGTGTTCGGTAAGTACGAACTGAACTTGATTTCGCGACCTGAGTCCGCCAGTCCATCGACTGGTAGTAAGAACGCCCACAAATTGGAACAACAAGAGATAATTGAGGCAGCCCTCGGTAATTAGGGAGACGTGACATGATGGAAATAAAGATCCCAGAGTTTGGTGAGTCGATTCAAGAGGCACAAATTTCTCAGTGGCTTGTAACACCGGGAACTTGGGTGCAGCGCGACCAACCGTTGGTGGAATTGGAAACGGAAAAAGCGTCCCAGGAAGTCCTGGCGCCGGAGGCCGGAACCGTTACCGAAATATTGGTGAAGGCGGGTGAGTTCGTGCGCGTTGGCTCGGCGGTTGCTCGGTTGGAGCCGGGACCGCCGAGAACGGGTGAAGCCCCTGTGGCTGCATCGCAAGGACCCGTGGCCACGTTGGCAGCCGTCGGTGCTGCGGTGGTTCCAAAGGCGAACGTTGAGAGTGTCATGCCAGCGGCCGAGCGTTTGCTCCACAATTACCAGATTTCTGCGGATGTAGTCTCGCCGACGGGCCCAGGTGGGCGACTTCTAAAAGAGGATGTTGCTCGGTATGTACAAGAGAGGAATTTGCAGCCGACCGTTGATTCGACGGGGCTAACTTCCGTCGGGGCAGGTGCGCAGGTCGACGATTTTCCACCGCCGCCGACCACCCCACCGTTTGTTACTCGAGCGGATGATTCGCGAGTTACCGACAAAAAGCCAATGAGCATGATGCGACGAACTATCGCTCAGCGCTTGGTCCAGGCCCAACAAACCGCGGCTTTGCTGACGACGTTTAATGAAATCGACATGCAGCCGGTTATGGAACTGCGGTCCCGCTACAAAGACGCATTCCAAGAGAAACATGGCGTGAAATTGGGTTTCATGTCATTTTTTGCCAAAGCCAGTGTCGAGGCCTTGCGACGATACCCAGCCATCAATGCTTATGTTGTCGGGACCGATGTCCACTACCACAATTACTTCGATATTGGAGTGGCAATTGGCGGGGGGAAGGGATTGGTTGTCCCCGTGCTTCGCAATACCGAGCGGATGAGTTTTGCCGAAATCGAACGTCGAATTGGTGAATTCTCGGTTTTGGCGAAGGACAATAAACTGAAGGCCGAGGACTTGGAAGGTGGGACGTTCACCATCAGTAATGGTGGTATATATGGCTCGTTATTGAGTACTCCGATTGTCAATCCGCCTCAGAGTGGGATTTTGGGACTTCATGCGATTCAAGAGCGACCGATTGCAATCAAAGGCCAAGTTGTGATCAGGCCGATGATGTATGTGGCGTTGACTTACGACCATCGGTTGGTTGATGGTCGTGAAGCGGTCCAATTCCTCAAGACCATCAAAGAAGTGCTGGAAGAACCCGCTCGATTGTTTCTTGAGGTCTAAAACACGACACTTCAGTTTGCCGCGTCCCCGAATCCAATCCAGGGACTACAACATGGGGACAGGCCATTTAAAACGGGCCGCCAACATCCGTTCGGACACGTGTTGTAGCTTGGTTTGTAAGATTGGGGACAGGTAAGATTGGGGACAGGCAAGATTGGGGACAGGCAAAGAAACTCGAAACGATTGGGGCATTGCCTGTCACTGGTGGGGCCACGCAGTGATTTCCGACATCTTGTCTTCGGATTGGTTAAATAGGCTTGTTTCGGGAAACTGGAATCGCGTCGATGATTGCGAAGCCGAATAACCGAACAAAACTTGTGTGGCCCCACGCGATGGCCAAAAATTGGCTGCGATATGTAGGGACAGGCAATTTATTTGCTGCAATCAGTAACCGATTGCCTGGTGAGATTTGTTTCGGATAACAATCGCACGATTGGAAGCCCGCGACGACGGTCCAGATAGGGCTTTGTCCCGTCCAGAAAAAACGCACGGTCGATACAGAACTTGTTTTTCGACCAAAAGGATACTGGGCGAAGGAATCGCCGTCCATCTTCCCAAGCGACTATTGCACTTTTGACGATCGTTCTTTCTCGGGCATCGGCTTTACATCGCAACCCTCGCCTCCGGGCACTTGTTCGGCGTGTCAACCTTTTCAACTGACCGTTTGTAGATTCGGGTTTTAAAACGTCGCCCGAACATTAGGACCGACTCGATAAACCCAGTTGGTTCGATCGATAAATGCTCGAGGACCGAAATCGCCGTCGGGGGGATAATTCCCGTCGCATCTTTCCTGCGTTCGCGCCCGACCAAATCGAGTAAGAACAAGTACTTTGGCAAAGAAACTCGCAACACACCGCGGTCGCTGACACGTCTCGCGCGACGGACTACTGTCGAATCTGAACTAGACGATTGTTCATCAACAACTTGTGGTTTTGTAACGTCGATTTCAATCGGACTAAGCCAGCCGCTGAATTTTGGGTCCAACCGTTCCCATTTTAGTGTTTCTGACCCACACTCCAATCCAATTTCCAATGGTTCTCCCGTCGCAAGTTGAACCCTTAGGTCATCTAAACGATCCTTTGCACCAGTATAGTCGGAGTCTTCAATCGAATCGGCGATCCCGGCTCGAACAAGATTAAGATCCACATATAACATGCACTTCAGGATAGACTCTTCGTCATTCAGTACGTGGGCCATAAACCGCTGTTCCCAGAAATGTCCCTTGGCTTCATCTTCACGATTGGCGCGCACGGCGATATGTTGGGCGTAATACCTCATCCACCAACTCACGTCCGAGAGTCGGCGCCGCAGCTTTTCCACCAACTTGACATCGTTTACAATCGTCTGGACTGCCTCAGGGGTTGGTTCCAGCACTTCTCCGGTGCGCCGGTCATATTTGGGCGTTATCGATAGCCAGCGACGCGCGATTGTTTCGGGCGTCCAGCTTCTGGCAACGTCAGGGCGCGATCGCAAAACTTGATGTGTGTGATTTTCGAGAATTGCAAAGGTCAGAACTTCAATCGCGAATATTCCTGCGAGATGCTCTAGCCTCTGTCGAGACCATTGTTTGCGATATTCGCGATCAATTCCAGTAACTGGGTCAATTCCGCAGAGTCTTGCCTGACGGACACAACGGTTCCAAACGTGAAGTACTTGGATTGTAGACGGATCAACAGAACTTTTTCGTGTACGGCGAGCCATAATAGGATTCCGATCTTCTGATGGCAGGGTTCTCCAACATCTCTGTTGAAGTAAACCGAAATCATTGAGAGCCACCGAATCCCGCCGGAGACATGTTTCTTCAGCCCTAAATTTAGCAATTGTCTAAAGGGAATGCAACCGGCGAAAAAGAATTTATTGGAAGTTTTCTAGAAGTGTTTCCCTGAGCAGGCTCGATACGCGATACACACTTGCAGCGTGGTCGCTTGGATAGAAACGAATTGGTTCCGGTAACTTCTATTCCGACGGGGACTCCGAAGTGCGAGAGCCCACACGAGCATTTCCATGTAATCGTGCAAACCGTTAAAGATTACCAAAAGTCCTTGTCGATTCAGCAGGGGGACGTGTCCACTTCGCGAATTCCCCATTGAGTCACATGCTAGCATGTTGTTGAAATCGACTGATCGATGCAATCCGAACATCCGAGCATACTACCCAATGTCTCGGGAGGAACTCGACGTTCCCGCAATTCCTCATTTCCGAGTCTCTGCGGAAATGGCATCAGATGCGCCGTTTACGATTCCGGCACCTCACATGAGGGGCAGTTCTCCGTCGCAATCGGCAAGCTTTACAATTGCGTCCAGATTATTGCCTGTCCCCATTTCTCCGAGCCATGGATCGTCGGCGACTCCCGTCGAGCAATCAGACGGGCGTTTTCCCCCAATCGGGACTCCCGATTTGACTTCGAAACCAACAAACGCTCCATCGAATACCGATGTCCGATTTGCACCCAAAGCAAGCATCCACAATCCCACGTTGGAGGAGATGGCTCGCGACGCATTTCCACCGGGACAGTCTCCACTTTCGGGCTTGCCATCGGATAATGCGACCGAATCCAAAGCGAATGATTATCCCTATTGGGTTGTCGCCTTGGTTCAAATTGCGATCGGAACACTTCTGGTTATTCTGGTGGTCAAGTTTGCAAACGTTGTTCGAGAATCGACGGACTTTGCTCCGCGACAGGTCCTAGTACCCGCGCAACCCGATTCAAGCTTCGCTTCCGGAAGTTCGAGAGTATCGCTGCTTGGAAACAGCAAAACGAGCGGTCAAGCGACTCCACTTCGTCCCTACGGATTCTAATGATGGCAAATCTGCCTGTCCCCGAAGTTCTGTTCCTGCGGCCATCTGAAGTCGCGAGAAGTGGTCATGATAGTTTCCGGGCGTCCGACGAGACCAAAATGCCGTCGGCCAAAGGGACAGGCTCCATGCGGTCGGTGCGCGAGGTCATGACCGCATTGCGTCAAACTGGGCAAAGTGAACCTCCGTCAGAAATTCGCTTCGAGAATGCGAAAAACGTCGGTACTTTTGCCACCGAACCGCCTGCACCGCATTTTCGCCGATCAACGGGACTCGAATCTGGCACCAGCGAAGAGCCAGATCGGTCGATAGTCGCATCCTCAATTGCCTGTCCCCAGGTAACCGATCGCGCGGCGCAGGAGTTCAACGTGCCCCAGACGCTTGCCTGTCCCCAAGGGCACCTGGTGCAGACACAAGTTGCCTGTCCCTTTGTTTGGCCGACTTTGGTGCACGCATTGGTCGCCCAGAACGGATCTCAATGGGACGGGATTCACGCAAAGATTCTGGCACATCAAAAGGTCGGTGTCCTGGGAATGGAACCCCATTGTGGAACTACCAGCCTGGCGGCCGCTTTGGCGTTGAGCCACGTCGAACGCCGTCTCCATCCCGTCGCTCCGTTACAACAACCATTGATTCTACTGGATGGAGATCTCTCCAACCCGGGGCTGGCAACTGCACTTTCTCTTTCGAAGTACGAAAAATGGTGGGATTGGAGTACGGCTACTTCGACTGACTTGCAACAAGAGCGGGTCCCGAACATGGTGACCAAACTTCCCGGCAACGAGCAGATCCGAATATGGCCACTGTCGTGTGGAATTTCAGTTCCTTCCCATTCAGTTCAAATTGATGAACCCGTAGGGGCAAGTCCCAATTCGGCTCGGTATTTTCTGCCGACCCAAGCACTTGGGCCGATAACTCAAATCATGAGTCGAGTTGTTGAACTTCTAACCAATACCGGCAGTCGAGTTATCATCGACCTCGGTCACATCGATTTCTGGAGACGGTTACAGCATCTGCGTCAAGTCGCACAGGCCTGCGATCTGATTATCTTCGTAGTTCCAACCACGTATGATCGGCGTGTCGTCTCAAAAGCTTATTGGGACCTGCGCGACAGTGGTCAAGCTAATTGCTTGCTCTTAGAAAATTCGCGTTAGTTCCGTTGGGTTGTCGATCCACACGGCCCCAGCGAGATTCGCGCGCCGCACATGGTCCTTGTCGTACTCTGAATTGCCCGTCGAGATTATTCGACCGTATCGGAATGTACCATTTGCTTGGTCACGCTGCAGCAGTGGTCTGGCTGCGTGTACCCAGACGTGGATACAACCATTTGCCACCATGCTTTTGCCGAGCGTATCTCGTGCTCAATGAAGGTTCGACAAAGGACTCGCCACTATCGATTAGTCGCACTACCGTTCAACAAAGGATAGTGCCATCTGCAAATCGCTCGCCGACACAATGCTGGGCCGACATGCATAGACAGTTGGGCCAAGGAGGTGCCCGCCCAGCATTGCTCGGCGACGCGGTGAAACGAAAATTGAACGGTATTGCAGTTGATCGCGACCCAAGGTGGCTGGCAAATTTACTTTCCGACGCCTGCATTACCACTGCGCCAATTGTATCGTTTGACCGGTTTGTTCCACCTTTATTACTTGCATCGAAGTAGACGATCATTCACTTGCTATTTAACGCCCGCCAAAGATCGGGCATCGATTTCCCCTAAGGCCGCCCACTCTGTGAACTAGTCTTGCCACGCCCGAGCGGAAAATCGGTCAACACAAATGCTAATTCAGGTATTAGGCGCCGAAAGGTGTATCCGGGACAAAAATGCCCGGACGTTCCGGTGGTGCTTCTGGATTTGCATTGCGAAAACCTAGCTAATCCAATGACATTCCCCAAACCACTTACGCCGAAGCCGAATCGATTCTGGCCAACGGACCATCCGGTGCGGCTCAGTGTGGTGCTGTTTGCCTTGCTCTCGACAATTCTCGGGGCGTTGACTTACTCGGACTTCGAGCAAACTTGCCAAACTCTCAACAAGACCTTTGCCGAGAACTTGCAGGTAAGTGCCGAGATCGTCGTTGAACACATCAATCCCGACCGCCACGCCAAGGTCAAATCGGATCCATTGACGTACGACGAGCACTACGAAGCGGTCCAAAAAGAACTTCGGCAATCTCTCGGGAATGCCTATGTTGATGCATTTACAATTCGGTTCCCATCCAGCGGCCCTACCATTGTCGTTCGAGCAAATCCGCAAACATCTCGTCGCTCGAACCCTGATCCCAAGCGTCCCAAATTTGCACCCACCATTGACTTCTTTCAGACGCTTGCCGCCGAAGACGTGAAGAATCGATTTTTGTCAACGACCGAAACACTGGTTGTGTTTCCATCTGCGGAAAAAAAACTAGATCGGTTCTTTCTGGTGTTTGCGCCGTTACATACATCGCAAAACACTCTGGATGGCATTGTCTGTTTGGTTCGACGCAGCGAAGACTACGACCAACTGCTCGTCAATACTCAATCGCGTAGCAAGTACAGCCTTTTGATTGGCGTGATGATGATCGGAGGAATCTCAACTCTGATCTGGTACACGTTGCACAACCGAACGATCGCTTTACGTGAAGTCAAAAAGGTGCTTTCGGCGCTCGCCGAAAGCGAACAACGGATGAAGGTCTTCATCCAGCATGCGCCCACTGCTGTGGCGATGCTGGACAATCAGATGCGGTACATTGCGTTTTCACGTCGTTGGTTGGAGATATACGGAATTGACGTTGATGCCGACATCACTGGCTTCCACCATTACGATGTCGTGCCCAACACTCCAGCAAAACTTCGGGAAATTCACAGTCGCTGTCTCACCGGATCTCGGGAAACGATCGAGCGCGACGTGGTCCAACTTCCCAATGGCAAGACTCAATGGGCACATTGGGAAATCCTACCGTGGTATCGTAACGACGGACAAATCGGTGGCTTGCTCATGTCCACTCGGGACATTACCCAAGAGGTCGAACAAGAAAACCTGCTGACGAGTCAGGCCAATCGCCTCGATTTGGCGATCCATTCGGCGGACTTGGCAACTTGGGATCTGGATATTCAGAACGAGTTTATGCATTTTGGTGGCTTGGGACTAACGATTCTCGGCTTCGATAAAAGCGTTAAATTTTTGAGCACGCGTCGTTGGTACGATAAAATACACCGCGAGGATGTCGCGCAAGTCGACAACGCGTTTCACTCGTTGTTGACGGGCAAAAACACTGAACTGCGCGTGGAGTATCGGGTCAAACGAATCGATGGAACTTGGGCTTGGCTGTCGAGCGTGGGCAAAGTCACGGAATATGATTCGGAAGGGGTGGCTGTTCGGGCCATGGGTGTTTCCATGGACATTAGCGAATCCAAGAATTCCGAGTTGGCGCTCCAGCAAGCAACGGCAGATGTCTGGAGGTTGGCAACCGCGATTGATTCGCATTCTGACGCGGTGCTACTGACAGATCGAGTAGGAAACATTCTACAAGCCAATCGAGCTTATGAGGAAATGACCGGGTTCAAACGCGAACAAGCGATCGGGAAGCCGCTGGGAAGCTTGGAGCATAGTCGCGATCATGCGGATACCTACCGAGAAATGTGGGACACCATTCTATCCGGCAAACCTTGGAGCGGTCGTCAGTGCAACATTCGTCGCAAAGGTCCCGCAGAACATGGCGAAACAAAACCCGGTGTCTTCGAGCGGTATTGGACGGACGTGTCCGTCACGGCACTCTATGCTCCCAATGGCCAGGTCGAAGGTTATGTGTCGATCCAACGCGACGTCTCTGATGAGGTGGCGCGCGAGGAACAACTGGCAGTGTCCGCGCGGACGGATGAATTGACGGGCCTAGGAAATCGTAAGTACTTGGGCAGTCGTCTCGAACGAGCCTTGGAATTGCAGAACCGACGCCAAGACTACCAATTCGCCGTCTTGTTTATGGACGTCGATCGATTCAAGTTGATCAATGACAGCCTTGGGCATCAGTTTGGCGATATCGTGCTGCAAGAAGTCGCTGCTCGGTTGCGTGGCGTCTTGCGAAGTAGCGACTCCGTCATGGTCAATTCGGCGATGGATGATGCTACGGCCATTCGATGGGGCGGCGACGAATTTGTGGTGCTGCTGGACCATTTGGAACGGCCCGAAGTCACGGTCGACATCGCAGAGCGAATCCTAGCCGAACTCTCCCGCCCCTTTTCGGCGGAAGGACATTCCGTCCAGTGTTCTGCCAGTATCGGGATTGTGGTGGGCTCACCGAAGTACGAACGCGCCGACGAAATTCTACGCGACGCCGATATTGCACTATTTGAGGCCAAGAACCAAGGCAAGGCTCGCTGGGTCATTTTTGACGACTCCATGCAGAAAGCAGTCGAACGTCGTCTCAATATTGAAAACGAACTGCGTTCCCAACAACATTTTGATCAATTCCACGTGCTGTATCAACCAATCGTCAACGGCTATACCGGATCACTTATGGGCACCGAAGCCTTGGTGCGTTGGAATCACCCGCGACTCGGTTTCGTTTCGCCTTTAGAGTTTATAGCGATCGCCGAAGAGTGTCATGTTATTCTGGATCTTGGCCAATGGATCATGGAGCAAGCTTGCCAACAGTGGTTGTCATGGCACCAGACAGTTCCGGATCGAGCTCCCGAATACGTCACAATCAACATCTCGCGCGTTCAATTGGCGGACGCGAACTTTGTTGCGCGAGTTGCTGCATCGCTGACGAAAACCGGAATACCACCGGAACGAGTCGTCTTTGAGATTACCGAATCAACTGTGATGAAAGACCCGAACTTGATGAAGGAGGTGCTCCGCAACATCAAGTCCATGGGCATTCGCCTGGCTATCGATGACTTCGGGACCGGTCATTCTTCGCTTTCTTGCTTGCATGAATTCCCATTCGATATTCTCAAAATAGATCGATCGTTTGTTTCAAGTTTCAGCAAGTCCGGCCAAGTGGTCGCCATGACCCAGGCGATTATTACTTTGGCAAAAAACCTCGGTATGGTCTGTGTGGCGGAAGGTGCAGAAACGCCAGCCGAAATTCAAATCCTGCGCGAGTGTGGCTGCGAGTTGATTCAAGGTTATTATTTTGGACGCCCAATGCCGGGTGAACAGATCGTCTCCGAAAAATGGCACTCCGATTGCGCTGCCGCTTCGTCGGCGATTGAGCAATCGACCAGCTCGACTCTGTTGATGCTGCCTGTCCCCAATGCGGTTCCGAATACCCTTGTGGCCGTCTCACCCGTCCTGAACTAATCGAATTTCGCCTTAGGACTCGCTAGCACGGGTCGCCTAATTTCATTTAAAAAATCCCGTCGCGGCCCATTCGATCTTAAGTTGCTTCTTCCGAGAGTCGATGGCAATGTAAGGCGTGGGCTGTTTGGGAAAACTTTGCCGATTATACAGGGATTGGAAGAATGACCGTGTCCGTCAAAAACCTCAGAGAAAACTTCGCCGGACTGGTTGTGGCAACGCTGCTATTGGTGGGAACTGGATGCCAATCAATGTTCCAACCGCCAAGTACCCCGGCGTCTCCGGTCGCCCTGGGAAATGCCGGAGGCGATTCCCAAACCTATTCCGTGGAATTACATAGTAATTGGTCGAATCCAACGACCACTCGTGAAACATTTTCCGGCCCAGTCCCTCTTCAGACGGTCCTGGAAAAGTCTGGTGTCTCCCGTCGCTACGGTAATTTGGACATTACCGTCGTCCGGGTCTCAAAGAACACGGGCCAATTGGTGCGGATGAAAGCGAAATACGATCCAAAGCGACGAGCGATCGAACCTCAATACGATTACGATATTCTCGCCAACGATCACGTAATCATTAAACCAGACAACAGCTCGCCAATCGACGACGTGATCAAGCCATTAAACAAAATCGTCGGCGTTTCAGGCACATAATCAACGACCACCAAACGGATCGGCTGAATTTCCGCTAAGTTCCGTCGGTGGACCTTCAGGAAACGCACCGGATGGTGGGGCACCTGCACCCATTCCAATCCCAGGCACATTCTGCATGGCATTCGCTCCCTGTTCGGCGGCGCGTCGAATCGGCGAGGTCAAAGCTCCGAATAACTTTCCCAAGACTCGGCCGCCGTTGACATTTCCTCCGCCGACTGCACCACGCGCGACGTCTCCTGCGTCGTCCGTTTTCGGCGGTTGGCTTGGCTTTGTGGGCTCTGCAAACGGATCGTTATTGCCTGTCGGTTGAGCAAACGGGTCGTCATTTTCTGCTGGAGTTGTTGATCCGCGATCGGCTGGCTCGCCAAACGGATCTGTTTCAACGGTTCCGGGGGCAGTTGTCCCGCCGGGTGCCGGAGCATCACTTCCACCAAACGGATCGACCGCAGGTTGAGCCGCTTCATTCGCATTCGGCGCGGGTTGCGTTGTTGGAGCGGGGCGAGGGCGTGGGGCGTTGTCCCAGCCGTCTCCAAAAGGAGCAGTGCTGTCGGACAGCGAGGAAGGATCCGGCAAATTGGGGCGAGAAGTCGTAGGCACCGGAGGCGGATCTAGAATGCTTCGGCCCATTTCCGCCAGAATCTGCGACCGAGGAATTCCAGCCTTCGCCGATCTTAATTCCGAACGCCGTTTCATGGCTTCGCTTCGGGCTGCTTCCAACATGGCTCGGTCATTGCCCTGAATTCTTTGCATGGTTCGGGCAATGTTATAATTTCGTTTGCCGTACTGAATCGCTTCCAGTTCGGCACCTTTTCGCAAGTCGTCTGCTGCGGCTTGCTCTTGTCCTGTTTTCAAAAATGCCAATCCCCGTAAGTAATAAACTCGCGGGTCTTCCAAATCATCGTTCACAATCGCGGAAACCTCGGCAATCAACGGTTCGTATTGTCCCTCGTAGTAACGATGGATATTCGCGCCAAAGACTTGCTCGGTTGATTGTCCTAGTGCCGACGACGCAAAGAACGAACCGCTCGCTAACCAGCCAATCGCGATACCGCCCGCAAAGCTCCCGTTCCAAACCCACTTCAGCCCACCCGTCCGTACCGCGCGTCGTTCCATGTAGCCATTTCCTCGCACAAACTTTGACACTTGGGGAACCCGTACACAATCGCCGAGTTCGACACCGTCAGATGGAGATTTCGTCGTTTCAATTGCCCACAGACGGAACTTCATTGTAATCACGAAACAACGGCCAAACAGCCCGCCATTCCCGAATCGCACCCGACCCGCCAGGGCGACCCATCGGGCTGTGCCGAGTTTAACGTTTTGACCGGTCCGAATGAAACGGTTCGCTCCGCGAACCAACGCTGGATCGCGGAGTGATCCACGACATTCACGGGATTCGGATTATTCGGCCGGCCGGTTCGGTACGCGGGGCTATTTCACACTTCCGTTCGACCATAGCCCGGATGTTCGCGCCAGCGAAGCCAAGTTCCCTCTGCGTGAGATTGGCGGGCCAGCCCTTTTTTACTTGCAAAAACGCCCCAATGAGGATTTAGAGGCTCGTGGCCGCTTGGGCCGCCGCTTCGCAAAGTGCGGCGCTCCGGGAAGCCGATTTTGACTCGGCTACGGCCCGAACGATCGGCTCGGTGTTGCTCGGGCGAATCAGCAGCCAAGCGTCATCCCAATCCAGCCGGAGTCCATCGAGTCGTGACGCCCTCGCCTCGGGGAAGCGCGACGTGACGGCCCCGAACAGGCGTTCGATGGCCTCCGCAAGTTCCCGATGATTGGGGAGTTGAACAGTCGTTTTGTGAATTTCGTACTTGGGAAGTTCGGACACCAGCGCACTGATGGGGCGATGTGACTGGGCCATTGCGTCAAGGACTTGTGCCATTCCGACAAAACTGTCGCGGACATAGCCGACGCGAGGATCAATGGGACCGCCGCTGCCCTCGCCGCCATAAACGGCATTCTCCGCGATCATGCGATCTGTCACATTGGCTTCTCCAACTTTACTCAGAAAACAGGGCACGCCAAACCGAGTTGCGATATCCATGGTCATTCGACTGGACGAACAATTGGTCACGACCGGTCCCAAGGGATGACCGGCGGCTTTTCTCGAAGCCAATGCGTGCTGCAACGTCAAAGCCAAGGTGTACTCTTCGCCGATGTATTGGCCTCGCTCGTCGATGATTGCCAACCGATCTGCATCCGGATCTTGGCAGAAAACGGCGTCAGCGGCGAATTCCTGAGCCAGTTTTGTGACCCCAGCCAAGTTCTCGGCGGTCGGCTCGGGGCGATGCGAAAATTGCCCGTCCGGCCGATCGCCGACGATCGTGAATTTACATCCCAACGCTTCCAACAATCGCCTTCCCAATAGGCTGCCACAGGCATGGTTCGAGTCCAGTACCACGCGAAAATTCCCTGCTTGGATGCGTGCAACATCGACGGTCGCCAATACGGCCTGCAAATGTGCTGTGGTCGTATCGGCTACGACATGGCGATGCCCCAATCGATCGAAACTCTGCCACGGAAAATTCGCTTTTTCGTAAGCGGACAATACTTCCAGTCCCGCGGTGGCCGGAATCACGCGCCCGTCGGGTCCAAACAACTTCATGCCGTTGTAGGGAGGCGGATTGTGCGAAGCCGAGATTTGCACCGCCCCATCCGCATTCAAGGTACGTACGAGGACACCGACCGTCGGCGTCGCAGCCAAGTCTGCGACCAGCACATCGACCCCGCAGGACATGAGTGTTGCGGACACCACATCAACGAGCATCGGGCCGGACTCACGCCCATCGCGTCCAACGACAATCTGCGGGCGTCCCGGCAAATTCGCAGGACGAGTGGACCGCACACGATTCGCATAAGCTGCAACATAACGGGCGACGGTGATTGGTGTCAGGCTGCTCCCGACAATGCCGCGCAGCCCAGAAACACTGATGATGGGGTGTTCATCAACATTCATGTATCGTTCCGCAATATTTCTAAGGAAAAACTAGGTCCAACTGACCGGGCTCGCGTTTGCAGTCTACTCGAACTGTGACCCTGAAGATGTTAAAATCCCGGGTGACCGCAGATACCGGCAGAACCTACTCCGTGAATCGACAGTCACCAGTTTAGCATGCAGAATCGTCGCGCGTCCGATTTCCTCAAATGACTTCGGAATTTTTACTGAATCGTCGGCACCCTTACAGCAAAAAAGTAGTTGTCCATGAGTAACGAATCCACCTTGGCGACCACGGTCTCGCAAGCGTTGGAGGCCATTGCCGCTGCGGTTAATGACCGCAAACTAACGGTCGCCGCTGGGGACAATATCCGTCTTTGGCTAACCGATGGCAGGTACGCGGAATATGTGCCGCAAGTCTTGGAACACATCGACCTGGGGAAATGGCAAATTTTGGACGATGTGTTCTGGACCGTGATTCCATTTGGAACGGGTGGACGTCGCGGAAAAATGTATCCGATTGGCTGCAACGCGATCAACGAACGGACAATTGGTGAAAGTGCCCAAGGCTTGGCGAATTACTTGCGGACGCTACGACCGACGGGTGAGCTCCGATTTGCAATTGCTTACGACACTCGCCATCGCTCGCGCGAATTTGCGGAACTCTGCTCCAGTATTATGGTCGCCAACGGATTCAAAGTATTCTTTATCGAGCCGTATCGCAGTACACCTGAACTTTCATTCTTGGTTCGCTACAAGCAATGCGACTGTGGGATCATGGTCACCGCCAGTCACAATCCTCCGTCGGACAATGCGGTCAAGGTCTATTGGTCGACCGGTGGGCAATTGGTACCGCCTCACGACAAGGCCGTTATTGATCAGGTCATGCAAGTTGATCAGATCCGGCGCGTCGATTTTCAACAGGCCGTAAAAAGTGGCCAGATCGAAATGGTTGGCCCCGAAACGGACCAAGCCTTGTTGAAAGCTCATTTGGAGTTCAATGATGCGGGGCCGAGGGACTTGCATGTAATTTATTCGCCATTGCATGGGGTTGGCGAATTTAATGTGGCGACATTGCTGTCCAAGTGTGGGTTTGACAACGTTGAGGTTTATGGTCCTCATCGCGAACCGTCCGGCGATTTTCCTAACGTGCCTGGGAATGTCTCGAATCCGGAAAACTCGGAAGTCTTTGATGCGATCATTGCCCACGCCAAGCAAAATGGTGGTGATCTGATTCTCGCCACCGATCCCGACTGCGATCGTGTGGGGGCCGCCACACCACGAACCACCGCGCCAGGTTCGGAATGGGGGACGCTCACGGGCAACCAACTCGGGGCACTGTTGATCGATTTCATGCTGGAACGAATGCGTGCTGCTGGCAAGCTGACGCCGAATCATTTCACCGTAACGACGCTCGTGACGTCACTGTTGGGCAAACGCGTCACGGAAAGCTATGGGGCTCGATGTTACAATAATAATTTTGTCGGTTTCAAATGGATTTGCCACGTGATGGACCAGGTGGGAGCGGCCAACTTTGTACTGGGGACTGAAGAGTCTTACGGTTACCTTGTGGGGACGTATGCTCGCGACAAAGATGGTGTC
>JAEUIP010000649.1 GCA_016795075.1 Planctomycetaceae bacterium | reverse complement strand
CGTAATCAATTTTATGTCAGCGTTTCGCATTAACGACCATTGGAACAGAAGAAAACGGAGGGAACAGAGAAGTGTGAACGGTTTCTGGAACCGCCAGCCGGCGCTGGTGGATGGGATGAAATGACAAGGTGGTGAAATTGCCATGGCAATCAAATTGTCGCGGTCGTTGTTTCCAGCTCTTCGTTTCCTCCGTTTCCTTCTGTTCAAAAATTTCCCGTAATCAATTTTATGTCAGCGTTTCGTATTAAAGACCATTGGAACAGAAGAAAACGGAGGGAACAGAGAAGTGTGAATGGTTGGTGAAACCGACAGCCGGCGCTGGTTGATGGGATGAAATGACAAGGTGGTGAAATTGCCATGGCAATCAAATTGTCGCGGTCGTTGTTTCCAGCTCTTCGTTTCCTCCGTTTCCTTCTGTTCAAAAATTTCCCGTAATCAATTTTATGTCAGCGTTTCGCATTAACGACCATTGGAACAGAAGAAAACGGAGGGAACAGAGAAGTGTGA
>JAEUIP010000648.1 GCA_016795075.1 Planctomycetaceae bacterium | reverse complement strand
GACTCATCATGTGCTCCATGGTTACTTGGCATGCATCGAAAATCTCTCGAAGCTGCTGAACAATTAAAAAAAATGGTTAAAGACGATGGCGAAGAAGACGATGGTGAACATCATCATCATGAACAAGATCATGATGATGTTGACGACGACGACGATGATGATGACGACGATTGTAGTAGTACACATTCAAGAAAATCACCACGTTCATTATCGACTTCAACACATATCGATATGACAGAAACGATGAGGAGTGAAAGTATTGCATCACTTCGTGCTAAAGCTCAAGAACATAATGCACGAACAACAACAACAACAACAAATAATGGACAAGCATAACACTTTTCTTTTCAAACGTCTTCATTTGCTTCTTCTTTTCTTTGTACAGTGCATGTTTATTTGAAAAAGAAAACAAAATATCGAATAAATCTTAATTGCAGTTTACAAACTACGTAGATCATCTTCTCTCGCTAAAACATCCAGGGAATTTCTCTTTTTCCTCATCATCATCC
>JAEUIP010000647.1 GCA_016795075.1 Planctomycetaceae bacterium | reverse complement strand
AAATACCTCACCCATGGTCGCGACTAGTTTCTCGTGATCCTTGCTCCACTCGCGTTTTCGAAGTTCGTAGGTTTCCAACTCGCCGGGCTGAATCACCGGTACGTTTACGTCGTCGGCATCGTTGAAGAATGCGAAGAATGAATAGAACTCGCGATGCGAAATCGGATCGAACTTATGAGAATGGCACTCTGCGCAGCCGACGGAGAGCCCGAGCCAGCCGATGCCGACCGTACTCGTGCGATCCACGATCTCCTTCAACCGATATTCTTCCAAGTCGACGCCCGCCTCGGTGTTACGCAGGGTGTTGCGCAGGAAGCCGGTGGCCGTCTTTTGGGCGAGCGTCGCATTCGGCAGCAAATCGCCGGCCAATTGCTCGATCGTGAACTGATCGAACGGCAAATCTTGGTTGACGGCGTTGATCACCCAGTCGCGATAGATCCAAGCATAGGGGCGCAGCGCGTCGCCGAGATACCCGTCGCTGTCGGCGTAGTGAGCGATATCGAGCCAGTG
>JAEUIP010000646.1 GCA_016795075.1 Planctomycetaceae bacterium | reverse complement strand
CAAAAGGTCCGCATCGATTTGGCTTTGGGCCGAGATGGGTGAATCGCAATAATGGGAGTATCCAGACGCAGTTCAACGTATCAGGAAAGGAAGAGGTCAAATGAAGCCATCGAAGATGTTCACGTCCGTCGCCGCCGCCGTGGTATTCGGATCGGGGGCAGCCCTCGCGAATTCCGACGCCAATCAAGTACGCTACAAGACTGGTTTCGAGGCGCCGGACTTCGTAGCTGGTCAACCGCTAGCGGGACAGCAGGGCTGGAACGCGCCGCCTCCGCTCAGCCCCGAGGCTGCCGTGGTGTCCAAGGACAAACACCGTCAAGGCAAGCAGTCGGTGCTCGTCCCCGGCGCCGATCTTGTCCACCAGGACTTCATCAACGAGTTGACTCAAGGGTACTACGACGCGATAGGCTCCTATCGGAAGCCGATTTGTCCGATTGGTACCCAGTCTGGCTGCAAAACGGTCGTTGACCAGTTGGACTCGGAGAACATTTACACTGGCTACGAAGCGAAAG
>JAEUIP010000645.1 GCA_016795075.1 Planctomycetaceae bacterium | reverse complement strand
GTGATGTTGTGCCGCGCGCGCGGGAAGCGCTTGCGGAGCAAAGCCCTGATCCATTGGACGCGGCGGATGGCAACGAAGCCGTCCGGCTCGACCTCTTCCAGGCAGCGGAAAATGTTGCTGCGCCCCATTCCCGGGTCGATCAGCACGGCCACAACGCCGGCCTTCAACAGCGCGAACGTCCAGGCGATGAACTCGGTACTGAACGGGACGAACAGGACCAGCTTCATGCCGGGAGTGACGCCGCGACCGATCAATTCGGCGGCGAGACGGTCGGTCAGCAGGTCCAGTTCACCGAACGTGATGGTCCGGTATTTAATCGGCGCGATGTCGCGCCCGAGCGGATCGAGTATGGCCGGCTGGTCGGCGCAGCGGGCGGCGTGAGCCGTGAGCAACGCCGCGATATTGGCAGCCGGCAGCCGGAAGTCAGAGGTCGGAGGTCGGAAGTCGGAAGACGGCAGCTGGTCGTCGGACAGCATCGTGGCCAGACTCTGCGCACCATTCGTACTGTTCGCA
>JAEUIP010000644.1 GCA_016795075.1 Planctomycetaceae bacterium | reverse complement strand
AATCGGCACCGTTGGATTCGTTCAATGAACCGGTCGCCTTTGTTTCGGTGCAAGGAATTCCAGCGCAAGAAGATCAGCGTCGCCACGAGCCTCTGGCACCGACCAATCCGTTTGGTCGGTACTGTTTGGTGGTTGGCCAAACGGCTGTGCTGCATTCACCGGGCGGCAATCCCCAAGGCAGCTGCCTCGAGTTCTCCGAGCAAGACATGTTGGACCTGATGGTGCTTTTGCCACGCGGAACCATGGTGCGGGTTGTAAAGTAAAAGCTCGCGTCTAGAGATTGGTGCGTCCCGCAGGTCGTTAGTGGCAGAAGAATGGGTGTCCGAAGTTAACCGGTTAGCAGAGCCTGATGGGGCGGGAATCCGACCCATCGGGCGCCGCTAAGCGTTTTCAACCGCAAGCAAATCACACCGAGTTCTGAAGCAAGGCCGAGATTGGTGTTCGAAGTTAACCGGTTAGCAAAGCCTGATGGGGCGAGAATCCGACCCATCGGGCGCCGCTAAGCGTTTTCAAC
>JAEUIP010000643.1 GCA_016795075.1 Planctomycetaceae bacterium | reverse complement strand
GGAAAATTAGTAAGTGCAACGCCACCAGGCTACCTGGTGGCGGTTTTTATTATACCAATTACCCGGACAGGGGCTGTTTTGGGTTCATCTGGATGATTATCAGAGGGATGTGGGTGTTTGGCGGTCGCTCGCCCACGATTTGCGGGCAGGAGACCAAACTTTGCGGTCGCTCGCCCACGAATTGCGGGCAGGAGACCAAACTTTGCGGTCGCTCCCCCACGTTTTGCGGGCAGGCGCCCAAGTTTTGCGGTCGCTCCCCCACGTTTTGCGGGCAGGCGCCCAAGTTTTGCGGTCGCTCCCCCACGATTTGCGGGCAGGAGACCAAACTTTGCGGTCGCTCCCCCACGATTTGCGGGCAGGAGACCAACTTTTGCGGTCGCTCGCCCACGATTTGCGGGCAGGAGACCAAACTTTGCGGTCGCTCGCCCATGTTTTGCGGGCATGAGACCAAGCTTTGTGTGCCAATCAGACCTCACCCCAGCCTACGCAATGCTTCGGCTGGCAAGCCCAAACC
>JAEUIP010000642.1 GCA_016795075.1 Planctomycetaceae bacterium | reverse complement strand
AGCGCGCCACCAGGTCCTCGTTGCGTGCCTGGCTTTTCAACAACGCGCCGATTTCGCGCAGCACCGCGTCGCCGATGGCGTGCGAATGCGTGTCGTTGATTTTCTTGAAGTGATCGATGTCGAGTAGCGCGACGGCAAACCCCGTGGGCAGCGCGGCAGGTTGATTGCCTGCCCAGGTGTCCAGCCGGCGGCGATTCGATACACCGGTCAGCGCATCTTCATGGGCAATCCGGTCCAGCGTCTGGTTGCTGGCCGCGAGCTCGGCGGAGCGTTCGCGCTGCCGCTTGGCCTCGGCCAGCGCCTGTTCGATTTCGGCGCGCAGCGCGAGCTGTTGCAGCTTCCGCTGGGTATCGTGACGCTGGCTCTCGGTTTCCAGTTGGTGAAAACGCTTGAAGTGTTTCAGCGCTTGCGCCGCGTCGCCGCGTTGCTCCAGCGTTTCGGCGAGCAGCTGTTGCAGCTTGCGCTCGTGGTCCTTGAGCTGGTGCTGGTGCACCAGTACCTCGGCCTCCTGCAGG
>JAEUIP010000641.1 GCA_016795075.1 Planctomycetaceae bacterium | reverse complement strand
AAATTGGCATGCTCAAAACCCATCTCGAACCAACAACCCTGCGTTATGGGCAACCGCAACATTTTACCCTACAGCCTAACGACCCTTTAGATAATCCGAGGCTCCGGCGGCTCCATGATACGAGTTGACTGCCCAAACGGTCCAGTCCCCTGGGCTAGGCGGTCAAACAATTCAAAAAAACATTGACGAATGTCCCCACCCTGCTCCGCGAAAACCTCACGTCTGGCCGACACCGAACAGGTCGCCTCGAACCCCGCCCATCGTTCGCCCAACAACTCGCGGCACAATTGGTCCAGTAGTAGGAAGTTCGAGCGACATTCGTACAGCACCTTCAGTCGGTCAGCCGCGTGGGCAGTTTGAAGAATAGGCGATCGTCCAAAACGCCAACGAATTCTCAGCCAGCCCCATATCGAAAGCCGCTCGGCACAGTCGATCAGTACCACTGACCTGCGAGCGTCCTTCTCTCCACGCCCCCGCCGTCGCGGTACGAACTTCTGAGGCAGGTCGGCCCCGTT
>JAEUIP010000640.1 GCA_016795075.1 Planctomycetaceae bacterium | reverse complement strand
TGGGACTTCGATTTGGATGTATCCACCCGCCTTGAAGTCGACCTGTTCGCCGGTAGGAAGTTCAAGGACTAACGCTTTAATAAAGGTTGCCACGTTTTCGTTGGAGCGAACGGTGCAAACCCATTTCTTGGTTTCGAAAACTTCTTCGGGAACTTCGATATCCATATCCTGCTTAACAGCAACTTGGCAGGAGAGGCGAGTTCCTTCTTTGGCCATCTTGGTGTTGATGTGCGTTTTTTCGGTGGGAAGAATATCACCCCCACCCGCGTGGATCTTCACTTTGCATTGAGCACATGTGCCACCACCACCGCAGGCGCTGGAAACAAAGATGCCATTTTCAGCTAAGCAACCCAAGAGTTTACCGCCAGCTGGAACGGAGAGGGTTTTTTGGCCATTGACGGTTATTTTTACATTACCCGACGCGACCAAAAACTTTTTGGCGACGAGAATGAGGACGACCAAGGCCACCACGATTCCCGTGAACATGAAAACGCCGAGGATAATTGTGCCGACATCC
>JAEUIP010000063.1 GCA_016795075.1 Planctomycetaceae bacterium | reverse complement strand
CTCGGTTCCCGCGCACCGCGTATGGAGATAGAAACTCAAGCAATCGTGAATTCCTTCCGTCGGAAAAAAATCGGGGGCCGATGTGACTTGAACCAGTTGCACGTCGTCGAAGTCGTAGAAGTGCTTGAGCTGAGGGTACCACAACTTGAAGTACGATTCTTTGACCGAAAACAGCAAGGTCGTTTCGAGTTCGGGGGGCAACCTTCGGTCGGTCAACAAGGCCCACTCGGATGTGGAGCCAACTTCGTGCCGGACCAATTCGTGAGTTTCTGGTTTCATCACCACTTCAGTATCGATACCAAGCCCAGCAAAGTGTTGCTGGGAGCCCGCAAGTGCCCATGTCCAATGGCGGCTATGAGAAATCGAGCCGACAAAACCAACTGGCCACTCGGGGCATCGCTCGGGGCCAACACCTACAATGGCTTGCAAATCTTCCAACTTCGGCGGATCTCGAAAGCTTAGCGGTTGCCATTCGCCTTGGATCGGTCGCCAACCGGCCTGAGTTAACGCTTGAACCGCGCAAAGGCGGCCCGTGCGAAATTCTTCTTGTCGCTTGGCAAACCCAACCTCGCGGCTTTTTTCTATTGCATCGCCATATTGATTCGATACCAAACTGCACCCGACGTGGGCAGGCAGAATGGCACTCAGGATAGTCTCCATGATCGTGGCTTGCTTCACGCGGCTCGAGTTTCGCGATTGATATAAGCTTTCTCGCGTGGAGCGTAACCATACTCGCGCAATTTATTCGTCAATGTGCGAACGCCGATCCCTAAGGCCTCGGCACTTTTTTGCCGGTGCCCCTGAAATCGTTCCAAGGTAGCCTCGATCATTTGCCGTTCCATTGCTTCCAGGCTCATATCGATCGGAATCGACGCGGCGGGTGGGCTCAAACCCTCTTCACGACTTGGAATCGAAGTATTTGCCGCGATAAGCCACGGTTGTACGTCCGCTTCCAGGATTTCTTGCCGACCGCCCAAGACCGTCACTCGTGTCATGATATTTTCTAACTCCCGCACGTTTCCTGGCCAGTGGTAGTTAGTTAGAAAATCTTCGGCCGAGGTTGCCAAGGTCAACGGATCGCGGCCGACTCGTTCGGCGGCTTTATGCAAGAAATGCCGTGCCAGTAACGGGATGTCCTCCGCGCGACGTCTTAAAGGTGGAACTTGGATCGGGATCACAGCGAGCCGATAAAACAAATCTTCGCGAAAGCGACCACTGCGAACATCTTGGTGTAGGTCGCGATTGGTCGAGGCCACGACTCGCACGTTCACCGAACGACTTACACTCGAGCCGACTCGTTCCAACTGACGTTCCTGCAGTACTCGCAGCAACTTTGCCTGCAACTCCAACTCAATCTCACTGACCTCATCCAACAGAATGGTCCCACCATCGGCCAACTCGAAGCGGCCAATCCGCGGCGAGTCGGCGTTTGTAAAGGCGCCTTTTTCATGACCAAATAGTTCGCTCTCCATCAATTGCGGCGAGAGGGCAGGGCAGTTCAAGGCAACCCAGGCCTGTCCGCTGCGCCCACTATGGGCATGCACCGCGCGAGCAACAAGTTCCTTGCCGGTTCCGCTTTCACCAGTGATCAAAACGGTTTCATTCGTCGGAGCGGCTTGCTGAATCAACTGCCGCAGGCGTTGCATGGCCGCACTCTGGCCAATCAGTTCAGGAGCTTGTTGATCGGGAGTGGAAACTTGACTTCGCCGTCCCATCGCTCGCCCATGAACCAAGGCTCGCTTGGCCGCATCTTCCAATTGCTCGACCGAGAAGGGCTTTTCGATGTAGTCAAACGCTCCCAGTCGCATCGCTTGGACCGCGGTTGCAACCGACGCATGCGCGGTAAACATTACCACTTGGCAATCAATTTTCCGACTGACCAAGTTCTGGATGAACTCCAAGCCATCCATCCCGGGCATCATCAAGTCGGTGAAAACCAGATCAAACGATTGACTCCCCAATCGCTTCAGGGCTTCCGCTGCACTACTGGTGGCGGCCACGACGTACCCGGCATTACTCAGAATATCGACCACACTTTCGCGTGCAGACGCATGATCGTCGACAACGAGCACACGAGCGGCAGGTTCACGCAGGTTCTCGAGCGTCTTCCGATTATCCGTGGCGTTGCTATGTTGGTCGTCACGAATGGAGGACTTGGCGATTCGTATCATCCCCGTGTTCCTTCTCGCTTGTAATTTGAATGATTCCTGGGAAAGCTTAAGGAAAAGCAAGTCCCATGTGGCTCCATGCGCTGCACATGGATCTGCCCGGCGTGGCATTCCATGATCCGTTCGACGATCGATAGGCCCAAGCCGGTTCCGGTCGGTTTGGTGGTGTAAAATGGATCAAACACTCGGTCCATCACATCCGTCGGAATACCCTCACCGTCGTCGACCACGTCAATCCGGACGGACCGATCGTCTTCCCTGACCTGGACCAAGAGATTGCCACCGTTTGGCAGGGCATCAACCGCGTTCAGGAGCAAATTTCGGAGCGCGCTGCGGAGCATTTCGACATCGCCGCAAAGATTGGCTTGGACGGGAACCTCCGATGCCAGCGCAATCCCTTGCGCTTCACATTGGGATTGAATCTCTTCAAACAACTCCAGAACAACCGCTTGGAGCTGAATTTCCGACCATTGAGGTTGACGATTGGCCGTGAAATTGAGCAGGTCCTGAACCATCGTGCGCATGGCCGTAAGATTGGCATCGACTTTGTCCAACAACGTGATACCGCTCAAACTGCCAAGTGGCAAGGAATTTTGGTTCGCACCGTTCAATTGCCGACGCAACAAGCTGAGATAAAGTGTCAGTGGCACCAAGTGATTTCGAACTTCGTGAGCCACGTGACCTGCCATTTGACCCAAATCCGCCAAACGGTTCTTCTTGGCTAATTGACGGTTCTTCTCCTCCAGTTCATCGGTCAATCTCCGGACTTCCGCTTGCAGAACCAAATGAGTCTGCTCAAGGCGGGTCGTTGTGGATTGCCAAATCTCGAGCACCGATTCGAGCGTCAACTCGGATGCCGTCGTCATCATCGGAGTTATCCTTCTGATACAAGATCCAGGCGGTACGGTTGTGAAGTCGTACTCGCTTGCGTTTGTTGGTAAGCTCGATTCACTTGCCCTGCCGCAACAGCACCTTGCAACTGTTCTTTGGTCTTTTGTTGCTGTTGTTGCAAAGCCATCGTGCAATCGTTCTCGATCAGCAGCACTTGCCGAAACAAAACTTCACAGTGATCCGCTTCTTCTCGACACGCGATGCGGGTCTCCATCGACTTCCAGTACCGATGTTCGGGGTCCTGTTGACGAAAGGGGTCCAACGCCCGATCCACTTCACTCAAAGTCTCCAAGACGCGCTGTTTGACCGCCAATAGTGGAATCAAATCGACTTCTTGTTGGCGGATCATCTCCTGCTGCTTGGAAACCAATTTATGCAGTTCACGAACCAGAACGGATTTTTGATGGACCAAGTGTGCCAGACGTTCGGTTGAAAGATCCAATTCTGAATTGGAGTTCCAACCGCGGTCCACTGGGGTTTGGGTCATTGGACAACCCTCCATCGACTCGAAACGATTCTTGTAGCCCAATCGTGTTGCTTGTCAGTGTTGTGCATGGCGAAGAGTCTCAAATGCTTGCTAGCCAATCCAGCATCAAAACCCACCGTTCGCGAGGAAAACGCGTGGTGGCTTCGAAGTCGGCATTGGCAGGGATTCGGTCACGTAAAATAATTTTGGCTTGGTTGACGACTCGGGTTGCCTCATCGTTTCGATTCAAACGGCGGTAGCAACTTGCGATTTGAACATAGGCTTCCAAAACTTCCGGCTCTTGGATGACCTTGTTGCTGACGGTCCGATACATCTGAATTGAGGATTCGAATTGCCCTAGTCGGTAGTAAAGTTGTCCGCGCACAAAGTAACTGTTGCGGAGTAACCGCTCCTGGATTTGACTTAAGGGCTCTCGCTCGCGCAATTCCTGCAATTGCTCCTCTAGTTGCCCGAGCAGTTGAATCGCTCGTTCATCGTCCCGCCGCACGATTTCACCAATGCGAACTCGCTGCGACGAAATCGTGGTACTCTCAATTTGTTTTTCGTGCCAGCGATTCCTGCGTCGATAGGATTCTGCCAGACAATACAGTCCTTCGGGAGCGAGCGGTGATTCGGGTGCGCGCTGCACGGCTTCACTCAAACGATTGATGGCCTGCGAGTAGTAGTTGCCGGCCTGTTCCATCAAGGCAATGTGATCCTCGGCGATGGCAAGATTTGCTTCCGTCTCCGCCAAATTGCTCCGCGATTCGAACTTTTTCCCTTGTTCAAAAAACAAGGTACCGAGCAGATACAGCGATTCGATCCACTCTTGCGAACTCGGTGTCAATTTGTCGTTGTCGAGATTTCCCCGTAGGATCTCTTCCGCCAATTCGGGATTTTCTAGTTCCAGATAACATTCAGCCGCCTGATATCGTGCTTGATAAACAACCGGATCGTTGGGAAACAACGTCCAACAATTCGCGAAGGAATCTGCTGCCACTTGATACTGACGTTGGGCCATTTGGCTTTGCCCGATTCGCAAACGTGCTTGAGCCGCGAACTTCAAATCATTGGAGGCCAAGTATTGCTGAAGCGCTAAAACGGCGCGATGAAAATCTTGAGCTCGATAGAAATACTCGCCTGCCTCGAACAGATTGCTCGTGTACTGATCCGAGGCAAATCGATTGACGGCCAGCGAATACAGCGAATGAGCATATTCGCTGTATTTATCCTGCAACGCTTGCTTGACCTCTTCTCGCTCGTTGAAACTGACTTGCGCCAACTGGGTCTCCAATAATTTGACCCACTTTTCCAACGCATTGACGCGCAAGCGAGCGGCATTGCCCAACGGAATGGGCGGCGTGCGACTGGACGATGCCGCATGGAATTCGTCCGCCAATTGTACGGCCGTGGCGCAATCCCCCACTTGGATGTAGCGACTCACCGCTGCTTCGATCATCTCTGTAATCGAGTCTTGATTAAGCCACTCGGTTTCGCCTTGATTGTTGGGGCGTACCGTTTCACGCAGCAGCGAACTAAACAGCCGAAAGGCCCCTGCAAAATCATCGCCCTCCAACTGACACTGAGCCTCATGGAACCCTGCAGCAATTCCAATGGGATAGTCGAAATGATGCCGCCGTACATAAGCAAAGCTCTCGATAGCGGCGGCGGTTTGCCCGGCTCCTTTTTGTGCCTTGCCTAATAAGAACATGGCACTACCGCGGTCGCGTTCTTCGTCGACCAATAACTTCGCGTCTGAAATCGTCAACGCACGAACGGCATTCTCATAAGCTTGCTGAATCTTCTGCGGATCAGAACGCAAGCGCTGCTCGGCTTCCGCTTGCTTCAAATAATATCTGCCCAACGCCAGTTGGACGGGCAATTTGGAACCGGCATCATTGGGCAGCGATTCCCAAATCTGAGAGGCGGCCTCAAGCTGATCATCGAGCAACAACATTTGAGCTTTTTGACCCAGGCAGCGGTAACGTTCAGCGGGCGTAAGGTCCGGCTCGGCCAATAACTGTTCCAAGTACTGCAGGCCCTTGTCCTTTGGCAACTTGGTATCTTGCAGATACGCCTCACCCAACCAAGCCAATATTTCCCGGCGGCGCTGTGGATTTGAAACCAACGCACTCTCCAATGGTCCGCGGGCCAACGATGCTTGTTGGGCAAGAACCAGACTCCGGCCATTCCAATAGTCCACTGCCGGTTGATATTCGGGAGGTACACCTTGCAAGCTGGCCTCTTCAAAATATCGAGCCGCGACCATGTACAATCCCGCCCGACGATCCGGGCGTCGCTCCTGCTCACATTCCAACCGAACCAGCGTATAGCCAAGCAAGTAAGCGAGCATCCCGCGATGCTTGTCCGGAAAATCTTTGGACTGGGCGAGTTTTTCTGCTGCTTTTCGCGCCGGTTCAAACTCTTCTCGCTCGATGTGGGCCAGTGATTGGGCAATCAACTCTTCCGGCGGAACTTGCTTTTCGCCCGCCGAGAAAAAGGCGATTCCACCACCAATTCCGCCCAAGACCAACAACGCGATCGCCAACACCAATGGCCGTGCAAATAGGACGCGAGTCAATCGCCCCACGAAACCAGGCCTGCTAGGTGTGTTGGCCGACTCCATCCCGAATGTCTCGACTTGGGTTAGTTGCTAGTGCTCGATCCTCAGGAAAAACGATCACAGGTCCCGCCAAGAGAAGCTCGCCCATCCACCAGGGAGAGTCTTCCTCCGGCCAATCGTGAGAATTTCTTGAGCAAATCCACTTGGCTTTTACCGAAAATTAATCGAGCGAGTCAATCCGAATCCTGTTCGAGAGGACCAAGACCTTCGCCCTGACGCAAGAGAATCCACCAAATCAGTGCAAAATCTGCTAGCATCATCGCGCAGAGCCTCTCATGTCTGACAGGATTCATAACCGAAGTCGCGAGCGTCAAGCATCGGGAAACCAGACCAATCCTTACGCGACCGGCGCCGCTCGTTTGGATGTGGCCCTTGTTAGGAGTGTTTGGGTCGAGCCTGATCGTAGACGCATGGTTGTTGGCGCCCCACGTCGCGAATCTTGACGCATTCAGCGAATTGCTGTGAGCAGGTTTCCACGATCCGAAACTCCAAACTCGAGAATTTTCTTGGCCAAGCGATATGGCCCAAATCGCGGGCAGCCCCAATACGAACCAAGATTCGGCACGGGTACAATTGTCAAAGGCCTGGACCGAGCGAATCCAGGCCGTTGTGCCGCAAATCGAGGTTCAATGGGTGGATGGCATCCCCGATCAAGTAAAGGAAAACGATGAATTGGATGACTGAAGATTTCTTGCTCCATAACGAAGTCGCCAAACGATTGTACCGAACCGCAGCCGCCCAACCGATCATCGACTACCACAGCCACTTGCCGCCCGATGTGATTGCCAACAATCAACCGTTTGCCAATCTGTACGAAGTTTGGTTAGCCGGGGATCACTACAAATGGCGCGCGATGCGAGCCGCTGGCGTTCCGGAGTCGCATTGCACGGGTTCGGCTTCGCCCTACGAAAAATTTTTGGCTTGGGCCAAAACCGTTCCGCAAACGCTTCGCAACCCACTCTATCATTGGACGCATCTCGAGCTGAAGCGTTACTTTGGGATCCATCAAGCCTTGAACGAACAATCCGCCTCGGTGATCTGGGAACAAGCCAACGAACGGCTCCAGTCCCCTGACCTCCGCCCGCAATCCATTCTCAAGAATTTTGCAGTCCGCGTGCTCTGCACGACCGATGACCCGGCTGACGATCTACAATTCCATCGCCAATTGCAAGCGCAACCCGATCTGCCATTTCGCATGTACCCGACGTATCGACCGGATGTCGTGTTTGCGGTCCAACAAGGAGAGCGCTGGCGGGCTTGGGTGCAACGCCTGTCACAAATTACCAACATCGATATCCGTGGCCTCTCTGATCTAATGGCTGCCCTCCACCATCGCCACGACGAGTTCCATCGTCTTGGTTGCCGCCTGTCCGACCATGGCCTCAGCTATTGCTTTGCCGTCGATGGAACGGAAGCCGAAGCGGCACAGGTTGTCGAAAAACTGCTTTTAGCCAAGGGGACCGCGGACTTGGACATCGTCGATCCGGCTGCCGCCGATCGCTTTGGTGGATTCCTCATGCGTCAGTTTGCGACTTGGGACTTTGAAAAAGGCTGGGCGAAACAACTTCACTTGGGCGCGCGGCGCAACAACAACCAGCGATTGCGGCAACAGGTGGGCGCCGACATCGGCTGCGACAGTATCGGCGATTGGCCACAAATCGATAGACTGTGCGATTATCTCAACGATCTGGATCGACGCGGAACGTTGCCCAAAACCATCGTCTACAACCTGAACCCGGCCGACAACTATGCAGTCGCAACCGCTCTCGGGAATTTTCAAGATGGATCGCTCGCCGGTAAATTGCAGTGGGGCAGCGGTTGGTGGTTCCTGGATCAAAAAGAAGGCATGACTTGGCAATTGAACGCGTTGAGCAATCTCGGACTCCTCTCGCGTTTCGTCGGCATGTTGACCGATTCACGATCCCTTTTGTCGTTTCCGCGCCACGAGTACTTCCGAAGACTCTTGTGCCAACTGCTTGGTCACGACGTCGTCCAAGGCGAACTGCCCGACGACGACCAATTGCTTCTGCCCTTGGTCAAGGGAATCTGTTTCGAAAACGCCCGTGATCTCCTTGGATTGGCAATGCCTTAGATCAATCCAAGGGAAAGGCGACCGGAAGCGAATTGCCGAAGCGATTGAAGTCGTGGAATGACCACACGACTTTCTTCGCGGGACTCACCTCCAAAATCTGCGGTTGATCTGGTCCCGCATGGCAGTTGACGATCCAAGTATTGCCGTTGGGAAGGCGATCAACCATTGTGATCCAACCCAGCTTCACGCCCGGGATGTCGTTTGACTTCAACTCCCAGACAATTTCTTTCTCCGGATTGACTTCGATCACTCGGTTGCCATCGCCCGTTCCAATCAAGGTATTCCCATTTTCCAAACGAACGGCTGAATAAAGTTGACTCCCAACCGAATACTCCCAAATCACTTTTCCATCAACCGCATATTCACGAACCAGTCGTTGGGACTCGTGAGCGACCAAGAAAGTTCCTTGGTCCGTAAGTCGCACCAATCGCGTATCCCGATGTGGATCCGCCTGTTCGACCGTTAACGGAGTCGAACTGGCAATTGTTTTGTCCGGGTTGACGATCAAAATGCGACTCGTTCCGCTTTCGGCAATCATCGTTTGTCCGTTGGGCAAACGTCGGAACGCATGAATTTCGACACGTGCTCCCGTGTCTGTTTTGCCGGCATCGTACCTCCAAACTTCTTTTCCTTCGGCATCCAATTCGACTACCTCAAAAAAGCTCGTTTGCAGCAACCAACCGCCTTGAGGAAGTTTTTGCGCATCGTGAATATCTCGAATGGGTACTTGCCACGACAATGAGTTATCCGCCTCGACCACAGCCGCCAATTTTTTTTCGTAGTCCGCGGCAAAGAACTTTCGAGCGGTTCCTGTTTGTTGGGCCGCAGCGTCCCCTGCGCCGCACCACATTAAAAAGCAAATACTCCAAACAATTATTTGGACAACGTGCCAATGGGTATCCTTCATTCGCATGATCAATTTTCACTTTCTTAATTCAGTGGTTACTTGAAGACGCTTGAGCCTACGTCCTCGGTAAATTGAGACGGTTCGCAAAAATCCAGGTGGTGGGTTTCGCACGTCGTTTCGACACAAACCGCAAGTCCGTGGCTAATCCGCTGGTTACTTCAAATCCAGTCGGCTTCTCATGCGACGTGCGACACGCACCTACTTCCCATCAACCGTTACCGATTTTTCCAACAACACAAAATCCAAGCCCACCATATGTTGCTTAACCGCCTGAGGGTTCGCGCCTACAATCTCGATGGTCAACTTGTGTTTTCCAGCGGTCAGAGCATGGGTGCCCAGCGACAACATACCCGTATTCACCACTTGGTTGGGATGGAAACAATCGATGGGATCGCCAACCTTCTGACCGTCCCAGTGCATTTGGACAATGCCGTAATCGATTGCTTTTGTCAACGAAACCGAAACCTCGTAGGTTGCCGCTTCCGCCACTTCGATTTCGACACTCAGGCGATCGCCTGGCTTGCCACCCGTCCACCACAAGTGATCGTGGCCGCTCCAACGATCCCCATTGAAGCCGCGCATGTCTTGGCTAGTTGCATTGCCACTGGTTTTTTCGACCAGCTTCAGTTTCTCGCCTTCGTAGGCGTTGGGGACATTTCCGGTGGCGTCGATCGGCGACTTGCGACCGCGGATCTCCACTTGATTGGGGCTCCCCAAATAGGCGACTAGGTCGGCAAAATCATCGATACTCAAGTTGTCGATCAAGCCAGCCGGCATCAACGACAATTCGGACAATTGTCGCTCCTCGATATCGTCTTTTGCGACGACGACGGTATCGTTAATGGTTCGCAACGTGACGGCGCTGTCGGTTTCCTGAGTAATCAAACCCGAGACAACGCGTCCATCCACCAATTGCAGCAACGTCATTTGATAGTCTTTCCCGACTACGGCGCTTGGTGCCAAAACATTTTCGAGCACGTACTCCAAATTGGCTCGATTTGAGCCCGTCAAATCGGGACCAACTTTCTCACCTGCTCCGAACAATTGATGACACGAAGCACAAACCTTTTGATAAACGGCGCGACCATGACTCTTGTCCGCGGCCTGCAATAGATCTGGTTTCAGTAGTTCCTTGTATCGAGCAATCGCTTGCAGTTCATTTTCGGAGGAGCGACCGATCATGCCCCACGTCGCCTCCAAGCGTTTGACCAATTCTGCATCGCCCAACGCTTGGATTTGGCGAACATGGTAGGCATGCAAGTCGGTGGTCGGAATGGACTTCGCTTCGATTGCATCCAATAACGGGCGGACAAATGATGATCGCGAAACCAAAGTCGCGATTGCATCGCCCTTCACGGCTGTAGAAAACGAGCCGTAGCGATTCAACAGCTGAGTCGCGGTCTGTGGGTCGGGATACGCAGCCAAGCCACGAACCGCCGGACCCTGCAATTCCGGTTCGCCCAACGCGGCATACAGTGCTGCGGCCGCTTCGGCATCGCGACCTGCCAACAGGACTTCCAAAGCCAATTGGCGACTTGCCATCGGAGCTTCCGCATCGGCTAACGTTTCGCGTAAGCTTGGGAAGACACGTTGATCTCCAAACAGGACACCCAACTTGACCGCTGCCTGCCGAACGGTTTCGGATTCGACCGCTGTGAAGACGGGATAGGCTTGCTCCCACGCGGCGGGCATGGCCACGTTGACGCGACCCTCCAATGATTTCTGGATCTGGCTCAGGACCAAAGCTTGACCTTCCACGTCGAACTTCGTCGCGTTTGTGATCAAGGTGTTGAGCGATTCCGGTTCGGCAGCCGCGCGGCGGATAATATACTCTCGCAAGACCGGAATCTTGCTGGTGGTCGCCAGCCCAATGGCACGATCTGGATTGATCGCAACCAACGGTTCAAGCGCGTACCAAATCATCAGTGGCAAGTTATGATCCTGGGCATCTGCTTCGTGACTCATCAAACCTGCCAATATTTCCCATCGATCGTCGGCAACCAAGCGCTGCAGAGCCGAAACCACGTACAAACGGACCATGGGATCGCCACTGGGTCGGTGGGCCAACTCCTTGAGCTTACCCAACATCGCGGGTGCCAACGGCGACTGTTCGCAGGCCAACTGGATACTCCAGCCCTGCACATACGCGGAACCATGCCCCGCCAATTTCAAGAGATCGTCATTCGACAAGAGTTTCAGCGCGTGCCCCAACCACATGCCGCGCAAGACTCGAGTGTCGTCCTCGGAGGCCAACAACTTGTCGATGGTCGCGCGGACTTTTGTCTTGTCGATACGACCCGTCGCCGCTCGTTCTTGCAGCAAACGCCGCGACATCCTCACGTACCATTCATTCTGACTCCAAGCCATTTCAGCCAATTCCGCGTCACTCTCGGCACGCAAGTTGACCGATGATCGCTGCGGGGTTCCATAGCTAATGTTATAGACTCGGCCATTGGTCCGATCCCAAATCTCAGGGTTCGTGCGATGGCAGGCATTGCGATCGTACCAGTCGATCAAATAGACCGTGCCGTCATGAGCGGCTCGGAGGTTGATACCGCGGAACCAGCGATCGTTCGATAAAAGCAAATCGTCCGAGTGTTTCCCAACGTAGCCACTGCCGTTTCGAACCAAACGGTCCGCATTGACACGATTGCCGTGAATGTTGTTGAAAAAGATTGTATTGCGGTATCGTTCCGGCCAATTGTCGCCCAGATAGATCATCGCCCCGCAGTGAGCGTGTCCACCACCGGCATCGGAAGTATCGTCTTTGAGTGGCGGTTCGTTGCCCCACCACGCGTGATCTTGAATCGCGCCCGCGTAGTGAGCGTGATCGGCAATCGTCTTGATGTCGTCGTATGTGTGTGGATTAAAATGATTCCCGGCTTGGCGGATGTATCGGCCTCCTTGAATCACGTGATACAGATGCGGAATCACGCAGGCAGTAATGAATGCTTGACCGTGATCGTTGAAGTCCACGCCCCAAGGATTCGACGTGCCTTCCGCAAAGATCTCAAACTCATGACGAGTAGGATGATATCGCCAAACGGCAGCGTTCATCGGAGTCCGTTCGCCATTTGGCGTTCCCGGCTTGCCGACGCGACTGTGTGTAAACACCCCATGACAGCCATACAACCAACCATCTGGCCCCCAATTGAACGTGTTTAATGTTTCGTGAGTGTCTTGGTAGCCAAAGCCGTCGAGCAGGACGACGGGTTCGCCATCCGGCACGTCGTCGGCATTGGCATCGGGAATAAACATGAGATAGGGTGCTGCGCCGACCCAAACCCCGCCAAAGCCGACCTCCAGTCCGGAGACCAAGTTAAGGCCTTCGGTAAACTGCGTACGTTTGTCGAATTTGCCGTCTTGATCGGTATCTTCCAAGATGATGATTCGATCGAGGCCTTGCGCTTCTTTGGCTCGAATGGGATAGGTGTACGCTTCGGCCACCCACAAACGCCCGCGCTCATCAAAAGCCATGGCGACCGGTTGATGAACGTCTGGTTCGGCCGCTGCCAACTGGACTTGGAAGCCTTGGGGCACTGTCATGATCGCTGCGGCTTCCGCACCCGACAGGTCTTCCGTCAAACCGCGACGCGGCTTGGGCTGCGATATTTGATACTCCTGTTCACTGGTGGGGGTCGCCGTCTGCGTCATCACGTGGCAACCCAACATCCCCCCCGTCACGATGTCCATCTGCCCGTTGCCATCGATGTCGTTGACCACGATCTGTCGACCGATGCCCGCAGTATCATCCGCCAGGTAGGGAATCCATTTCACCCCATCGGCCGTCCGAGTCAATTTGAACCAATACACAACGGCCCCCGCATCCCAACCTGGACTTTGGCGATGGTGCGACCAATAGGTCTTGCCGGTGACGATGTCTTTCAACCCATCGCCGTCCATGTCGTGCAATGCCACCGAGTGCAATTCCGAGAAATAAATCCCAAAATCGTTCTGCGATGGGACACTACCCATGATCACTTGTTGTTTGAATTGTGGCTGTCCGTCGACCGGCTCCAGTTGTTGCCACCAGACCAATCCATATTCGTGCGCATGCAAACTGGTGATCACATCATTGCGTCCGTCGCCGTCGACATCGTAAGCGTACATCTCGGCTCCACCGGGGCCGGCGAACAAGAAAGGCACAAACGGCCAACGTTGTCCGGCCTCGATTCGCTCGGGTTGTTCGAACCAACCGTCTTTCGTAATCAAATCGTTTCGACCATCGCCGTTGATATCGCCCACGCCCAAGCCATGACCAAACGTCTTGGTGGCAACCGATTCGGAAATGGGAACAAAATCCCAGGCGTCAAAACTGTTGGGTTTGGGTTTGGCATAACCATACATGCCGTCCCGAGTAAAAACCAATTCGGACAAACCATCACCCGTGAGGTCCAAGAACTGGGGAGATTCGTTCGAAACCCAATCCATGACCTGATGCTTTTTCCAATGTTCGTTCGCGTCGGCTCCTGGGTTCTCGTAAACAAACGCGGGAGTGCCGGGAAACCCCACCGTCAATACATCTTGCCAACCATCACCATTAAAATCCTGAGTCCAAGCGAAGAAATGATTCGCGTAGCCGTTCATGGGCTGCGGAACAACGGGAAAGATCTCTTTCGCAGTTTTGAAGTCTGGACCGGCAAACCAGTATGGTCCATAGACGACATCTTGAACCTTATCGTTATTCAAGTCACCAACCGCGGTCCCCTCGCTAAAATAGATCTGCGTCAGTGCTTGCCGCGAGAACGTTCGCACGATGGCCTGCGAGGACTCTTCCTTGCCATCGCCGGAATCGCTGCTCCGTTCGTTGGCCCATCCCGGCAAACTCTGCGCCAACGTCAAACACAGTAGCGGCATACCCACTAGAGCCAAACGCCACGTGGTCTGGCGGTGCCGCGATGGCATGGCGTGATGAGACGACACAAAAACAGACAAAGAAAATGAGCGAACCAGGGAAGCGAGACGCAGCATGGGAGTTCCTCGGGTTGAATACTTCGAGTGGCCAGAGCAACACGGCCGGTGGGAGGGAGAAAAGTGCGAAGACGAAGTCACTCCAGGCCTTCGCACTTTCCGACTCGTTTGTTCTGCACCGCCCAAACGTGAGTTGTTAGAATAGCACATCGCTCACCCGCTGAGAACTTACCAAGCGACAATTGGAGAATCGGATGCCTCCGTCCCCCGAATTCGAACCGTTGTTTGGGTTCCGAAGAGAACCCGCCACCATCATGCAACAGATCGCTCGTGAACACCTCGAAGAGATGAAGCGTCGGCGCACGGTGCGCGAGTTCTCGGCCGAACCCGTGCCGGAGTCCGTGATCGAAGATTGTTTGCGTACCGCGGGCACGGCACCCAGTGGAGCCAACTTGCAACCGTGGCATTTTGCTGTGGTTCGCAGTCCGGAAATCAAGTATCAAATCCGCGTCGCCGCTGAAGCGGAAGAACGCGAATTCTACGCGCACCGTGCCCCACCCGAATGGCTGGAGGCCCTGGCCCCCTTAGGGACGGATGCGAACAAACCCTTCTTGGAGACCGCCCCCTGCCTTATCGTCATTTTCGCCAAAGCGTACGAATTGTTACCGGACGGCCGAAAAGTAAAAAATTACTACGTTAGTGAATCCGTCGGTATTGCAACCGGCTTCTTGATTCAGGCGCTTCATCATGCGGGGTTAGCGACTTTGACGCACACCCCCAGTCCCATGTCGTTTCTCAACGAAATCTTAAATCGTCCTTCGAACGAACGCCCCTCGATCTTGCTGGTTGTTGGTTTCCCGGCCGACGCTGCGAAAGTCCCCAAGATCACCAAAAAAGCGCTCGAGCAAATCTCGTCGTTTCATTAAGCCGTTCATGAAACGGCCGTCTGGGAAATCGCACAACGGTCAAATGTCAAAGTATTGCACGAACGTGCGCGTGTCCAGTAAATTTCCGGGTACTCTTCAATTGCGAAATCTACATACAGGCCCGGCCCTGTAGCAAGTGTCTTTGCTTTCCCTTACGCTGGAAGGACTTTGGGGCGTTCGGAATCAAGCAAACACAAATCACATCGGAAAGGCAAACACGATGATCGATAATCGCTACACCTTGAGTACATTTTTGGAAAAGTCGGCTGACCGGGATCTAAACCAAGGCCTGTTCGAATTGGAGTCCGATCGTATGTTGGACATCAACTTGAATGGTTCCGTTTGGATCAAGATGGGCGCCATGGTGGCCTACACGGGTGACGTCAAGTTCGAACGAGAAGGAATTCTGGAACAGGGCCTAGGAAACTTGCTCAAGAAGGCGGTCTCGGGCGAGGGTACACGCTTGACGCGAGCCACCGGTCGCGGATCGGTGTTCTGCGCTGACGTAGGAAAGAAAATCACGATCCTGCAATTGAATAACGAAGCCATCTTCGTTAACGGCAACGACCTGTTAGCCTTCGAGATGTCGCTGCAATACGAAATCAAGTTGATGAAAAAGGTAGCCGCGATGTTGGCGGGCGGCTTGTTCAATGTTCGCTTGCAAGGGACTGGCATGGTCGCCATCACCACCCACTACGACCCCATGACGCTGCCCGTGACGCCTCAATCCCCCGTCGTCACCGACCCAAACGCGACAGTCATGTGGACCGGCAACGTCCAACCCGAGTTCAAGACGGACATTCAACTCAAGACGTTTTTCGGTCGCGGTTCTGGCGAGTCGCTACAACTCAAATTTACCGGACAGGGCTATGTTGTGGTCCAACCATTTGAAGAGACCTACGCGCAAGCGTCGGGCTGATGATTGACCCCACCAAGACGATCGACGTACCGTTGATAGCGACACTCGCCCGAGCAAGGTTGTGACTCCTTCAAGCTCTGGCGAACGTCGCTGCGGATGTGTCAATCATCCTGATTCGGTGCGTCGATTCCGTATGCATAGAGAATTTCCAAATCGATATGTTCTATCGCAGAAATGTGGGTCGCCTTCAAAATCAGATTGGGGGCGACTCCCGCTTCCAATGCCTCCAACCAGCGCGGCAAGCATACACACCAGCGATCTCCCGGCTTTAAGCCCGGGAATTGATACTGGGGCATCGGTGTTGACAAGTCATTCCCGGCTGCTCTTGAGAACTCCAAGAACTCCTCGGTTGTTTCGACACAAACCGTGTGCATTCCCGTGTCGTCGCCACAAGTATTGCACTTGCCGTCGCGAAAGAATCCGGTCAGCGGGTCTCCGCTGCATTCTTCCAAGTCCGTACCCAAAACATTCTTGGCCATGAGCGGTCTCCTCTTTGGTAACCGATGATTGTGAGCAAAGTTCGCCGAACCGTTGCCGGTCACACGATTTTCGAAATCCTGCCGTTCGCCCCCAAGAACCAAATGGCATCATCAGGTTCTTTAAACCGAGCTGTTGGACTTCGTGAGTTATTCGAATAGGTCCGTCGATCGAGCTAAACCAGATTTCCGTAGCGATGTACGGTTTCGGAAATCGCTTGCTCGCGAACATACAGTTGTAACTCCAATCGCCCATTGCTCAAGGGCGGGCCGTATGCCACAAACGCTTTGTTGATCGCCAACGGATCCAAAGTCGCGACACCGATATCTCCCAAGACTCGCACGGTGATGCCCATCAAGCCCCCCAGTCGCCGCTGCATCGCGTCCAGGCCCTCGACGACAACTTCACAGCCTGTCCATTGGGACCAACTGTCTAGCTCCAACGAGGCTTGATCCACACTGACTTGCAATTTGGTCCCGGTGCGCACTGCGGCCAACGCAATTTGGGCCAAGGCCAATTTCATACTCTGGACCGGTAGTGCTCCCAAACGGACGACATGCAAAGGTCTCGGACAATAGCGAAAATGGTTCGCTTCACCATGAACATGTGACGGATCGTGCTCTTGGGAAAATTCTGCCGTCCACCAATATTGGTAACTTTTGGCAGACGCCTCCAAGGCTTCTCGATCCGACTCTGGTTCGACCCAATTGCGAAGAACCGGCAGCAAAGCGCCGAGGGCGCCCAACGGCTCCGCTTGGAATTGGGGCAACGAACCTTGAATCCACTTGCCGAAACAAGCAACGTAGTTGGGGCCGCCCGCTTTTACTCCTGGTCCAACGCTCGAATTTTTCCAACCGCCAAATGGCTGGCGTTGCACGATGGCTCCGGTCGTCCCGCGATTGATATACGCGTTGCCAACTTGGATTTTTTCCCGCCATAGTCGAATCTGGCTGGGCTCCAAGGAATGCAAGCCTCCCGTCAAGCCAAAGTCGCTACCGTTGGCAATTTCAATAGCCTCCTCCAACGACTCCACGCAAATCAAGCCTAAAACGGGACCGAAACATTCGGTGCGATGGTACCAAGAACCTGGTTTCACTCCCAAGCGAATTCCCGGTGTCCACGAACAAGGGTTGCCATCGACCATCTTCGGTTCCAACAACCAAGTCTCGCCTTCGTCCAACTTCGTTAGCCCGCGCTGCAAGTTTGGATCGGGAGTGCGAATGACGGGTGTGATCACCGCCGACGCATCATGCGAACTGCCCACGCGTAAGCTCCGAGCAGCGTCCACGAGTTGATGCCGGAATTTTTCACTTTCGTACACACAACGTTCGACCAACGCGATACTGGTCGCCGAACACTTTTGCCCCGCATGTCCAAACGCACCGCGAATCAGATCCTTGATAGCCAAATCGACATCCGCGAACGCGGTGATGATCAATGCGTTTTTGCCACTGGTTTCGGCATACAGGGGCAGGTCCGGACGCCATCCCAAGAACATACTGGCGGTTTCGGAACTTCCGGTCAAAATCACAGCTGCCGTTCGCGGATCGGTGATCAATTGTTTTCCAGCGCTCTGTTCGTTCACCGGCAGAAACTGCAAAACATCCTTCGGCACTCCCGCGGCCCACATTTGCTGGGCCAAATGATAGGCTGTAAGCACCGACTCTGGTGAGGGCTTGAGAATCACACTGTTTCCCGCCATCAATGCCGCCAAACAGCCGCCCGCGGGGATCGCAAACGGGAAGTTCCACGGTGGAGTGACCACAACAACTCCCAATGGTTCC
This sequence comes from Planctomycetaceae bacterium, assembly GCA_016795075.1. Classification (GTDB taxonomy): domain Bacteria; phylum Planctomycetota; class Planctomycetia; order Pirellulales; family Pirellulaceae; genus M30B19. The sequence goes on along the minus strand of JAEUIP010000063.1, from coordinate 2,292 downwards.
ATTGTGGTTCCATCAAACCAACCCGATCGGTCGATCAGAGTCTCGAACGCAACCGACGAATCTTGAGCTTCGATTTCTTCGCGCGAACGGCTAGTCTGCCACCATCGCGCATAATAGTTGGCGAAGTCGATGGCTTCCGAGATCTCGACATCGCCTTCATTCAACGCTTTCCCGCAGTCCACCATCATCGCGCCCAAACTATCCGCTCGATGTTTGTCGAAGGAGGCACCCACGTTAGCGATAATCCGCGCTCGCTCGAGCACGGGCACGTGGCGCCAACGTTCCCCAGCGGCGACGGCCACTTGCAGCGCTTGCTCGACTTCTTCGGGACCAGCTTCCACAAAGCGGTAAATCTCGCGACTGTGGCACGAGGGATCTCGACCGATTCCGGTCGGTTCACCCTGGTAAACGCGTCCCCCAATCTCGAGCGGGATGACGGGGATTTGTCGTTGCGTCCAATCACGGACGATCGCCGTTGCCCAACTTCGATTCCGCGCCAAGGAGAAGTCCGTATCGGCATGGTTTTCAAACGGAGCGACCAAAGGACGAACTTGATACTGTGAAATGTTCCGATCTTGCGTTCGATTGCTGGTAGCGGCAAACGCTTCGCGGTCCGTTTGAGTAATTAATTCATCTCCAATTTCTGATCGGGGACAAACTCCCGCCAGCTCACACGCGGCGCGAAACGCATCTCGTTGTTGGTTCCATTGGGGTGAACCTTCTTGCAAAGCGAACAAAGCACCCAAGAAACTACCAGGGGCCGTGTTCTCATCCAATCGCCGCACCAAGTAAGCCACGGCCGCTTCAAATTCTTTCTCGCCAACGGCCGGCGTGTAGACAACCAATCCCCCCGTCCGCTGGCGAACTTCGATCGCTTGAGCGTTGGCCATGCCTTCCAGCATCTCGAATTCAACTCGATCCTGCACGCCCCGCTGTTGCCGCAACAACATCGCATAGGCAATTTCAAACAAGTTGTGACTGGCAACGCCCAACCGCACTGCGGCGGCGTGTTCCGGACGCATCGCGTACTCCAACATTCGCTTGTAATTGGCGTCGACTTGGAGCTTGGAAGTGTAGGGTGCTTGGGGCCAACCGCGAAGCGAGGCTTCGACTTGTTCCATCGCTAGGTTGGCACCTTTGACCAAACGAATCTTGATCCCGGCGCCACCGCGTCCCATTCGATCTCGCGACCAGCGGGTCAAGAATTGCTGCATCTGGTGCGAGTCGGGGAGGTATGCTTGGAGTACGATACCGGCCTCCAAGCCCATGAATTCCGGTTCGTCCAAAACTTGGCAAAACACATCGACCGTCAATTGCAGATCGCGGTACTCTTCCATGTCCAAGTTGACGAACTTTGCCTTTCCACGTCCGTGTTTGATCGCTGCTCGGTAAAGTGTGCGCAAACGTGGCTTGATCAATTCGAGTGTTTGGGCGTAGCCGGTCAGGCTTATCTGACTCACGATCGAAGAGAGTTTGACCGAAACGTATTCGATGTCGGCCGAGGCCAAACGATTTTGATAAGACTGAAAGCGCCGTTCCGCCTCATGATCCCCCAAGACGGCTTCGCCCAATTGATTGAAGTTGATGCGCCATTGCTTTTGGTTCCGCTGGGCAACGTAGTCTTGAAATTTTTTCGGGTCCTCAGAAACAATCACGTGCGCGGATTCACGACGCACCTGTTGACTAATCTGGGGCATGACCAAGTGCGGAACGACTTTGCCGGCCTGATTGCCGACCCACAACAAGAGACGCTGAAAACCACTGAGATACTTGGGCAGGCCGTACCGCCGAATGATCGAGTCCAAGCGGGCGGCCGCTTGGCGCGGGTCCGCAATTTTCAAGACTTGGTCGGTCATCACAATCGTGAATTTCTTGCCGGGTTCGTCCTGCATCATCCGGGCCATCTGAGCAGTTCGAGCTTGCTCGGCTTTGGTTTCATGCTGCCGCGAAGCTTGGAGCAATTCGGCGGCCAGGACGATCGCCCGTTGGGGCAGATCCCCAGAAGACTGGAGGACAGGGTCCGCTGACGGCGTCGAGTGGTTCATAGGCCAGGTAGTTTTCGTAAAACGAGAAGCCGAATTGCCGGGAACCCGGCGTCCAAGTCGCAAGTGTCTACGATCCGCCCATGCTTTTCTTGAAAATAAGCCCTGCGGTTGACGTCATCTTTCTTCCAGGAAGGGAAATCTGCCGCGGGGTGTTTCACGCGGGAAACACCCCCCGGTGCAGGAGCCGTTGCCGAAAAACCCCCGCCCGCCGTTAACCGGTTAGGACAGAGTGCAAGCAGCCAGGCAA
>JAEUIP010000639.1 GCA_016795075.1 Planctomycetaceae bacterium | reverse complement strand
GCAAGCATTCCGGCAGTGGTGCGACCGCAGAGATAGAGGCCTGCCTCGCAATTGGATTATTGTTTCACACCAGGAAATCTCACTTGTAATGGAGATTCGGTAGGCTGGATGGTGGCGAGGCAAGGAGCAGTTGATTGCGACTGCGAGTAAAGTGATGAGAGCCCGGCGGGGGATCGCTTTTGAGCCTGAGTGGATGAAGGGAGTGCGCATAAAAAAACCCTCTGCTTTAGGCAGAGGGTTTTTATAATAAATCCGGCGAGACCTACTTTCGCACTGGTGGGCACTATCATCGGCTCTGGAAGCTTAACTTCTGTGTTCGGGATGGGAACAGGTGTGACCTTCCAGATAAAGTCACCGGAAAGAGTTGTATTAGCGGTTAAGCTAATACAACCCGGTATATTAAGGTTGGATGGGGTAAGGTTATGCGGAGCAATTCAATCTCAGGGTAAACTGAGCGAGTGAGAGTGCAAGATAACGGTGGTCAAGCTTTCGTCCGTTAGTACCACTTAGCTGAACTGGTTA
>JAEUIP010000638.1 GCA_016795075.1 Planctomycetaceae bacterium | reverse complement strand
GGCATTACCCACAGTTTCCCGTGGCTATTCCGGACCCTAGGGCACATAACTACGCGTTACTCTCCCTTTCGCCGCTGTCCGGGTTCTAAAGCAAGCTTCAGAACCCTTCTCGCTCGACTTGCATGCCTAATCCATGCCGCCAACGTTCATTCTGAGCCAGAATCAAACCCTTCAATTGGTTATATGCATCAACTCCTCGCGGACGGGTCCGGAGAAGCTAAAGAGCCTTTTGAAGTGCTTGAGGTTAAACTATCCACCCAAGCGACGCGTTACCGAGGCAACTTGCCGCCGAAGCAGACAGCCAACCAATATGGTCTTGTGATTGGCTCTCAAGGTCGCGGTTACAAAGAACCACGCCTTGAGTCTCATTAAGAGGTCACTCACCAAATTGTCAAAGAGCGTTCGGTCATTCTCGCGATTTGTTTCTCAGCGGCAAGGGGCCCGTCAAAACTTTTCGCAAGGTTTTTCCCGTGTTTTTGCGGCTCCGAAGAGCGGCTTTTCACGGGAGACTCGTGATTCTAG
>JAEUIP010000637.1 GCA_016795075.1 Planctomycetaceae bacterium | reverse complement strand
AGGAGGTTTAGTGCGACTTCGATCCGAATGTCCATGCTCTGAATATCCATAGATGAGCGATTGTTTCACCGGTGCGATTAGTTGGACCGTAGGAACGGTCCACTACATACGGTCCACTACATACTGTCCACTAAAAACGGTCCAGGACAAATCGTCGCGGAGCGGTCGATCAAGCTTTGTCCTCGGCATGCCGCCTTAACGGCTGCGGCCTCGTTTGAGTAGATGGTTGATCAAGCGGCAGTAGCCGGCAATCGCGGGTTGAAACTGCTTCTTGGCATCGCAGGTCTTCACTTCGTTGACTTGGGCGTCGACGGCTGGCCAATCCAATACCCAAACTTCCCGCTGGGCCAACTCGATGAGTTCGACCACCATTTCTCTCAATTTGTCCACGACTTCGATGGAGGCAACGCCGGAACTGTAGGTGTAGGGGGCTTTGCCTCGTTGCGGACCCACGGCCGTTTCGCCCGCTTGTCCATGGCGGATCGTCAGCCAAATCGCAACGATCATCGAGATCACTGCGGC
>JAEUIP010000636.1 GCA_016795075.1 Planctomycetaceae bacterium | reverse complement strand
TAATCGCGTCCGGGCGCAGCCCGTCAAAGCTGACAATGATCACACGGCTTACTTTTCCCGGAAGAGGAGTGTCTGTGGGAGTAACTGCCATCGTGGGTGTTCGCGCGATGGTCGCCGTGAAAGTCGGCAACAGTGTACTTGTTGGGAGAGAAGTTTCGTTGGGTATTGAAGCAGATGCGTTTTTTTCATTGCATGCCGGGATTAAGATTGCAAGCAAAACAAAAACCATGAATTTCCGCATTACTTTCCCAACATGGGCATTTTTAACCCATGACGCTTCGCGGCCTCAATGGCGATCTCATAGCCGGCGTCTGCGTGTCTGACCACTCCCATACCTGGGTCGGTCGTCAGGACTCTTTCCAATCGTTTGGCTGCTTCCGGCGTCCCATCGGCAACGATGACCTGCCCGGCATGTTGACTGTACCCCATGCCCACGCCGCCGCCGTGATGGAATGAAACCCAGGTGGCACCGCCAACTGCATTGATCATGGCGTTGAGAATCGCCCAATCCGAAATAGCATCC
>JAEUIP010000635.1 GCA_016795075.1 Planctomycetaceae bacterium | reverse complement strand
CCCACGCCGAGGCGTCGGGCTCGACGTTGTACTGCGGACAGGCCTCAAGGCAGCAGCCGCACGACATGCACTCCGACAGCACGTACCGCGTGGCCTGCGCGTCGGGCGATTCCCGCGGCCCGTGGCCCAGGTGGTACGTCCCGTCGATCGGCACCCACGCCTTCACCCGCCTGAGCGCGTGGAACAGCCGCGAACGGTCAACCCAAAGGTCGCGCACGACCGGGAACTTGCTCATGGGCTCGAGCGTGATCTGGTCCCCTTCGCCCGGTGCATACTCGTCGACCAGGCACGAGCACGACTGGCGGACCTTGCCGTTGATGACCATCGTGCATGCCCCGCAGACTTCTTCCAGGCAGCCCGAGTCCCAGACCACCGGCGTCGTCGCCCGCCCGTCCGCCGTCACGGGGTTGGCCGCGACCTGCTGCAGGCAGGAGATGATGTTGGCGCCCGACTCGACCTTGATGGAAAACGTCTCCCATCGCGACGGCTTCCCCGGACCGTCGCACCGGAGAATACGAAGGCGG
>JAEUIP010000634.1 GCA_016795075.1 Planctomycetaceae bacterium | reverse complement strand
GCCAACCTGGCCCAGTACGCCGACAAGCTCTCCGAAGGCACCCAGGCGCTGATCAAAAAGTACCCCGAGTCCTTCCGCGTCAATGTGTACCCCACCCACCGCAGCGCGGTGGCCCCCCAGCATGTGTACGACGCCACCGCCCGCAATGCCACCGCCTGCAAGACGGTGGAGGGTGGGCTGTCGGTGGAGGGCTGTTTCGGCGGCGTGCCCTTTCCCATCCCCAAGGCCGGCGTCGAGGTGATCTGGAACTACATCCTGCGCATCGAGCCCGAGTCGGTGGAGTTCGGGTCGAAGAACATCGTCGGCACCTCCAACGGCGCCCGCACCCTGGCCACCCGCACCGACAACTTCTTCCAGCATCCCTACTACTACAAGGAGGGCTCGGCCAAGGGCTGGAGCGGTGAATACTTCATCCAGCGTTTCAACACCACCGCGCCCCCGTTCAAGGCCGGGGAGTCCCTGGTGCTGCGGGACAGCATCAACGCCAAGGCGCCGCGCCAGGCCTGGCAGTATCTGGTCGGCCAG
>JAEUIP010000633.1 GCA_016795075.1 Planctomycetaceae bacterium | reverse complement strand
ACGGAGGAAAAGCGGCTTCGGGCAGGTCGATCGGGGAATCGGGCAGCGCGAAATCAAACCAAAAACAAGCACCTCTCCCCACTTCGCTTTCCACGCCGATCGTTCCCCCCATGATCTCAACTAACTGTTTACTAATGGCTAGCCCGAGCCCGGTCCCCCCGTACTTGCGGGTGGTTGAAGTGTCGGTCTGCGTGAACTTCTGAAACAACAGATGCTGTTTCGCCAAAGGAATCCCAATGCCGCTGTCGGAGACTCGGACTTGCACCCGGCCTCCGGCGGTGGGCTGGCCAACGCGGGGCAATACCCGAATTTCCACCCGGACATAGCCGGCAGAGGTGAACTTGATGGCATTGCCAACGAGATTGGTCAGGATTTGCCGCACCCGAGTCGGATCCGCCACCAACGCCAGCGGAGCGGGAGGGGCCACCAAAGCGATCTCGAGCCCCTTGCTGTAGGCCTTTGAAACGAGAAGCCCGAGCACCGCTTCGCAGGTCTCACGTAGATCGAAAGGCATCAACTCCAGGTT
>JAEUIP010000632.1 GCA_016795075.1 Planctomycetaceae bacterium | reverse complement strand
CCGCGGCGGTTTTTGGAGGCGATCGACGGCGAGACTCCGCCGGCTTACGGCAATTCCGGCGGTCGGCTCGCGCTGGCCGAGCGGTTGGTCGACCGGAGCGATCCGCTGCCGGCCCGGGTGATGGTCAACCGTTTGTGGCAGCACCTCTTCGGGCAGGGCCTCGTCCGCACGGTCGACAACTTCGGCGCGATGGGAGAGTTGCCGACGCATCCGGAATTGCTGGATTACTTGGCACAGCAGTTCATGGACGATGGTTGGTCGGTCAAACGGATGATTCGTACGCTTGTGACGTCGCGGGCTTATAGGATGTCGAGCCGGGTAGAAATGGTGTCGGTTGGTGATGGTGCGGTGGTTGGCGAGTCAGCCCCCTCACCCCCGGCCCCTCTCCCCCAAGGGGGCGAGGGGAGACAGATCGCGGATGCCTCGGTCGTTGATCCGTTGAACAAGTTGCTGCATCGGGCCAATGCCAAGCGGCTCGAAGGGGAGATTGTGCGCGATGCGATGTTGGCCGTATCCGGGCGGCTCG
>JAEUIP010000631.1:294-527 GCA_016795075.1 Planctomycetaceae bacterium | reverse complement strand
TTATCCGTCTGACGGCACAATGGAGCATGGCTCTCGATATCGTCGTGCGCGTCCCACGCCCCGTTGCCGCCGCCGGCATGGCAAATCTGCACGAATCGCACGCCGCGTTCCACGAGCCGGCGCGCCAGCAACAACTGCCGGCCCATCGAGTCCGTCTCCTTCTCCCCGATCCCGTAGAGCCTCCGAACCGATTCGGGCTCCTTCGCGAAGTCCACCGCCTCCGGCGCCGCCAA
>JAEUIP010000631.1:0-284 GCA_016795075.1 Planctomycetaceae bacterium | reverse complement strand
CTGCATGCGAGCCGCGAGTTCGTAGGCGCGCGTGCGCGCGGCGACGGCTTCGAACGCGTCGTGGCGCTCGCGAAACTCCCGATTGAGTTCCGCCAGCGTCGCCATCTCGCGATCCCGATCTTCGACCCGCGTGCCCCGGGGCGGCCGCAGATTCCGCACCGGTTCCTCGTCGGCTTGAAACGGCGTGGCCGCCACGGAAGCCCCCAGATACCCCCCGCTCAGCTGCACCGAGGTCGTCGGTCGTCCGATGTTCACGTAGGCGGAAGATTGCGATTCGCAGCTCC
>JAEUIP010000630.1 GCA_016795075.1 Planctomycetaceae bacterium | reverse complement strand
CATGAACGAAATGCTCAGAAGACGCTCCGCGCTCCGCCGTCGAAGCTTCCCCGCGGATTCCCTATTCCTTGTGGTCCAGCCAGGCCTTGAGTTCGGCGATCTCCTCGGGTTTCAGCCGGCGGTTTGGAGGCATGTAGCCGAAGTCCACCAGCACGCGGATCGGATGCGACTGCACCTGGTACAGCGTATCGCGGTCGCCGTCCGCGGAATGGCACCGGGCGCAGAACTTGAGGGTGAGTGGACTTCCCGTCGGAGGCTTTGGAGAATCCGACGGAAAGACAAACTGCGAGCGGGGTTGTTCCGCGATGTGCCGGCCCAGCGCCGCCGCGAGAGGAGCATCCAGCACCAGATCCTCGCGCGCCGGATGGATCGCCAGAGGACCGGAGGAATGGCACTTGTAGCAACTCGTTCCCTCAAACTTCGGCCCCGACGCCTTCAGTTCGGCATAATAGTCGAGCGCGGGACTGACCGTCAGGTCCTGAACGATGGAGAAATACGACCAGCCTTTGTCGGACGCCGTCTTCTGCA
>JAEUIP010000062.1 GCA_016795075.1 Planctomycetaceae bacterium | reverse complement strand
GGCGATCCACTTGAAGAGCAGTTATGCTTCAGAGACGGCCGTGACGGACGGCCAACGGGTCTACTTCTGTTTTGGCAATCTTGGCATCTTCTGTTTCGACTTGGATGGTCAAGCGGTTTGGCAGCATCGTTTGACACCGCAAGAGACTCGGTATGGTTGGGGGACGGCGGCCTCGCCCGTTTTGCACGATGGACGTTTGTACTACTGCTTCGACAACGAAGTCCAGTCTTATCTGGTCGCATTGGATGCGGCGACGGGGAAAGAGCTTTGGCAAACCCTGCGCGATGAGAAAAGCAATTGGGCGACTCCTTACGTATGGGTCAATCCACAACGGACGGAGATCGTGGTGCCCGGTACTGGTCAAGTTCGATCGTACGATTTGAACGGACAGCTGCTGTGGTCGTTGTCGGGTATGTCCAGCATCACGATCGCGACCCCGTATGCCGTTGACGATTTGTTGTACGTTAGCTCCGGATACGTGATGGACCCTCTACGGCCCTTGTACGCGATTCGGCCGGGAGCCAAAGGCGACATCTCCTTGCGCGAAGGCGAGACCGCGAACGAATTCATCGCATGGTGCCAATCCAAGGCCGCTCCGTACAACCCCAGCACCTTGGTCTACAAGGATCGTCTGTATGTTCTCTACGACCGGGGGACGGTTGCGGTTTTTGATTCGAAGAGTGGCGCGGAAATCTATGGACCAGAGCGGCTGCCCAACGGCCGTGCGTTTACGACTTCGCCCTGGGCAAGTCGCGATCGGATCTATCTCTTGAACGAGGATGGAGTAACGTTTGTTCTGAAGGCAGGGGATGATTTCGACTTGCTGCATACCAACGAATTGGCTGCAGACGACATGGGAATGGCTTCGCCGGCGTTGGTGGGCGACCGCCTCCTGATTCGAACGGCCGCTCGAATCTACTGTATCAAGACTCCGTCGCCACAGCCTTGATTTCCCAGGTCGCTTGATCGAGCACCGGGAGGATATCGAAGCGATCGATCTGAGCGGCAAACTCCAGGTCCTCGCTGCGACCTTGGGCGATCAAGTTCGAACCGCCTAAGGAGCGGCGGAATACGCTGAGGATCGCCTCCGTGGTTGGCATCCGGTCCGAACTTGTCAATTGTTGCCAATAGCTCCGGGCCAATTCTGCTTGATCGTTGATTTCCCACGTGATTCCGGACTCGCGGCCCAACCGCAGCAGTTCGGCGGTAACGGCTCCCGCAAACAAGACGTCCTCGCAAGTGACGTGTTTGTCGGTCCCCGAACAGACGAGTGCGACACGGTGGGCTTGGCTCAAGTGCTGGACAATCCGGGAAAGATTCGCGAAACTACCTATCACGATTTGCTGAGCCCCTCGGCAGCGATCCATGGCTCGGGTGCCGTTGGTCGTCGTCATGACAATCGTGCGACCCCCGATCGCGGTTGACGAATAGGTTGCGGGAGCGTTCCCAAGATCAAACCCAGGCAAGGGTTTGCCCAAACGCTCTCCACCCAACAGTACCGCCGAGGAACTTGATGGCTCCAATTTGGCCTGCCCAAGTTCGTCGATCAGTCGCTGCTTCGTCAAATGAGCTTGGTCAACGCCGACACACGGCACAATTCGAGCGGCTCCGTTGGCGATCCCGGTGGTCATCGTCGTCGTCGCTCGCAAAATGTCGATGACCACGGAGACGCTGTCGGACAGCAGGCCGTCGGGGATGAGGTCAGGCAAAAAGAATGTGTAGATTTGCCGAGCTTTCACGGTTCACCTTCTAGGGGTACAACAACACCTGCATTAGCGAAGTTCACGTCACGGAGCCAAGTGCGGTGATGGAAGTTGCATTCGCCGGAACGTGGATTGGCTCCAATCCCTGAACCGAATGGCCGACCAGCCAACTCCGACGATGGCCCGAGTAGAATAGAGTTCCCATGTCCAACAGTCAAACCGTTGTGGTCGACAAATCGGGCCAGAAAGTTCGGCAGATGTTTGCCGAAATCGCCCCGAAGTACGACTTGATGAACCATCTGTTGTCGATGAACGTCGACCGGTGGTGGCGATGGCGAACGGTCGCTCGCTTGGCTCCCCAAGCTCATTGGAAAGTTTTGGACGTCTGCACGGGTACCGGCGATTTAGCGCTGGCTTTGCTCAAGAAAATGAACAAGGGCTCCAAAGCCTCAAACATGACCGTTGCGTCCTATGAGGGGGGGCCGGCTGAATGTTTTGGGCGTCGAATTTTCTCTTCCGCGGAGGCGGCGCAGAAGGACTGGGATGGCGTCCAAGTAGTCGCGTCCGATTTCTGCCGCCCGATGTTGGAGATCGGACAACAGAAGGCCGAGCGTCAGAAAGTTGCCAATTTGCAATTCGTGGAAGCCGATTCCTTGCAGCTTCCGTTTCCTTCCGACCAGTTCGATTTGGTCACGGTCGCCTTTGGCTTGCGGAATGTTTCGGACACCTTGGGCGGGCTCCGAGAAATGACCCGCGTGATTCGCCGCGGAGGACGCGTCGGTGTTTTAGAATTTACTATGCCAAGGGTCTGGCCGTTGAGTTCGTTGTATCGATTTTATTTCTTGCGCGTGCTCCCTCGAGTTGGACAATGGTTCGCGAAAAATCGCAGCGATGCGTATAGCTACTTGCCTGAGAGTGTGGGGCAATTTCCTCAGTACGAGCAGTTGGCAGCGATGATGAACGAGGCTGGACTGCACGACGTAAAGTTCTACCCAATGACCATGGGGCTTGCCACATTGTACGTAGGCACCAAAGCATGAGCGAGCAAGTGCCGACCGACATGTCCAACGTGATGGAGACGCCTGCCAAACGCTTTCCGATTGTGATTGCGGTTAGTGGCGGCAGCGGCGCGGTTTACACGCGACGACTGCTACAAGTGTTGGCGCGCGGCGGATACGCGGTTCATTTGCTGTTGAGCGCTGCCGGGAACCAAGTGATTCAGCAGGAACTTGGCCTGCGACTGGACTTGAATGCTCCCGACCTCGAGACTTGGCTTGGTTTAAGTTCGGACGAGACCCGTCTCATTCAATTTCATCAATTGCATGATTTTTTTACGCCGGTTGCCAGCGGAAGTTATCGGACTGGCGGAATGGTCATCTGTCCGTGTTCAGGTGGGACGCTGTCGGCGGTTGCCCATGGGATCAGTAGCAACTTGATCCAACGCGCGGCGGAAGTTCACTTGAAGGAACGCCGGAAACTTATTTTGGTCCCACGCGAAACTCCGGTCAGTCATGTCGCCTTGAAGAACATGTTGGCAGCGCACGAGGCTGGGGCCGTGATCATGCCCGCTAGTCCAGGGTGGTACCATGGTGTCAAAGGTTTGGACGACCTCGTTGATTTTATGGTCGCTCGGATTTTGGACCAATTGAACATCGACAACGAGATTGTCCATCGTTGGGGAACTTGATCCGAACCATTTCCCTAGGGGTAGCGAAATGGAGACCGACGATTGCTCGTTCGGGTAGCTTCCGGCGGCCGTGGTCCAAGAATCGTTTTCAGGACCCGACCTTCACCTGCGGCAGGTATTCAACAAGATCCGCCGCCATTTTTTCTCGGCGCCGAAAAATTTTGCCGTCATCACGGATTTCCTGAGCTAGATTTCATGTGGTAGTCTCTTCGTCCTCTCGAGGAATATTCTGTCGTGAATCGTTTGGCGTGCTTTGTTTGTTGTTTGGTCCTGTCGACATGGGGTTCCGTACACGCTCAACTGCCGGACGCGGTCGATTTGCGTCCCTTTCAAACCGCCGTCAAGAGCCAAGGGGTGCGCGGCAGTTGCTACATCCATGGGACCGTCGCCGCGATGGAGGCAGCCTACAAGCGAGCAGGTTACGGTGACCTGGACCTTGCCGAGCACTTTTCGGACTATGTCGCGCGAATGATGTACCTCGAAACCTGCGAGTTCGACGGGCGATTTCGGACGAATATCATGCGCGTTCCCGCTGCCTGGGAACGTGAAAGTGGAATGCCGCTTTTTGAAACCATGAGTGGGTCGGTGGACTCGTTGGTTGGCTGTGAACCCGCCAGTACATTGGCCATCCCTTTGGAAGTTTACATGCCGCTGACGGATGCGATGTTCGATACCGAAGGTCGCGAAGAGACCGATCTCTATTGGCAAAAACAATACGACGTTAGTACCCACTTGTTGGACGAAGCTCGCTTGCCAAGGTCCGCGCTCCAAGCACCGTTCTACTACAAAGTAAAACGCACCGTGTTCCTACCCAAATCTGATGCGACGAACCCGCATGCCATCGAACAAGTGCTCGCGTCGGGCAAAGAGATCATTTGGGACTTTCGCATGGCCGGTGACCATTTCGGCCCGGTGTGGAAGTACAACCGACCGGCAGGAGACACCACGAGCCATCGCATGTTGATCGTAGGGTATGATCGTCGCGACCCGGCCAATCCGTATTTCATGGTCAAGAACAGCTGGGGACATCCGGCCGCGAACCAGCCGGGTGACGATTTTACGTACATCGCGTACGACTATTTGCAGTACGGGGAATGGGCGTCATGGATCGAAGTGGAACAACCGGTTGCCAAACATGAACTCGCGTTTGTCGGACGTTGGAACTTGGAGTTTGGTCCAAATCAAGGGACGTTGGACGTCTACCACGTCCCGGGACTCATGCAGCAATCGTTCGAGCACAAACAGTACAAAGATGAGCAAGGGCACATCGTTCAGGGGCGCCGCGTTGGTACTTTTTATCGTGATGGAGACCCCAATCAACCTTTTCGAGTTAACGGAGTTTTGCAGGGGGATCAGATGCAAATCTGGATCGATTTCCAACAGCCCGCTCCACGCTGGGACAAGCTGAATGGATGGCGGGTCGAATTGAAGCGGGACTCGCCAGAGGATCGCTTGGTTGGTCACGCCATCCTGCCCTCGGGTCAAGGGCACGCTGCAGCGGCCCAACGTATCGTGATTCACTCTTCCGCAAATCGTTCGGATGCCACGGTCGCCGTCGCGTCACCGAAGCCCGGGGATGACGTACCGACAACGGTGGATGCGAATCCCGAAGTCGCGCCTCAAGAGATCGAGGCGAAATGGCAGGCGTCTGGTGGTGCTGAATTTCTCGGGAAACCGTTAACGGGCGTCGAGATTTGTCCCGATGGACGAGGACGTTACACGCACTACGAACGCGGCTCGATCTACTGGTCGCCTCGGACTCCCGCCAGCATCATTTACGGTGCCATTCGCGAGCGGTGGGCTGGTCTTGGTTGGGAGACAAGCGACCTGGGTTATCCAACTTCCGACGAGATGGATTGGGGAACGGGCCGCATGAACCGATTTGAAAATGGCCTGATTCTCTGGGATATGGAAAACGGCGCGCGGGAAGAACTCTCGGAAATCGCTCGGCAAAAAGTCGACCAATGATCGGCCACCCGCGTCTGGTTATGGAATCGGGTTCGGCACAGCTGGCTACGGCGTGTCTTGGATAATTTCGCGATAACAACCATATCAAGGGCCGGTCAGAGATAGCCGGTTGACCCTACGTCACACGACACTTCGGACACAGTAATGCCTAGGCGTAGGTGTCGATGGAATTGCTGCTGACCTGCGCGGCCATTTTGACGGCGGCTTCCAGAAGTTGCACCGCAATGTTGCCCTGATGACGTTGCGAATCCAACTGCTTGGCAGCAACCGCGTAGGCGACCTGTGTTTTTTGTTGGGCGGACTGCATGGCAGTTGCCGAAGAAATCATTTGATTAATCATGGGTATACTCCCTGCCCAACACACCAAGAAATACCATAGTAGCGAACTACTGACGGATCCCCATTTTGTTGGATCGACCCGTTCGGCAAAATTTTTGACCGTTTTCGTTAGGGAAGCTAGGAAACTGAGGGGAAGCGGAACGATTGTAGCGATCGTACCCAAAACGCCGGACGCTCGCGGCGAAATTGGTGCAGCGAATACACGAATCGCACGTTTCTGTCGACGAATGCCAAGCTGCCGAATCAAGCCCAATCGGTTATAGTATTTCCGTGCACGTTTCCGCGCAGGGTCATCGTCGTCGATCATTTCAAGAGACAACTTTGGTTCGCGGAGCGAACCACGACTATTTTCCATCGGTTCGCGGAGCAAACCACAACGATTGACGATTGGTTCGCGGAGCGAACCACGATCATCAACTATTGGTTCGCGGAGCGAACCACGACTATTGACCGGTCACCCATAAGCTCATGAAACTGAATTGCGTTTACTGCGGCAAGTTGTTTTCGATCTCGGCTGAACAATTGGGCGGCCAGGGCAAGTGTCCTCATTGCCACGAGATTGTGTTTTTGCCCAAAGCCGAACAATCAGGGCCCACCGTTGACCATGTTCCGCTGACCAAGACCTTATCGGGCCACTACGTCGTGGCGGTTTTGTTCGCAGTGGCGTTGCACGTCCTTTTGCTTCTCGGGATGGGACTCGTGGTTTGGGGTGGCAACGACGCGTTTTATTCGACCGAAGGAGTGAGGATTCAGATTGGTCGTCCCACCGAAATGGCGGCCGCCGAGGCCCTAACGGAAACCACGGCCCAGGTGGTCCAAGCCCCCGTCGAGATATCACCTCATCAGTTGCAAGAGGCTCTGGCCCAATGGGAATTGTCCGCGTTGCAGCCGAGTTCGCCGGCAGAGTCTGCCACTTCGCAAATGGTCGATTCGCAACCTTTATCGGAATGGCTAACCCCCAACGATTCGGTGGCCGCAAATCTGAATGAGGATTTTGGGGCGCTATTGGAACGTCTCAAACGCGACGGCCTGGATTTGGTAATCACCTTTGATAGCACGGGTAGCATGACCGGTGAAATCAATCAGGTCAAACGGCAGATTCAACGCATCGGTCGTACGTTGATGGAATTGATCCCGCAAACTCGTATTAGCATTTGCACGTACCGCGATGCGGGTGATGACTACGTGGTCAAGGGTTTGCCGCTCACGCGAAATCTGGACCAAGTCCAATTGTTCTTGAATGAGATAACGGCGGGTGGTGGAGGCGACGAACCCGAGTCCGTCGAACAAGGCCTGCGGTGGTCGATCGAAGAAAACCAGTTTCTCCCCAACACGCGAAAGGTCATCTTGGTGTTTGGTGATGCCCCACCCCACGAGACTTCGATGGATCAGATCATCAAACTGTCGGCTGGGTTTCGTCAGCGGCAAGGCGGCGTGATCTCCACGGTCACATGTCGCAGCCCCAATCGACTTCATGCGTTCGAGCAGATCGCTCAATATGGTGGCGGCGAAGCCTTCTTGACCCAAAACGAACGTGAAATCGTTTCACAATTGATGATCTTGGTTTTTGGAAGCCAACATCAAGAGAAAGTGCTCGAAGCCTTCAAACTGCTGCAACCTTAATGGTCAATACGCGTGCTGGCGTCGTTCAATTACCGTAGAAGTCGTTGTGTAGAAACAACAACTGATCGGCGACATTGAACATGTGGACCAACAACGCAGCGCGAGCCCACATCCCATTCCGCGCCTGTCGAAAATACATCGCCCGCGGATCTGCGTCGATGATCGTCGGAATTTCTTGCACGACGCTATCGCGCGGAAAGGGATGGAGAATCGGGGCGTACTCGCGGAGTTTTTCCAATCGCGTGGGGGAAAGGTGAAACGGCGAAAGGTCCATTTCATTCAGCGCGGCGGTATCCGCCGACGTGTTGTGTTCGATTTGAATCCGGGTCATGTACAGACAGTCCGTCAATGACAAAATATCTTGCCCTTGAAGGGTTGCATCCAACGAGTCAAATTCGTGGAACTCGACATTGGCCACTTCCAATCGCTTGCGGAGGGCGGAGTCCAGTCGGAGTTTTTCATGGTTGGGGGAAACAAAAAACATGCGGATGTTGCGGTAATTTGTCAGTGTCGTGGCCAGCGACCGCACGGTTCGCCCGCGCCCAAGGTCGCCGCAGAAGAGGTACGTTTTGTTGCTCAAGCCAGTCGTCAACCCCGAGTACTTCTTGTTCAACTCGGCCAACCGATTACCCGTGGTGCCGGCCGTGCTATCGAATTGAAACGTTCGCTGGATGGTGTAGACGTCCAAAAGCGCTTGGGTTGGATGCTCCTCCGAACCAGACCCCGCGTTGATAATTGGTACGGACCGCTTTTCTTGGCTCTCCAAGTCATTCATCAGATAGGCACAACATTCGGAAAACCCCGCTTCTGGGCTCCGCATGATGATCACATCAAAATAGCTACTAAACATTCGAATCGAATCTAAGGGAGATTCTCGTTTCATTTCGCTGCTGGTGGCGGGGTCTCGGACTTCATTGCAGGTCAATCCCAGGATTTGACAAGCAGCCATGAACGAGAGAAACGTTCGAGTCGAAGGCTGGGTAAAATACAGCATGGCCCGTTTGTGACTCAGCAAGCTGCGCAGCGCATCACTGCCTTTTTTGGTTTTGGACAGTTGCCGGATGATGTCTGCCAACCGTTGGAGTCGATTCAGATGCTCCAATTCCAATTGGGAGGCAAAAATCAGATGCTTCAGTCGGCCTTCTCGTTGGAACTCGTCCATTTTCACTCGCAACGGCCGAGATTGGCGGGGCAAAAAATCTGACAGATCCAGAAGCATGCGGCATCCTTCTATGCAGTGGTCCGACCGAAGTTCACACGGAAAATCCACGCCCCCCGCGGAACGTGGTCCGGTGCGGCGAGGTGTCGAGTGACGATCGGGATTATCTCACAGGAAAATTTGTTTACAAGCAGCGAAGGATCACTAAAATGGGCCGAGTTGCGCTATACTGTGTGTTCGGGCAACGAAAATTCCGGGCGATCCCCGCCCGATGATTCACCAGATAATTGCGACCGGTCGACCCGGGGAAGTACGGCAAATGCATTGGATTGTTTGTTTGATAGTGGCGATCAGTGTCCTTGGCAATGGCCTAAACGCACCAAGTGCTTTAGCCCTGCAGACGAATAATGATTCCGATCGTGAGTCGGTCGGGGCCAACGAGGCGGGGCTGGAAGACCCCCTTGGAGTTTTGGGTGGAGAAATTGACAACAAAAGGATCTACGACGCATTTGTCGCGGCGGGGCAAAAGATCATCGACTCGCCCGTAGGACTGGATGTCGAGACGATCCAGCGATCTCTGCGTTTTTCGGAGCGATCCACACTTACTTGTCCGGCTGCTGTCGATGGCGCAGGTAAGTTTCCCTACGAACAAGTTGCTAAAAGCAGTTTGTTGTTTGGAACATTGTACGATTGTGGCAAGTGCGACGAGATGCATGGAAATATTGCGGGCGGGGTTGTCATATCCGACGATGGACTTTGTTTGACAAACCATCACGTCTTGGAACGCCGCGATCAGGACACTCGAGTCATTTTCGCCATGGACTACGCGGGGCGCGGCTATGCGGTCGAGGAAATCTTAGCATCGAATCGTTTGGCGGACGTGGCCTTGGTGCGGTTGAAGGGCGAAGGGCCATTCTATCCGGCTCCTATCGCCAAAGAACTTCCACGTCCCAACTCGCCGACCTATGTGTTGAGCCATCCAAGTTCCGAGTTTTATGTGTTGACTCACGGGATTGTCAGTCGTCACGTGACGTTGGCACAGAGACGAGGCAAGAGTCAATGGTTGGAAGTTACCGCTCCATTTGGAGCCGGTAGCAGCGGTTCGGGCGTCTTCGATGAACATGGACAGTTGATTGGGTTGGTGTCGCGGATTTACCCTATATTTCGCGGAGCCGAGCAAATTGGACCTGTCGACGATGGAAATCCTCGCCAGCGGTCAACACCTTACGCGGAACTTATCTTGCGGCGCTGTGTCACGGTCGCGGCGATCCGCAGCTGTTTCGCCGAATAGCCCGAGGTCCCGGCAGGAAATTCGTCAGTTCTCCCCATCGTTAACAGTTATTGGAGCGGAATTTGATCATGGAACGTCGGTCGCTAAAGCTGCCGATCACGTTGGGCGTGGTTCTAATTATCCTCGTGTTGTTGTTGACAACCGGATGGGTGTTGTTGAATGTATTCACGGCGATCCAAGATCCTGCGCCCCATTTGTATTGGGTGTTGTTGACAGTCGGCGCGATCTGTTTCCTCTTGGTGTTGATCGGCATCATTATCTACTTGGTTCTATCGATTAAAGTGATCAACTCCACGGCTCGCCAAGCCAACTTTATCGATGCGGTGACGCACGAACTAAAGACACCCATTGCGTCATTAAAACTATTGCTCCAAACCTTGAATCGGCAAGAAGTTTCCGATGAGGAGCGCGAACAGTTTTATCGACTGATGCTGGCCGATGCCCAGCGACTTGATACGATGATCAATCAAGTTTTGGCGGCAGCACGGTTGGATCAGCCAATCAGTCAGGAACGAATCGACGACGTCTGCCTCAGTTCTTTGCTGAATTCTATAGTTGGCGATTTTCAAACGAGCCATCCCAACGCAAAACTTGAATTAGTCACTGAATCTTGTATTGTGCGAGCACCAGAAAGTGAGTTGCGGATCCTCATCAACAATTTGGTGAACAATGCAATCAAGTATGGTGGCACACCTCCGTTGGTGCAGGTGACATCGCATTTTCGGGCGGACGATCATGAAGTGCAGATCTTGGTCAAGGACAACGGGAAAGGCATCGCGCTGCGCGACCGTGCTCGGATTTTTCGCCGCTTCGTGCGTTTAGAGAACGAACTTGAGCGACGCACGAAGGGCACTGGTCTGGGACTATACTTGGTCAAAACGATTGCCAGTCGATTGCGCGGAACCGTTCGAGTCCTGAAGAGTGACTCGCGAAATGGAACCACGTTCGAAGTTCGCTTGCCGGCTATTTCAAGTGCATCATCAGAACCGCAATGTCTGCCGGAGTAATACCACTAATCCGACTCGCTTGGTCCAAGTTGGTCGGTCGAACGCGCGCTAGTTTCTCTCTGGCCTCCGCTCGTAAGTGCGAAAGTGTCCGATAGTCCCATTCCGATGGAATTCGCTTGTCGCTCAAGCGGCGTTGTCGTTCGATGGCCACGGTTTGACGTCCCACATAACCCGCGTATTTGACGTCGTAGGTCACTGCTTCAGCAACTTCGGGAGCGAATGCTTGAAGTGACGGGAGGATCTCGCACAATTGGCTCCACGTTGTTTCTGGCCGACGCAGAAACTTCTCAACCGATTGATCTTGGTAACGGTTGTCGGCCACGATTCGCCGTGCGTCTGCAATCGCAAGTTCCTTTTGTTCCAATGTGCGAAAACGCGATTCATCGACCAAACCAAGCTCGTAAGCGCGACGGGTAAGTCGTCGATCGGCATTGTCTTGACGCAACAACAAACGATACTCGGCCCGGCTAGTGAACATTCGGTACGGCTCGTCGACGCTACGTGTTACCAAGTCGTCGATCAAGACGCCCATGTATGCCGAGTCACGCTCCAAGACAAGAGCCGGCTTCCCAGCGATTTTTAAAGCGGCGTTTGCACCTGCCAACAAGCCTTGAGCCGCCGCCTCTTCATATCCCGTGGTGCCATTGATTTGACCGGCCAGGTACAAGCCTGCGACAGGTTTACTTTCCAAGGTCGGCCAAAGTTGGTCGGGCGGGCAATAGTCGTATTCGACCGCGTACCCGTAACGCATGATTTGGGCGTTTTGCAGGCCCGGGATCAGGCGGATCATCTGATCCTGAACATCCCGCGGCAGACTGGTTGAAATCCCGTTGACGTAGATCTCGGTGGTCTCCCAACCTTCTGGCTCCAGATAAAGTTGGTGCGACGTCTTGTCGGCAAACCGCACAATCTTGTCTTCAATCGACGGACAGTAACGCGGTCCGCCCGCCGAGATTTGTCCGCTGTACATCGGCGACCGGTGCAAGTTCTGACGAATCAAATCATGGACCGCCGCGTTGGTGTGGGTGATCCAACAAGGAAGTTGCTCAACGGTCAATTTCTGATTCAAAAACGAAAATGGTTGAGGATCGGGGTCCCCGGGTTGGATTTCTGTTTGTGAATAATCAATGGTGCGGCCGTTCAAACGAGCCGGCGTTCCCGTTTTAAATCGTTGCACGGAAAAGCCTAACCGATGCAGCGCTCCGCTGATTCCAGCGGTTGTGCCTTCGCCCGCGCGACCACCCGCCATTTTCGCTTCGCCCGTGTGCATCACGGCCTGTAAAAACGTCCCGGTTGTCAGAACGACGGCGGACGCGCGATAAACGGCACCGCCTTGAACCGTTACGCCAACGACGCGAGCCCCTTCGGCCGACGACTCGGTCAAAAGGTCCAAGACCGTTTCCTGCCGAGGGTCGACATTCGGATGATGCTCGACCAATCGTTTGATTTCCCGTTGATATAGTTTCTTATCCGCTTGTGCCCGCGGCGAGTGCATCGCCGGACCTTTGCTGCGATTCAACATCCGAAACTGGAGTCCGGTCCGGTCGATCGCTTGCCCCATGATGCCACCTAATGCATCAATCTCTCGAACGATGTGTCCTTTGGCGATTCCACCAATCGCCGGATTGCAGCTCATTTGGCCGATCGTATCCAGATTCGCGGTTAACAAAGCGCAACGAGCACCCAAGCGAGCCGCCGCCATCGCCGCTTCTGTCCCAGCATGCCCGGCCCCCACCACCACCACGTCGTAGTCGTAAATACACTCGCCATTTCGCAGGTCGGTTGTCATGATTCTGAATCGAGGCTAGGGGTTGGAAAGGGTTGTTTGTAGATTGGCAGGGCTATGGGTGGGAGCAAAAAGCCTTGCGGATTGTAACAAAGTTCAACGTCAGCAGAAGTGGCAAACGTTCGAAACTGGTTTGCATTTGCAGTACGTTTGGGTTATGATTCGGGGGCTTCCCAAGAGTATCCTACCGCTTGAAAAAGGCTCGGCGATGTCCATTTCTTCGACCATGAACACCGACGACGCTCGGAAAATGATCAGGGAAGCCGGTTTGCGAGCTACCCCCGCCCGAATTTCCGTCCTGCAATTGGTGCAAAGTGCCACAAGTCCTCTGACCCATGCGGAGTTGGTGGAACAGTTGACGTCCAACGGATCGGACGCCTCCACCATTTTTCGAGCTCTGAACGACATGACGGACGCGGCCTTGTTTAGGCGTTTGGATCTTGGTGATCACGTTTGGCGATACGAGATGGCCATGGAACAAGACGTTGGGATATTGCCTCATCCCCATTTCTTGTGCCTGGATTGTGGCGAGATTACCTGCTTGGAGCCCGTCGATATCCGACCCTTAACGAAGGAAAATCGGGAACTAAAAAAAGTCGGCAAGGTCACGGAAGTACTGCTCAAAGGCAGTTGCTCCAATTGTCAAGAAGATTAGGTGTTGTCCTAACCGAGGTCTCGAAAACGCGTCATTGACGAATTCCAAGCGGTTCGATTTGCGAGTATGCATGGGGCTTAGCCCAGCCGATACCAGCGATAAAACAATGGCAAGTATAGTGCCGCGGCCAGTCCATGACCCAAGATGCCGGCGGGGATCGAAATCAGATAAAAATTCCACTTCAATTCGAAAAAAGCGAATACCCATATACTCCAAGTGATCGCACCAAACGCCGCGAAGATCGGCGCTGATCGGAGGGTGAGGTACAGGGTTGCGTTCCACGAGTGTCGCGTAGCGCGCCGCGAGAAACAACGATGGAGAACTCCGGTGACCAACTCCAATAACCAAAGTCCAAAAGTCCCAATCAACAACCCCATTACAATCAGCAACAGCCAATTGATGGCCAGAAATATAAGAGTCGCTGCACCCAGGTAGTCGTTTTTCAGTTTACTCAAAAAAGCAATATTGTATGCTGCGGGGATCATCAGAAACAATAATGACCACCGCAAGCAAATGTTCCCACGCGTTCGGTTCGACGAAGTCTGCAACGAGGGAACGTCATGAATCAAAAGCGAGCGTGGAGCTTCATACGGGTTTGCTCGATCCGACTCACTCTCCATGGCGTTCGGCCATCAACTGTTGTAATCGCTGCTCCATGGCCTTTCCCGGTTTGAAGGTCACGGCGTAACGCGAGCCAATCGGGATCTCTTCTTTGGTCTTCGGATTACGGCCCACTCGAGGGGCTCGCTTCTTGACTTCGAACACGCCGAAATTTCGCAACTCCAAGCGTTGATTCACCACCAAGCTGTCGGTGATCACGTCAAACAGTTTCTCGACCAATTGTTTGACGATCGGTTGGGGCAACTGCATTTCCTGCGCAAGCGCGCGGACAATCGTTTTTCGCGTGATGGCTTGTGAACTCGCTTCATCGTCTTCCATGGAACCCTCACCTACACGTGAAACACTTTCCGCTGTTCTTCGATCTGCCCCAAAGAATAGAGCTTGCCGCGCCCGCTACCCGGACACACTTCGCAGGTTTCCGCCCACGCCTGTTCACTTTTCAAGTTCGAATCCCAAAACGGCCAGGTCCGACATTGCCTTGGGCGAGCGTCGTATACGGTACACTTTCGGGCCTTGCCATCGAACAAGTAACAATCGCCATTCGAGAACTCCTTTAGGGAATAGCGAATGCCTACCTTCCGAGTGTAATTGGCCTTGAACGTCTCCAAGTCGTCGCCCAAGCCCACCTGTTTCGCGATGGCTTCCATTTCTGCTTGGTTGACCCAGATGTAACCTTCACCGCCCGTGCAACAATCGCCGCACTGGGAGCACGAAAACCGTAGGCCATCTTTATACCACGGCTCGGGGTGAACTTCTTCGCGACTCAACGATAACTCCTTTTCGATCGGGCCAAACAATACGTCAAAAGAACGCGACACCTGTCAAATTCGCCGTAGGCAAATATACCAGTTTTCATCGAAAACTCCAGCGACTCGAACGGATGTCGATTTCGCCAAAGCTGTCGGACGAGGCGACCCTCCCAATCTCGCAAACGCGGGTGTACTGGCTTTAGCAGTTTACTCAACGCCGTCAAGCATTTCTGAATGGCAGCCCTTTGATGGTGTGTCGGCCCGGTCAGGCCTTTTCGGATCGAGATTCCACGTGAACCGGTGGCTCGCGCAAACCGGCAGAGGTTGTGGTCGGGCCCATGCGGGCCTCATTTCGCCGCGAAGATTGCTTCAAAGCGTTGGGGTATAGAGCGGAAGGCGATACGTCGGCTCACACAACAACAGGGGAATTTCACCAACCGATTTTGTGCTTCAACCGATGGAAGCCCATCTGCCAGCGATTGTTAACGCGGCATTTATTGCGTTCCCAGTGGCTCCGTGGCAAAACTCATCAACAAGGCTGCCGCCAGTCGCGCTCGTTGAACCAAACTGTCCACAACGAGGTACTCGTCGGGCGAATGCAAATGGTCCCCAACCGGTCCGAGTGTGTCGATATTGGGGATGCCCCACCCGGAGAGCTTGTTCCCATCACTGGCGCCTCCGGATGGCCTCCAGTGGATCGGGACGCCCAGATGACGGCCCGTTACTTCAATTCGTTCCTGGATCAGGCGACTCGCAGCATCGAGCACCTTGGGTGGCGAGGTGATCTGGCCTGTCAAATTCAATTGATAGTCGGCGTCGCGACTGAAGCGCGCGACAACATCACGAATGTGTCCCATGATCCTGTCGATTTGTTCCGGGTCAACGCCACGAACATTGATTCGAGCCATCGCGAAATCAGGGACGACGTTGACTGCTCCACCGCCATGCAAGCGTCCAATATTCACGGTCGAATCACCAGGCACCGTATGGTTCAACGCGTCCAATTCGGTCACGCAACGTGCCAAGTGGACAATCGCATTCCGTCCCGCAGCAAAGTTGCGGCCCGCATGCGCACTTTTACCCCGGCAAACCAGGGTAAAATTCCCGGATCCTTTTCGTGAGCTTACCATGGCTCCGTCCGGCATCACGGGTTCAAAAAGTAGACCAAACCGACATTGCTGAGCAACAGACTTGAGAATCGAATGACTGCCCAGCGATCCGATTTCCTCGTCAGGGTTCAATACGACTTTCCACCCCAGTCGTGACGCCAGCGATGTTCGTTCGAAGGCACGCAAGGCAAACAGCAAGACGACCAAACCGCCTTTTGCATCAATCACCCCGGGTCCATTCAGGTGACCGTTAGTCAGAAATTGGCACTTTTGAAACGGATGTGCCAGATCATAGACGGTGTCGGTATGAATGCACAGAAATACTTGGTGCGCGACGTTCGGGCGAGCTTCCGCACGAAGTGTCGGTCCCAGCGGAAAGGCGTCGATGTGCCCTTGGTCATTGAGGATTTCGGCCGCCGGAGTTGGCTGCTGTTCTACCCAATCACCCAGAGGTGGATATTTCCCGGCTCCCTTAAATTCATCGAGCAAGCGATCGACAACCGCAGCGACCCCTTGCGCGTGGAATGTTCCCGAATTTTGATTGCACAAATCCTGAACCAACTCCAGCATCGCCCCGTGCTGTGTGCCCAACCAATCCAGGGCGTTGTTTAGATCTGGTGAGTTGAAAAGACTTGTCATCAATCGTAACCTAACTCTCGGTAAAAAACGATCTTGAGCAAATCGACCACCCGGTTGCCGCGCAGTGCCCGAAAAGCGAACAAACCCTGGCGAAGATATCGCGCCGACTTGAGGTGGTTCAAGTCGGGAGCTGAACTCTCCAATCAAGCCTTGAAGAGCAGAGATCTTGCGTGCCCTCCAAAGGATTAGCCCCCTTAGGTCAAAGCGTCGTCGCGAAAGGCACTAATAGCGAAACGCACTAGTAGCGAAACAATAAGTGGCGTCGGCGCAAGTCGTCCGCCAGCGACTGCGTGTTCGTAAACAGCACCGCATCCACTCCCGCTTGTCGCGCACCTTCGACATTTTCCAACAGGTCATCGACGAAAAAAAGTTCTCGCGTCGAGCAACCCGCAATTTCAGCCGCTTTGTCGTAGATTTCTTGATCTGGTTTGGTCGCATCCACCCGAAAGCTCAACACCTGAACATCGAACATCGAGTCCAGGATAGAGAATCTCTCGCGGGCAACTTCCCAATGCGCGTCACAGGTATTTGAAAGGATGCCGATTCCGTAACCAGCCGATTTCAAACCCGCAATCAAGGGAATGATCGACGTGTTGAGCCAAAAAATATCACCAAGCGCCTGTCTGGCTTGGGGGACGGAAAGTTGTGCCTGAAAACGTTCATTGAGTTTCGCGATCAGCTCATCGGTTGTCAGTCGACCTCGCTCGTAAGGCAGAGAGATTTCCGGTGAAAAGAGAAACTTGCGTGTCTCTTCAGGCTCGGCACTCAGCAACACAGCAATTTGTTGACACATTCGGGCGTGACTGAAGTGCAGGATCACGTTGCCCAAATCAAAATATACAAAATTTGGTTTGCGGTACATAGTTTCCGTTCAAGCTCATTCCACACTCAGCCAACGAGATAGCCACGATTTGTTTTGGCGCTCGGCGACGACCGGGGTGGTTGGGGGAACGACCTCCAGCCCAAACCGGCGTTGCGGCTCCTGCGGCAATCCGCTTGGCATTTGTCCACCAGTCCGAACTCCTGGCATTCCCAGGCTGGCGTTGACCGATCCAAATCCTGGGGACGACAAGCTGGGGCCCGAATAGCCAGTGTCTTCATTGGGGGGCAGTGGCAAGTTCATGACTGGTTCGGTACCGGCGAACCGGCAATGGTTCAGCAGCATTTGCACGTGCCCCACTAACCGGTTCTTGGAATAGCCGACACGCGAGTCAATCACGCGATTGCGAAAGATATACATGACGGTTGGGACTTGGAGAATTCCCAGCCATTGACAAAGTTCCTGATTCTCCGGCGGTCCAACCTGGACTCGGGCCAAAGCGACTTCCGTGCCGACCGCTTCGTGGATTTCGTCAAAGACTTCAAACATTCCTGGGTCGACGGGATTCCAGTCGGCCCAAAAATGGACCACCGCCAATTGATGGCGATGGCGATTGAGGAAACTCTCAAAGTCAGGGCCGGAAACCGCCCAACGCACCGAGATACTCATCCCGTTAGGTTCCTACCTTTTTGCCCGGTGCGCCTGGCATGGCAATCAGACCAGGATCTACGTCACCGAACTCGTAGGACGTTGGACCAAGGACCGTCGTATCCGCCAGCAAAGCATCACGCGTGATTTCTTGACCGGTGTAACAGGCCTCGCGTCCCATGATCGCCATCAACGTCGAGTGGCTCATGTAGACACCATCGTTGATGGGATTTCCCTCCCGGATGCTCTTGTACAGAGCTTCGTGCTCTTGCACGTACATGCTGGGGGTCCGCCCGCGATATCGCCAGTTTTCGCCAGGCGAATTGATCACCCCGCGCAAAATTTGAGCGTTGCCTTTACTTCCCAAGATATAGTCGTCGACATCGTTGAAACACCCAGCCATTTGTCGAGTAAACGTAAATGCCTTGACGCCATTTTCCCATTCGTAACAACAAGCAAAGTGATCGTAGACATTACCCCACTTCTCTTCCGTGCGAACTTGGCGTCCGCCCATGCCCGTACATTTCAAGGGAACTTCGTCGTTGTTGAGCCACAAGGCCTTGTCCAAACTGTGGATGTGTTGTTCGGCAATATGGTCGCCCGACAACCACGTAAAATACAACCAATTTTGCAATTGGTATTCCATTTCCGACCATTCCGGTTGTCGCCCGCGATGCCATAACGTACCGGTCAAATAGTTTTCTTGAATGGCGATGATGTCGCCAATCGCGCCGTCCTGAATTCGTTGAATGACTTCTCGGACCTTGGAGTCGTAACGCCAACACAACCCGGACACAACCGCCAAAGATTTCTCCTTCGCCTCGCGACAGGCCGCCAATACTCGATGCACGCCGGGCACGTCAACCGCGACGGGCTTTTCGCAAAAGACATGCTTGCCGGCTGCAATAGCCGCTTCCAGGTGCTGCGGCCGGAAATGGGGCGTCGTGCACAACAGCACGACATCGACATCCGATTCCATGACTTTCTTGTACGCATCCAATCCCGTGAAGCGATTTTCTTCGGGAACCTTCACGCGGTCCGGAAACGCTTTTTCCAGCGATTCCAAGCAACTGGGAATTCGATCGGGAAACAAATCGGCCAAAACCGTGATCTGCGTGAACGAGTCCGCGTTGATGGCATCGTGGGCAGCTCCGGTTCCGCGACCGCCGCAACCGATCAACGCCACTTTAAGAATGTCGTTCCCGGACCGATGCACCATCGGAACGCTCGCGGCCTGACTACCACCCAACCAAATCCCCGTCCCCGCAACGGCAGAGCTCGCCAAGAATTGTCGCCGATTGCTCGAAGAATCTGTTCGGCCCGTCGTGGTTCGTGATTTCTCGGTCATGCATGATTACCTTATCGAAGGTGGGGAAATACGGAGGTGGGAAACGTCGAGCATGGTCCAAAAAAATTGGCCTAATCGCTCGCGGCCTTTTCCGAGTCCTTTGTTGGCGCAGAAAAAGGTCGCTATCAATATCGTTCACTCGCCAGCCGGTCGCAATACCAGTCGCTCGCTCAGATTCCGAGATTGCTTAGCAGATACCCCATCCGACTTAGAAGGGCGGCCGTTTCCGGGTGGTCCACGCTAAACTGTTCTGCCAATGCCTCCAACGTACGTGGAAGTTCTTCTTTAGCGGGTTCGCTGGGCGATGCTTCGGCCTTGGTTGACTCGTGAATCGCCCCAGACTCGGAGTTCTTTTTTTGGGCGTTCAAAACGCGTTCGATATCTTCCGCGACCAACCGTAATGACTGGAGCATCGGGCCATCCAGTATTTCCGGCTGACGCAATACTTGGCCCAACTCCTCGTGGATGGCGACAAGTTCTTCATTGAGTTTGGTTTTGTCCACGGTTTTTCTCCAAAGAAGTCATTCTGTCGCAGTCGAGTCGGTGCCGCCAGATGCGGGTGGGTTCAGACTGTTCAGGATTCCGGCAAACTGGTATCTTGTCCCAACTGCTTACTCTAACGGAAGTGGCCCTCGAAAGAAACCGTGCGAACTCCATCGCAACACTTCGAAACGAGTCTGCGAAAACCGACGGGAGCTGGCATTCGACCGGTTCCACGAATCACCAATCAGTTCCGTGAGTATTGATGAATACCGCAACGAAAAGATCCAGCAAAAACGTTCTGGGAGAGTACGATAACTCCTTGGATAATCTCGTTGAATCGGAGGTTGTCGATGCCAAGTCCGGGCGTCTGCCTCGTCCGGAGAAGGTCGATGAGAAAAGTCGCGTGATGTGGGAATATGTTGTCCCGGTCATTGCTTTGCATCTGTTGATTCCGGTCGCGTTTATCCCGTATTTCTTTTCATGGTGGGGGTTGCTATTTTTGCCGATTGGCAACTACTTCTTCACTTCGATGGGAATCGGGGCGGGGTACCATCGGCTGTTGACCCATCGCGGCTTTACATGCCCGCGGTGGTTAGAGTACACGTTGACGACTTTGGGAGTTTGTAGCTTTCAAGATTCGCCTGCCCGTTGGGTGTTGGTCCATCGAGTTCATCACCAACATAGCGATCATCGCCCGGATCCCCACACTCCCAAGGTGAGCTGCTACTGGGCTCACATGGGGTGGTTGTTTGTGGACAATCGCGAGTTAAGTACGGGGGCGGCCTATGACAAATACGCCCGGGACGTCATGCGCGATCCCTATTACTTCTGGCTCCAACGCGGGATCAACTGGGTGTTGGTCTATGTTTACCATGCGCTGGCAATCGTCGGCATCGGGGCTTTGGTGGGATGGCTTTGGACAGGGACCTTGGCTGGAACATTGCAAACCACCGCTCAATTTGCTGTTTGGGGTGTGGTCATGCGAACGGTGTTCACTTGGCATGTGACGTGGGGGATCAATTCGTTCTCGCATA
>JAEUIP010000629.1 GCA_016795075.1 Planctomycetaceae bacterium | reverse complement strand
AGCCAGATACTCCGCCGTGGATTTCCCCTGGGGGAGCGGCCCGAGGGGACGGAGCCGGGCGTCCGCGGGTCCGTCAGCCGGCTCACGCCGGCCGCTCGCCGGAACCGTGATTAGTGATTGAGGGACGGGTCTTGCGCGCAACATGTGGGGCGAGCGGCCCACGTAAGCTGGCCGATTCCACGCATGGGGAACAGACGCTCGCCTCAGAAACGGGTCCGAAACCGCTCAGCCGCGCAAACTCCGTGTCTTGCGGGCCTATCCGCAATGAACTAGAATTCCCGAGAGATGGGATTTGCGGCCGCTTGCAGCCTTCACTGCTAAAGTGCCATTGCCCGCGGGAAGTCCTTTTCCCCTGGCAGTCCAGCTCCGAACCAGCGAAGCCGCACGTGCCGCTCGAAACTTCGAGCGCGTTTGGTGCGGCTTTTTCGTTGGGCCGACGCAAACCCCACGGCGAGTTTTCCTACTGCCTGTGGAGTTTCCCCGCACCATGTCGACCACGCGCCCCTCGGCCGAAGCCAACGGTTCGCACCCA
>JAEUIP010000628.1 GCA_016795075.1 Planctomycetaceae bacterium | reverse complement strand
ACAGCAGGGCCAGGGGCAACAGGGGCAGCAAGGTCAACGCGGTCAACAGGGCCAGCAACAAGGACAACAAGGACAGCAAGGCCAGCAAGGTCAACAGGGTCAGCAACAAGGGCAACAGGGTCAACAGGGTCAACAGGGTCAACAACCAGGTGGGCAACAACAAGGTGGCGGTGGTGGCGGCCCGCGTTCGCAAAATGCCTATAGCGGAATGCCACAAAATGCGCAGAGTGGCGGCATGCCGATGGGCGGAGATCGTCAGCTCGGTTCCGAAATCCGCGAGCGCATGCGCGAAATGCAAGACCTGAAACAACAACTCGCGCGGCAGGGCAAAGGTGGCGAATTGACGAAAGAATTGGACAAAGCAATTCAGGAACTCGCACGCTTAGCCAATGGTCAGTTTGGCGATGACCAAGCTACGGCGCAACGTTTGAAAGCCGAAATCATCGAACCGCTCCGCACTATCGAGCTTGAACTGAGCAAACGGTTGCAGGCGAAATTGGGCAAAGGGAATTTGCGGTTGGCCGACGAAGGC
>JAEUIP010000627.1 GCA_016795075.1 Planctomycetaceae bacterium | reverse complement strand
AGAAACAATCCGAATTCCGCAATCCGAATTCCGCAATCCGAAATTCAAAATATTCTTACCTTTGAGGAGGGAAGCGGCTTTCCTGCCTTATCGACCATTTATTCACAATTATGGCTACTCCAATGTTAGAGGTGAAACTCTTTTCAGGTATCGCATCGCGTTATCTGGCTGAAAAAATTGCAGACCATTACGGTCAAAATTTGGGCGACATCGATGTAAACCGCTTTAGCGATGGCGAAATGCAGCCGGTGATCAATGAATCAGTGAGAGGCGGGTATATCTTTTTTATACAATCTACTTTCTCTCCCACCGACAACCTGATGGAATTATTGCTGATGATGGATGCCGCCAAACGCGCTTCGGCGGGGTACATCACGGCCGTAATCCCGTATTTCGGATATGCGCGGCAAGACCGCAAAGACAAACCCCGGGTGCCCATTTCTGCCAAACTCATCGCCAACCTGCTGCAGGCCGCCGGCGCCAACCGGATTATGACCATGGACCTGCACGCCGACCAGATACAGGGATTTTT
>JAEUIP010000626.1 GCA_016795075.1 Planctomycetaceae bacterium | reverse complement strand
GCTCGAAGCGCGGCAGGTCTACCGCAAGGTCACGCGCAAGATCTACGACTTCAGCCCCGAGCAACTGGCCGACCTGACGGCCGTGGTGTGGCTGTACCGCGGGCAGCACGAGCGCTTCGAGGCGCTGGTGGCGCAGCACCTGGACGGGGCCGTTGGCGCGGCAGAGCGCTGCTGGCTGGACGAGGACGCGGACCCGGCTTGCGAGCCGCTGGACGACTTTGTGCGGGCCTACAAGGCCTTGCGCGGCCTCATGCAGCCGTTCGTGGCGGTGCTGCCCGAGGGTGGGGAACACGAGGCCATCATCGCCGACTATCTGTCGATCGACACCGATCCGGTCGGGCCGGTGGAGGGCATGCGCGTGTTCACCACGGACCTGTCCGGGTACTGGCTGAATGCAGGAGAAGGATTCGAGCGCCAAGCGGCCTTTCACCGGAATTCGGTGGTCGGCTACGCCGAGCGTGCCCGCGGCCTGAGCAGCCGCCTCGATCAGGCGACTCGGGCCACGCTGCGGATGCTGGACCTGGCGGAGAAG
>JAEUIP010000625.1 GCA_016795075.1 Planctomycetaceae bacterium | reverse complement strand
CATGTAATCTTCAGGGAGGTGTCCGGTGCTACTTGTGGGCTTTGGCGATCGATTTTATCTGATTCGCCGGTTGAGGGCTATGGTTCTCGGTGTCTCCGGACCTGCGCGGGATGTCGACTTTCCCATCGGCAGGACCACGGAATAGTAAAGCGAGCGCCCTAATCGCTCCGGAAGTGGGAACGGAATAGTAGAGCGAGCGCCCCGATCGCTCCGGAAGTAAGAACGGAATCGTCATCCCACGTAACCGTACTCGGCGAACCGACAACACGTGTCTGTCCCCACACCCACACGCTTCGCGTATCAATTCGTGTCTGTCCCCGCTCCATCCCCTCCGGGCAGGGCTCCAGAATAGTAGAGCGAGCGCCCCGATCGCTCCGGAAGTGAGAACGGAATAGTAGAGCGAGCGCCCCGATCGCTCCGGAAGTAAGAACGGAATAGTAGTCCCTCTCAACCATCCCCAGCGAACCTACAAAACGGAAATAGACACAAAACAAGACGATTAGAGTATAAAATGGTTAATGTCAAATAAACATCGACTCA
>JAEUIP010000624.1 GCA_016795075.1 Planctomycetaceae bacterium | reverse complement strand
GACGGGTGGGAAAGGGAGGGAGAAAACAGTTGGTACTTTGAAGAGTTCTCCGTAAAAAAAGCATACCCCATGGGTATCAATATTGTGACCTATGCGATGACGCATTGATCGGCATACGTTCTTTCCTTCGTAGCCCCGTTTTGTCGTAACATTCAAGAAAGCACAACATGGCAACTATCGATCAACAAGAAGAACTGGTGCAGCGCATCCGTGAAGGGCGAAAGCAGATCGAGAAACAGCTTGAGAAAACGATCATCGGTCAAAAAGATGTGATCGAGCAATTGCTGATCAGTCTATTCTCAGGGGCCCACTGCTTAATCACCGGAGCACCAGGACTTGCCAAAACTCTCCTTGTTCGATCGCTAGCTCAAGTTTTCCATCTAGACTTTCGTCGCATTCAATTCACTCCCGACTTGATGCCAGCAGATATCACAGGGACTGAAATCCTGGAACAAACCGAGGATGGTCGGCGGCGAATGACATTTGTCAAAGGTCCCATTGATTCAAACGTAGTAATAGCTGAAGAAAACAACCGCACTCCCC
>JAEUIP010000623.1 GCA_016795075.1 Planctomycetaceae bacterium | reverse complement strand
AAGAACATCGACAAGTTCCGAGCTCAATGCAAAATGCTCGGTTTCAGTTACGACTGGGATCGGGAACTCGCCACGACAGATCCGGATTACTATCACTGGACACAGTGGATCTTCCTGAAAATCTTCGAGACGTGGTATGACTCGAAATTTGAATGGACTGACCGGAACGGGAAACAACGAGTCGGCAAGGGGCGTCCGATCAGTGAGTTGCCGATTCCCGAGTCGGTCAAATCACAAGGGGAGGAGTCTGTACGACGTTATCAGGACAAACGACGACTGGCTTACATCTCAGAAGCTCCTGTCAACTGGTGCCCTGCCCTCGGGACAGTCCTTGCCAACGAGGAAGTGATCGGCGGAGTCAGCGAGCGCGGAGGCCATCCTGTTGTGCGCATCCCCCTGAGACAGTGGATGCTGCGGATCACGGCCTATGCCGATCGCCTGCAGGACGAGCTCGACGAGGTGAACTGGTCGGAATCGATCAAGGCCTTGCAGCGGAACTGGATCGGCCGAAGTGAAGGGGCCGAAGTCGATTTCTATATCGGCA
>JAEUIP010000622.1 GCA_016795075.1 Planctomycetaceae bacterium | reverse complement strand
CCACAGCCCGGCTTACTCCAGGATTACGTGGGTGCGGAGTAGCGCCCGGCCCCAGCGCCGGGCGAGGATTGAAACTCGAAATGGCGAACCCGCGCCCGCGCAGTTCGTCGTAGCGCCCGGCCCCAGCGCCGGGCGAGGATTGAAACCGAAAATGCAATGCCCATGCTCTGCTCCTAGCCAAAGTAGCGCCCGGCCCCAGCGCCGGGCGAGGATTGAAACTGCCGCGGCGCGCTGGGCCGCCATACTATCCAGCGTAGCGCCCGGCCCCAGCGCCGGGCGAGGATTGAAACAGCGTGGAGCAGTGGTCCTCAATCCGCTCGAAAAGGTAGCGCCCGGCCCCAGCGCCGGGCGAGGATTGAAACCGTCAGCGACACGCCGTATGTGCGCATGCCGCGCGCGTAGCGCCCGGCCCCAGCGCCGGGCGAGGATTGAAACCTGCAGGCGCTGCGCTATGACGGCGCCCCCCAGTGTAGCGCCCGGCCCCAGCGCCGGGCGAGGATTGAAACAGCACCGCCGGGGTGTTGATGTCCGCATCGAAGCGTAGCG
>JAEUIP010000621.1 GCA_016795075.1 Planctomycetaceae bacterium | reverse complement strand
AATGTGACCAGGGTTCTGCCGAGCTGTCACCCAGGTGTACGGAGTATGCTCGCAAAGATTCAACATTCGATCCCACGCAATTGGAAAAACCAACCAGTGCAATCGAGTGCTCGAATTACCGTGTCCCGTACCCCAAAACCAAGCCCTCGCACCGGTTGACCTTTCCCGTTCGTCGAATCGAGTCACCCCCGATGCCATTTAGTCGAGAACACGCGTTCGATGCATTAGCACGATGGAGGCCGGCTCCGGTCTTTCTGGACTCCTATCGTTTAAAGCAGCTCTCAGAACATCTTGACATCTATTTTGGTCCACCGGAAGAATTCTTCCTAGCACCGGACACACAATTCCACTACACCCAAGACCGAATTGTCCCCATTCTCGACAACGGCAACTTTGACTTGGTACTTTTTGACGATCCAAACGTGAATCAGCTCCTGTACCTTTCGATCGAAGAACCTGCTGTCGTTACTCGGTTCTACAATTGGCAGCAGTACCTCGGAAATCTGTTACTTGACGTTGGCGAATCGTGCGACGACCACGATAGCAT
>JAEUIP010000620.1 GCA_016795075.1 Planctomycetaceae bacterium | reverse complement strand
CGCGAAGAGCCGCTGCGGTACGATGTTCTCGTCGACGACTGCCTGTTGGTCGCACTCAAGGCTGACCAGGGAGTTCTTCCGATTCACAAGGCGCCGCTGCTTTCGTACATGCGGTTGCTGGACGCCCCACTCGGCCTGATCCTCAACTATCACCAGGACAAGTTCGTCGACGGCGTCTCCAGGCTCATCCTCCCTGGAGCCAATCGCTAATCCTTCTCTGTTTCCTCCGTTACCTCCTGTTCAATTTTGCTTCTTGACGTCGCGCTTCACCGGGGGTCGGCGTCTCTCTAGAATCCAGCGGCGCGGATGTTCGCGCTGGACCACTGTCCCCGCTGGAATCGTCCCCTGTCCCTCATGGCTGCCGCACGGATTTGTGTGCTGCGTGCCCCCGGCACGAACTGCGATGTGGAAACCGAGCACGCTCTGCGACTCGCCGGCGGCGAGCCGGAGCGGGTGCACCTGTTCCGCCTGCTGGAAGAGCCGGGTCTCCTGTCCGGATTCCAGATGATCTGCATTCCCGGCGGCTTCAGCTACGGGGACGACGTCGG
>JAEUIP010000061.1 GCA_016795075.1 Planctomycetaceae bacterium | reverse complement strand
GTCGTGTAGCGACTGCAACTGAGCGGGACTGGAAGGTGCCGCCTCGCGAATCGCGGTACGACTGAAAATGAGCTGAGTCAATTCCGGTACAGGCAACGATGGATCCGACGTCAGTGTTCCAGGTTCTGTTCCGGGCGGCACACGACGACGCTGGCTATATCGGAGATTTTTGCGACGATGGTTCTTGCTCATGTTTTTTCCAGATCCTGCCTAGTGTTTTGTCAAAGTCAAATTTCAGGGTTGCGTCTGGTAAAGGTGTCCGGAGGCCAATGCTGCTACGGTCCATTGGGTGCTTCGCACAATGGACTCCTGATACGTCTACCAGACTTTAAGTTTTGGATTTGACAAAGGACTAGGACTTCCAACAACGACGGTTTCCATCAAAGCTCGGCAGTTACCAGTTCGAAGCTTGCTGTTCCGAACGACTGGCCATTGATCTGCAGCGTGATATGGTGCGTTCCCGAATAGAGCCGGTAAGTCGTCGCATCCGCACGCAGAACGTGGCGTTTGGTGACGGTCGCGGATTGCCCCGCGCCCAAATCCAATTGCCTTAGCTTGAAGACTTTCTGAGACCGGCGTCCGCCTGCCTTGGCTGCATCCATTACATAATCTAGTACCAACCGAGTATCGCGTTTTGCCTTGAGTTCCACCGTGAATTCGACGGCCTCTCCGGCGTAAACCGTGGGAGTCGACAACTGAAACCGATCGACGACAATCGGCGGAAGTTGCGAAAAGCCCAAGAATTCTAGTGCCGGCGCATGTCCTTGCTTGACCAAAGTTCGCAACGCATGCCGACTGATCCAATCCAATTCCGATGGATCTTGCGAACTTGCCGTACGCCATCGCTGCAACAACTCCAGCACGCGTTCCGGATGACGTTTTGAAACATCGTTCAAATGATTCGCCACCGAACGAGTTACGTAACGAGTTGGGTCGGCATGCAGGAGATCCAGCAGCGGCAGCGGCACGCCAACATCCAGGGACAACTTCGCCGACCATGGCAAACTAGGTCGAGTGCCTTCGCTTGCCAATCGTCTCACGTGATAGTTCTTGTCCACGGCCCAAGAACGTAATTCATCCATGGTCTCCTCAGGAAACTCATTCAGGAAATAGCGAATGGCATCTTCCATCGAAAATCGCATGGTCAATTGCTTCAACGTACGCAACGATAGTTTCAGGTGTTTCGCCTCCAGTCCGTTGCGAACGACAAATTCTCCCAACGGAGCGAAGATAAAATCACCGAAGTCGTCATCCGTGAGTTGCGGATCAAGCGGAGGCGGCAACGCGGCGATGATCTGGACAGCCGCCTTGCGAAAGTCACGCGGCAAGTAATCCTCCAAGGTCGTTGCGATGTGCTTGATACGTTGTTTCAGTTCCAGCGAACTCAGCGACTTCATGGTTTGGCGTACAAACCCGGCAGCGTCAAACTGTTCATCGGCCTGCTGGAATAAGCCTGCCAAATAAACGATTCGCTCGCGATTGAACAGATGATCCTTGAGACTGAATTTTTCTTTTTCAGGTTTGGCGCTGGTGGGTGTCGAACGAGCCTTGGCCATCAGATTACTTCTCCGAAACCGTGACGAGTTCCTCACCAGGATTTTCCGTCAGGAGGAGGCTACGGAAGTGGTATTCTTGCGGGCGATCATTGCTGTGGAGTTGCAAGCCGATGGGGCTAGATTGGAGCATTTCCGGCTGGTCTGTAAAGTCAAAAATCTCGCGACCGTTGGCCGCAAAACGGATCCGATCCCCGCGTACAAGCACCTCGATCTGGTTCCATTGACCTTGGAGTTCAACTTGTGACCCATCCCCGGCGGGCACGACCCGATTGCGCCGATGAGCATCCCAGATCCCCCAGTCATGGCAGAACATCAACAACGGACCACGGAAACCAAATGGGTTGTCGCCGACATCCGTAAACCTTTCACCTAACACGGCCACCGCGGAGTGCATGGTCGAGTGCCTTTCGCTCATGGTCTGCTTTACTTCCAACAGCAACCGGAACTCGCGATACTTCTTGTCCGTAAATAGGTAGGTGCTACTCGCGACCGGGCCGTTATTTGCACCGCGGATCATCCCGTTGACCGCCGACCAACGTTGTGGGTCACCATTCCAGCCAGAAAGATCCTTCCCATTGAACAAGGGGATAACTTTTTCGGTAGCAGGCAGTTTCGATTCGACAGCCAAGGGCTCGTTGAAATCTGTCTCGGGGTCCTTCAAGTCCAGTTCTCGAATCCATGTATTGCGGTAACGAACGTCGTGGCCTTCACACTGCAACTTGATTCCACCGGGAGTATCGGAGATCCCTTTTCCGCCATCATTACCGCCATCGATCCCAGAATTTGGGCCGCCCCAAACTTGATTGATTTCGAAATCGGAGTGGACTTTTTGGCCGTTGAAATAAACGGTGGCGCGCGCCTTCTCCACCCGGACACCGTCTTTGAACCGCGCCGCTCGGAACACGACGTCGTACGAGTTCCAACGACCGAGTCCATTGTAAGCGACATACGGCGATTCACTTTCGTTGATAATCGCCCCCATACCGTGCGATGTGTTGTCGCCGTCCAAGACTTGAATCTCGTGGCGATTCTGGAGATAGACGCCGCTATTGCCGCCGGGATTCATGATCAAAAACTCGACATGCAAGCGAAAATCACGATAGGCCCTTTTGGTCACGATATCGGCGGCCCCAAACCGACCACCGGCCGCCGCCGGATCATCCGTCATCACCGCGGTTCCACCATCCACCGGATCTTCCACAATCTTCCACTTGATCGGCAGCGCGGACCGGAAACCCGGGCCTTCCCAATAAGTCCATTTCTCATCGAGCATCTCGCGGGACCCATCGAGTAGCATCTCCGCGCCTGCGCCGGGTCGAGCGCCCACGCCAACATCCGCGGTCGTGAGAGGAGCCCCCACGGATATTCCGATCATAAGCAGGGCAAGGGCAAGCATTTGTGATCGCGGCATGGGCAAAGGTCCGTCAGCGGGTGGGGGGAAGGTGTGGCTCAATTGTCGTCTTGAATTGAATCGACCGCAATCCAAGGCCCCTCAAGATCAACGGCCCCAAACGGTGGGACAGCACCTCGCACGACAACTCGTTTGGCCGGTGTCCTTCCGGGACTGGTCCCGATCCGCAGACAGGGGTGCAAGAGATTTCTTAAATTGGCAACTACGGTTTGTCCTAACGGGAGTCAGCCCCGACTCAGCCCCGTCTAGGGCACAACGTCGACTCGCCGTGGTCGCTCAACGATCCAAGTTGCTACAAGCTTGCATGTTCTTGGGTCGGTGGGGACAGCCACTTCGCTCTGGCGAGCTCTGCTATCAATGCAGCCTTCGATGCAGGTAGTGGCCGAGTACTTGTTCGACTACGATTTGACGATCCGTATCGAATATAATCGTGCGACGGGTTCTCAGAGTTGACCGTGATCGGTAAAACGTCGGCTTGAACAAGGGCCGGACAAATTGATAATCGTAAGCCAAGTCAGGCGTCGCCCCAGGATTGGCACGAATTCGTCGTCTATTCGGGTGGTGTTTTCGCCATGAAATGTTTGACAGCGAGGAATGGATGAGCAAGCAAAAATCGTCTGCCGGTTCCAAGCCCGAACCGGACCGATCACCGCAGGATTGGATGATCGAAGTTCGAAACCTCAATATGTATTATGGCGGATTCGCGGCGGTTCGCGACGTATCGTTCCAGGTGCCCCGCAGCCAAGTTTGTGGTTTTTTGGGCCCCAATGGAGCGGGCAAGTCAACCACCATGAAGATCATCACGGGCTATCTGGCTCCGACTTCAGGCGACATTCTCATCGGCGGGCAGGATTTGGAAAATGATCGGATTGGTGCCGCGCGGCGCATTGGGTACTTGCCCGAAAACGGACCCTTGTACGACGAAATGACGCCAGCGGGTAGTTTGAATTATTTTGGGCGAGTCCGCGGTTTGTCCGGGGCTCGGTTGCGAGATCGCCTGGACTATGTGTCCGACAAGTGTGATCTGGCGGAAGTTTGGCACAAAGCGATCCGGCAACTGTCACGTGGGTTCCGGCAGCGGGTCGGCATGGCTCAGGCATTGATTCATGATCCCGACATTCTGATCCTCGACGAACCGACTAGCGGTTTGGATCCCAATCAATTGGTCGGTGTGCGTCGTCTAATCGCAGATTTGGGTCGGACCAAGACGGTGCTGTTGTCGACCCACGTCCTACAGGAAGTGGAAGCGATTTGCTCTCGAGTCATCTTGATCAATGAGGGCCGGATTGTGTTTGATGGTCCGCTTTCGGAGATGGGCGCAGCACAGCAGCTCGAACGGAGTTTCCATTCCTTGACCGGATTTGCAGGAGTATAAGAACATCATGCTACGACCATCGGTTATTGGTTGGATTTTTTGGCGAAACGTCAAATCCTATTTTTCGGGCGTCTTGGGTTACTTGATCATCGTTGCCTTTGTGACGATCTGTGCACTGTTGACGTTTAGCCAATCCTTCTTCGC
Organism: Planctomycetaceae bacterium; assembly: GCA_016795075.1. Classification (GTDB taxonomy): domain Bacteria; phylum Planctomycetota; class Planctomycetia; order Pirellulales; family Pirellulaceae; genus M30B19. The sequence goes on along the minus strand of JAEUIP010000061.1, from coordinate 16,492 downwards.
CAACAATTACGCTTCGCTGGACGAGTTAAGTCGTGTTTATTCGTGGCTGTTACTGTTTTTGGTCCCAGCGATCACCATGGGAGCCTGGGCCGAGGAACACAAGTCCGGTACGGACGTGTTATTGTTCACGTTGCCGGCCAGTACTTGGGAGATATTGCTCGGTAAGTATTTAGCAGTCAGTGCGGTTTATGTGGTTGCTCTATCGTTTTCGGTGACGCAGTTGATCCCATTGGCCATGTTGGGGCAACCGGATTGGAGTGTTACCGTCAGCACCTACTACGGCTACCTCCTGTCCGGACTGGCGCTGTTAAGTATGGGGCTGTTCGCCTCCTCCTTGACCCGAGATTCAGCCGTCGCGTTTGTACTTGGGATGTTGTTTTGCTCCGTTCCGGTCCTCAGCAACTACTTCTTGCAAGGTGTACCGTACTTGGATTTATTGACGATTCAAACGCAATTGAACCAATACGCCAACGGTATCGTCACGTTTACGGGCCTATTTTACTTTGGCGGTTTGATCGCATTATTCTTGTATCTGAATCATGTGGTGATCTCGCAACGATTCTGGGCTCGTATGGGCAAGCCGTTCATGTCGCTGAATTTTGCCGTTCGATCGGTGGCGTTTCTCGCGTCAGTCGTTGCCGGGTTCTTTATGCTGGAACGACTCAGCGGTCGCTTTCCGGCCTACTTGGATCTAACGAGTGAACGACTATACACACTAGACGAGATGACCTTGACGTCCATCAAGAACGTGGAAGAGTCGGCCGGACAGGTCACCATCGAAGCGTATATCAGCGCGGAAGTGCCAGCGGATTTTGTACCCACGAAGAAGTTGTTGGAAACGCTCCTCTCGCAATACGAACGACTGGGTGGCGGCCGTGTTGTGCTCCAAAAAGTCTCGGTCCCCGATTCGACCAGTGATGAAGCGACGCGAGCCGAAGAGTTGGGTATCGAGCCCATCAGCAGCCAAACGGTTGTCGGCGGCAAGAGTGTCCAGCAAGAGATTTTCCTGGGGGCCATTGTGCGAACCGCCAACGGAGAATCCGTGCTGCCGAAGTTCACCGGCCGGGATTCCATCGAGTATGAAATTACTCGAGCGATTTCGATGTTATCCAAAAAGGACAATCGATTGACGCTGGGGGTGTTGGACACCGACTTGCACTTTGCCGGCCTGGAGATTCAAGGTCAAATTGTTGACCTGGGCTTTGGCCGCACCAAAAAAGAACTCGAGAAATTTTACAAGATCCGCCGCGTCAACTCGAGCTTGCTAAAGGACTACACAGACGTCTTGATGGCGGAGACGACCGAATCGGTCGCGGTGACTCGCGGGTTGACATATCGGCCGCTTGCGAAAGAGCGACTCGAAGCAATCAAGGAATCGAAGTTGCCGGATGTCATGTTGGTGGCCGGAGTCTCGAGTCTGGACGAAACAACGCTGAAGAGCCTGATCGAGTACATCAAGTTTGGTAAGCCAGTTTTGCTGTTGGACGACCCGGTTCCTTTCTATTGGCCGACCTACGTCTCCATGGGGCAAATTGGCGTTTTTCGCTCGCCAGGCCAAGATCGAATATCACCCCAAGCGAACTTCAGTGCCCTGAATGCGTTCCAGAATCCCAAAGCAAACGTCGACGGACAGTTGGTTCGAAACGGTGGATTTGATTCGGAGAGCAGCTGGACAATCGGATCGGGATGGAAGGTGGATGGTGGCGTCGCCGTTGCCACATCGGTCCCGGTCGGAGTCTCGGGAGCTTTGACTAGTTCGACCAAGGTTACTGAGGGAACGACCTATCTCGTAAGCTACCAAGTAACTGCCACATCCGGTGGCGTCTGCGTCAGTGTTGGTGGAACCGAGGGCATCGTCCGAGAAGCGACGGGAAGTTATCAGGAGGAAATCGTTGCTGGTCCAGGAACCGGAATATCCTTCCAAAGCAAAGGAACCGAGTTCACCGGGACGATCGACAATGTGACCGTCAGAGAACTCCCGTTGAATAGCCTTACGGAGACGCTGGGGATCACTTGGAACCCGACAACGATCGTCTCGAACACCGCCAGTGAACCCGCTGCGTTTGATTTTCCGCTTTTGGAAATACCAATGATGGAGACCTCAAGCGCGTGGCCCGAAGGTTATGGCGATCGGAAACGGGCGTTGGTGTTCTTCCGCAACTCGAGCCAACATACCAACTTCAATCCGAATATTCCCGTGAGTGGCGGCTTGCGCGAGCTGTTGTTCATGTATTGCGGGACTCTGGCTCAAAATCCGGCTAAGAAGTTTCAGTTCGAACCATTGGTCAGCACCGACTCGCTGGGAAGTTCCTGGGATTACGATCAGTACTCTGAAAATTTGCAACTCGTTTCGCGTCGATTTGATCGACAGTTGGGCCGACGGGTGGAAGAAAAGTCGGATCAGATGAATCCTTATTCAGGCTTGCCGGAACGAATCTTCAAGCAGAACGCGTCCGGCGTTCCTGGAACCGGTGCCTCGGTGGTCGCAGCAAAAATCAATGGGACCGAGTCGGAACCGCGCCGAGTAATCTTCATCTGCGATACGGACTTTGTCTCGGACTTGGCATATGAATGTGCGGACAATACCAAGACAGGGTTGGACAACTTGATCTTGCTGCAGAATGCCATTGAAAGCCTTACGGAAAAACAGGGGGAGTCATTTATTGCCATCCGCGGTCGCCGTCCGAAGCCACGTCCGCTAGAAAAGATCGAGGAAGTTCGCATTCAAGCTCGGCAGCAACGTGAAGCGCGACAGGCGGTACTGGAGACCGAACTGGAGACCAAACTGCAAGAAGCTCAAGCCAAGTTGGATGAAAAAACCAAGGCTTTGGAAGAGAATCAAGATTTGTCGTTTGTGCAACGCCTGCAATTGGCCGCCACGGCAGCTTCCGAAGAGCAAAAACAGGTCAATCGAGACGTGGAAAAACTTGAAAAGGCCTTCCGCCAAGAAATCAAGAGTCTCGAGGTCAATGAGAAGAAAGTCATCTCTTCGCAAGAACATTGGACTCGATTCTTTGCCGTCTTACTTCCACCGCTTCCTGCATTGGCGATCGGGATTTCGGTCATTTTGGTTCGCCTGACGAACCAAGCCAATGCCCGGCGCAAGTCTTGATCGACAAAGACCCACAGACATTTCATCGGCAATCTACTTTGTTCCAAAACGTTAGCGATCGCAGGTTGGCAACATGAAACGAAACCCTCAAGCAGAAGTAACCAAAAGCGCTCTGGCAGCTACAGTCGCCATTGTGATGATCGGTTTGACATGGCTCGTGTATCGGTTGACGCAGCCAAGTATCCCCGACGCCTTCGTCAAGGTTGGACAAGCGTTCTTCGAGATGTTTGAAACCGGCCAAGTATCGCAAATGGAATTAGCGGCCGTAGACAAATCGGGCAAAGCGCTGAGTTTCTCGGTTCGAAAAACGAATGGGTTATGGACGATTCCCAGTCACTACGATTACCCCGCCGAAGCGGTCGAACGATTGAGTCGTACAACTTCCGAATTGATCGGATTGGAACGTCGCACATTGGCCTCCAGCGAAAAAGGTGCACAGGCCCTGTTAGGCACACTTGACCCAACCTCCGAGGAAGGTAAAGCCGACCCAGAAAACGCCGGGAAACTACTCCGCTTCATCGACAGCAACGGTGAACCCGTTTTTGAACTCATTGTGGGCAAACAGGTCGAAAAGAAGACTACGGGAAACGACTCTTTGTTGGGGCTTGAAGAACCCGAGGAGCGGATGTTTTACGTTCGGGTGCCCTCCGAGAAAGACACCTATACCGCGAAGTTGGATTTGGACATTTCGACCAAATTCGCGGACTGGATTGACACAGAACTGTTGGAGTTGAGCGCGGCGGAGATGCGGCAAGTGAACGTCGACAACTCACGCTTGGAAGCTCGCCAAGTCATGACCAACCAAGGGATCGAAGTTCGGCGCGTTCGAGTCCCAGGCGAAGAGTTGAAGTTGCAAAAGGCTGATGACTTTGCCGAATGGACACTTCCAGACCTCAATCAAGAATTGGAGATGATGAATGCTGAGGCAGTCAATCCGTTGATCCAAACGATTGAAGCCGTCAAATTGATGGGTGTTCGCCCACGCCACAAGTATCAAGGCCGAAGCGTGTTAGACGGTAATCTGGAATTCCAATTTCCTGCCGAAGTGGCGAACGATATCCCCGCACAACAAGCGATTCTCGACGAACTACAAGACGATCTCCTCAGCCGCGGATTCGGCTTATCGCAAGACCCAGAGAGCAACCAAATCAAACTAGTGTCCGAACACGGGCAACTTTCGACCACCACCAAAGACGGATTGGTTTACACCCTCTACTTTGGGAGCCAAGTTGTTGGTTCGGAAGAATCCATCGAAATTGGTACGGCCGATGCCAAACCCGAATCGGAAACCGACGCGGCCAAGGAAGAAGATCCGGCTAAAGCGGAAGATCCGAAAGATAACCCTCCGGCCGACAAGCCGAATCCGGCCGAGCAACCGACCGCACGTTTCTTGCTGGTCCGAGTCGAACATCGCCCAGAGCTTATGTCCGATCGCCCCGTCGCTCCGCAGGAACCGGAACGAATGGTTTTGCCCGACGGAGTCGGAGAACCGGGCAATGACGCCACGAACCCTCCGGCAGAGGCAACCGGGGAACAAAGCGAACAAAGCGAAAACGGACAGTCCACCGACGAACAATCCACAGGCGGCGGTGAAGCAGAGTCCGTCGATAACGGTACCGTACAATCACAGGTGGAAGCAGGCGTACCCGTCAAGTTAGCCGCGTTCTCCCAACAAGATCCGGCAACTCCAACGCAGCAGGAAACACCGCCCACTCAAGAGCAAACACCACCAACTCAAGAGCAAACACCACCAACTCAAGAGCAAACACCTCCAACTCAAGAGCAAACACCTCCAACTCAAGAGCAAACACCACCAGCCCAAGAGCAAACGCCGCCGACCGAAGGCACCGCTCCCCAGGTTCAAGGTGAATCGATTCCATCGACGGAGGCAACTCAGGATGCCACGAATCCGCCGGCAGCCCCGGGTCAAGGACTTTCGCGTGAAGACATGCAGAAGGCGTTGGACGCTGAATTCGAAAAGCAAAAGCAGGCTTTTGCGGCGCAAAAACTCCAATACGAATTGGACGTTAAGGAGTTCGAATCTCGCACCAAAAACGCTGCGGAGAAGGCCAAACGCTTGAGTGAACGATTTGCGGACTGGTACTACTTGGTCCCGTCCAGTGATTTGGATCGGCTGCGATTGACGCGCAAGGAGGTCATCAAACCGAAAGATATCGACGCGACGAATCCCTTGGGTTTGCCTCCCGGTGCACCTCCTGGATTTCAATTGCCGGGCGGCTTACCGCCGTCGCAATTGCCCAACCAATAGTCGAAGCACGGGATAGATCGAATCGGGTTAGCGTCTGACGAACAAAGCTGCTCGGGCTGTTGTCGTCATGGGAGATGAACCGACATGACAGAATTCGAGTTGACGTCCATCATCCAAGAGGTCAATGCGCAATACGCGGGACTCTACGGTCATGTGCTAACGATTAGTTTTGCAGTGATTGTGGCCACGCACTATTTCCTTAGTGCGACTCGGTACTTGTTGCGCTGGACGGTTTTTTTGTTGTATTCGATTGGGATGTTGACGTTCATCTCCCTATTTCTTCAGGGAGCGAATTTAAAATCTCGAGCGTTGTATGCACTAAACGAAATTCCACCGTTGGAACGATCGCCGTTCGCGCAATCCCTTGTCGATTTCTCGCATCACTGGTTGTTTACGGCAACCGGCGTCATTTTTAACGTGTCGCTGTGGGCTGTCTGGCTCGCCACGGCTGCCATGCTGTTCTTTTGGAAGCGAACCGACGTTACTCCGTGACCGACAGCCCGGCAATGGTATTGCTTGGAATCGTTTGAAAACTGACTCCCAGTTTGGCAACTGCCTCCGTGAAGGCATCACGTTGCGTTCCATCTTGGAACTCGAAGCCCATCAGAGCTTGTTCGATGCTTTGACCAGTTTCGGTGTAGTTGAAATAGCACACATTGGTCAGCCCCACGATCTGGCGCATAAATTCCGACAATGCACCCGGGCGGTCCGGGAATTCGACCGTGGCAAAAATTGGCAAATTGGCCAAGGAAGGTTGAAAAGGTACAACACGGTATTCGACGGAGGTGGCATTGGTCACCGAGTTAAAATGCAACGGTGAACGTGACAACTTGGCTTCCAACTTCGACAATTCGTCGGGAAATGCCTCCACGCCAATCACCGGAAAGGCCCGCCGCGGATCTGTCTTGCCGTATTGAAAATCGATGATGTTGATGTCGGACAAAAACTGGTCGAGCAGCCCAATCAAGGTCCCGCTGCGTTCTGGGATTTCGAAGCAATAATAGCGACGCTCTTTCGGCGATAGCCGACCTTTTCGCGCGATCAAAGGCAAGGTCAAGAAGTCCACATTGGCTCCGGACAGGACCGTCAACAAGCAGGCGTCGTCCGGGAGCCCCAATGCCGTGTATGCGGCCCGAATCGTCTCATCGAGGAAACTCGGGTGTCGATCGGTTGCCAACGCGGCAGCGACGCCAATCCCCGCAGATGGCTCGACAACCACCCGGGTCTCGTTCCAAAGCCATTCAATTGCCGTGCAAACTTGGCGTTCATCGACGACCCACACGTCGTCGAGTAGTTCTCGACACAAGGCGAAGGTCAATTGCCCCGGTGTTGCGACCGCCGTGCCATCACAGAATCTCGTTACTTGAGGCAGTGTGATTGGGTGGCCTGCTTGCAAGGACATTTGCATACTATTCTGCCCGATGACTTCGACCCCCACGATCTTCGCGGAGGGAAATCGCCGGCGAACCACGGACGCGACTCCCGCCGCCATTCCTCCGCCACCGATTTCCAACAACACCAAGTCCGGCGAAATCTGTTCGTCCAATTCGGTAGCGATCGTCGCTTGACCGGCAATCACTTGCAGATCATCAAAGGGATGCAAATAGGCACAGTCATGGGTCGTCACCCATTGCCGAGCGGCTTGAGCAGCTTGATCGTAGCGATCCCCCACCAGACGCACTTCCACCCAATCACGCCCCAGTCGCCGCACGGCTTCTTGTTTCAGCAAGGGTGTCGTACGTGGCATGTAGATCACCGCCGGCACGGCCATTTTCTGAGCAGCGAGAGCGACTCCTTGGGCATGGTTTCCCGCCGACGCCGCCACAACGGTCCCTTGGAAACCTTGCTCGATCAAACAAGCCAATTTGTTGAACGCGCCGCGCCATTTGTAGCTATGGACCCGGGCCGTGTCTTCCCGCTTTAGCCACAAGGGACGACCATCGGGCAAAGCGACAGCATCACACGGAGTTGCCCGATCGGCGCGATATACCCGTTGCTGTGCCGCCTCGATCTCGCTCGACAAGGACGCCAACAACTCCGCGGCGGACAACTTTTCCATCAACTGCGAATCCGGCATCAGGCAGTTTCCAACACCCGAGTCAGCTTCGAAGCCGAAACGCTCGTCACGTCGGACATTTGGCTGATCTTCTTAAGCAGGTGAACAACGTTCCGTTCACTAACCACAACCATTTGAATGCGGTAGTGATCGGCCGATTCGGATTGTACGTTCATGCTTTCGATCTCAAAACAACGTTGACGCACGATTCCAATCAATCGATTGAGACTGCCGTACGCACGACTCATGTGGATAATGAGCTGAGAAGATTCGACGGGAGGCATATTTGTGGTCCTAAAAAATTGGGGAGCAGATTTTCATAGTGGTCGTAGCTACCGTCGCCAGATGAAGGTCGTCGTTGTTTCCACTTCATCCGCCGCCTGGCGACGGTAGCTACCTACCTGATATCGATCGATCGAGACGCCCCGCCGGATCAACCGACGGACACGCCCTCTTCGGTCAGCATTTCGGAGTTACTGGCACCAGGCGGTACCAACGGCCAAACGTTGGCAGCACGATCGATGATCGTGTGAATGAACAACGGGCCATCGGTGTTCTTCAACGCCTGAATCACATCCGCTTCTTGGTCTCGATGCACCACGCGCATCGATGGGATACCGAAGGCTTCAGCCAAGCGGCAGAAGTCCGGATTGTCACTCAAATCAATCTCGCTTTCGCGATTGTTGAAGAACAATTGCTGCCATTGACGAACCATGCCCAACGCTTGGTTATCAAACAACAGGATCTTCACCGGGATGTTGTAACGCTTGATCGTCGCCAACTCCTGGATGTTCATCATGATCGAACCGTCGCCCGTCACCACGATGGTTCTGGCTTGCGGGTTGGCTTGTTGAACACCCAACGCTGCCGGCAATCCGAAACCCATGGTTCCCGCGCCACCGCTGGTCAGGTGGTACTTCGGATGCGTGAACTTGTAATGCTGGGCCACCCACATCTGATGCTGACCAACATCGCAGCAAATGAACGTCTCGCGATCGTCCATCGCTTGCGACAAATCATGCAACAATCGAGGAGCAAACACCGAATCAAACGGAGCATCGTATCGGCACGCGTACGTTCGCTTCCATTCTTGAGTTTGTTCGACCCACGGTTTGATGCTCAGCGGCATCGTCAGTTCCACCAGATTTTGAGCGACATCACCGCCCAACGCCGATTGGACGACTCGCAACTTGCCAAACTCGGCGGGATCCAAATTGACATGAATCGCTTTGGCACGCGGAGCAAACTCGGTCAGCTTCCCGGTCGCGCGATCATCAAATCGCGAACCGATCGCCAACAACAAATCGCAACCTTGCACCGCCTTGTTCGCGGCTTCGCTACCGTGCATACCGACCATCCCCAAGAACTGAGGATGATTGCCTGGCAAGCAGCCCAAACCATGCAACGTATGAACCACAGGAATCCCCGTCGTTTCCACGAAGGTTCGGAACTCGGCCACCGCATTGCCCTTTTCCACACCGCCACCCGCGTAAATCAATGGACATTCGGCCTTGGCCAATAAATCCTTGGCGATGCGTAGCGCCTCGGGATCACAGTGGCTGATGGGCGGCAGATCCTTCGTCGCCGGCAGAGGCTTGGCCTCCGTCTTTTGGAAGGCGATGTCCTTGGGGAAGTCGATCAGAACGGGACCAAATTTGCCACTTCCCGCCAATTGGAACGCTTCACGTACAATTCGCGGAATATCGTCCGCGTGTTTCACGCAATAGCTGTGTTTGGTGATCGGCAGCATCAAGCCAAACACATCCAATTCCTGAAAAGCGTCCGTACCCATCAAGTACGACGGAACCTGACCCGTGATCACGACCATGGGAATCGAGTCCATATAGGCATCGCCCACGGCAGTAATCAAATTGGTCGCCCCCGGGCCGCTGGTCGCCATACAGACCGAAGTCCGATTGGTGCTCCGAGCCGAACCTTGAGCAGCGAAGCCTGCGCCTTGCTCATGCCGCGTCAAGTAATGCTTGATGTTGCTGTCCAACAACGCATCGTAGACCGGCATGATCGCGCCACCAGGATAACCCCAGATATCGCGGACGCCTTCATTCTCCAAACATGCAATCAGTAATTGGGCACCGTTCATTTGGTAACTGCCTCCAGTGAAGGGGAATTGGTCTTATTGGAACACGAACTGCCGTCCATGGCTTTTTCCGAGAGCCATGAGAAGTGGCGACGAATATCTTTGCCCACTTTTTCGATGGGATGCTGCAGCTCTTTTTCAAGCATGCTGCGGTAGTTGACTTCTCCGTTGCGGAACTCCGCTTGCCATTGAGCCGCAAACTTGCCCGTTTGAATATCGGACAAGATTTCTTTCATCCGCTGACGAGTTTCATCAGTGATGACTCGAGGACCAGCTGTCAACGCGCCGTATTCGGCGGTGTCGCTAATAAAGCGGTGCATGCCCGCCAATCCACCTTCGTAGATCAAGTCGACAATTAGTTTGGTCTCGTGCAAACATTCGAAATACGCCACCTCAGGCGAGTATCCCGCGGCGACCAACGTTTCCCAGCCGGCTTTGATCAAGTCGCCCAAGCCCCCGCACAACACGGCTTGTTCGCCGAAGAGGTCGGTTTCCGTCTCTTCTTTGAACGTTGTTTCCAACACTCCTGCTCGGCCACAGCCGGTCGCTTGCGCGTAGGCCAAGCACTTGGCCTTCGCGCGACCACTGGCGTCTTGTGCGATGGCAATCAGGCACGGTACACCAAATCCGTTTTCATATTCCCGGCGTACGATCGCACCCGGACCTTTCGGGGCACACATGATCACATCGTGCCCCGCTGGAACTTTGATCGCTCCGTACAGCACATTGAAGCCGTGCGAGAACAAAACCGCCGCGTTGGGCTTGAGATTTGGAGCAATTTGCTCGTTGTAAACTTTCGGTTGTTGCATGTCGGGCAGCAACAAACAAATCAAGTCGGCATCCTTCACAGCATCTTCCACCGATAGTGGTTGCCAACCGTCTTCGATCGCTCGCTTCCAACTGCTACCGTTGGGGCGCAAGCCCAAGCAAACATTCATGCCGCTGTCGCGCAAATTCAAGCTTTGCCCGCGACCTTGGCTACCGTAGCCAATCACGGCAATGCGTTGTCCTTGCAAACCAGCGAGATCCGCTGCGGTCGTTTGAGTCGTCATGGTGGTCATGGATTAAGGTTCCTTTGTGGGTAAAACTGAGGGGGGTGTGTATTCGTGTTTCGGGTAACGTTGAATCGAGAATCGATTCGCTAAGTGTTCTGGACGGGAAGGCGTGGGGTCGTGATGGCTCCCAATGACGCAGAGGAAACCAAAGCGGCGTACTTGGCCAAGACTCCGGTGCGATACTTCGGCGTCGGTGGTTGCCAATTTTCTGCACGACCGGATAGATCGGTCAGCACATTCAATTGGCGATTGTCGACGTCAATTTCCACCAGGTCGCCATCTTGGATCAGTCCGATCGGACCACCGCGAGCAGCCTCCGGTGAAACGTGACCGATCATCATGCCGTGTGTTGCGCCGCTAAAGCGACCATCGGTGACCAAGACCACCTTGTCGCCCAGGCCCGCTCCAATGATGGCCGCCGTGACGCCCAACATTTCTCGCATCCCCGGTCCACCTGCCGGTCCTTCGTAGCGAATCACAACCACGCTGCCGGCGCGAATCAAACCTGATTTCACGGCCGCAAAGCAGGCTTCCTCGCTATCAAAGACTTGGGCCGGACCTCGGAAATGTTGGATGGGTTCCTTGGGCAATTTCAAGACGCAGCCCTCCGGCGCTAAGCTCCCGCGCAAGATCGCCAAGTGCCCTTGTTTGGCCAACGCTTGGTCGGGAGTGCGAATCACAACTTGCCCAGCGGTTTCCTGGCAATCCCGCGCTTCTTCGCGGATGGTCTTGCCGGAAACGGTCGGGCAATCATGCAACTTGCCCAAAGCTTCCAAGCGTTTTGCGACGAGACGCATCCCTCCGGCAGCATCCATATCCACCGCCGTGAAACGTCCGGTCGGCTTGAGGTCCGCCAAAACAGGGATCTCGCGACTCAGTTGATCAATGTCGTCAATCGTAAAATCGATGTTGGCTTCCGCAGCAATCGCCATCACGTGGAGAACGGCATTGGTCGAACCACCGGTCAGGATCACACCGCGAATCGCGTTTTCAATCGATTGACGAGTGATTATTTTCCGAGCGGAACGTCCCGACGCGATGAGTTGCATCAACATTGGCCCAACTTCGTCCATGGCCGCTTGCCGCTCTCTTGCCGTCGCGGGCAAACTGTTGGACATCGGCGAGATGCCCAACATCGCACCGACGGTCGACATGGTGTTCGCGGTAAATTGGCCACCACAGGCTCCCGCCCCTGGGCACGCGGCACATTCGATGGCACGCAATTGGGCATCATCCATCTTGCCGCTGTTGTAAGTTCCCACGGCTTCAAAAACATCCTGAATCGTTAGGGCTCTTTCGCCAAGATGGCCCGGATGAATCGATCCACCGTAGATCATGATGGAAGGCAGGTCCAACCGCGCTAAAGCCTGGATCGTCCCAGCGACCGTCTTATCACATCCCGAAATCGCAATGACGGCATCAAACTGGTGCCCATTCACCACCAACTCGATCGAGTCACAAATGGCTTCGCGACTGACCAGCGAGTGACGCATCCCTTCGGTCCCCATCGAGATCCCATCGGAGACGACGATCGTATTGAACTCCAACGGCACGGCGCCCGCTTTTCGCAAGCTCGCCTTGAGCCATTCCGCTTGCTCGCGAAGGTGCATGTTGCACGGACCAATTTCGGTCCACGTATTGGCAATCGCAACCATCGGCTTGGCAAAGTCCGCGTCGGACATCCCGGCGGCTCGCAACATGGCTCGAGCTGCCGCTCGATCGGGACCAGCAGTTATGGTTTCACTTCTTCGCGGCATGTTCTTGCAAATTCCTTAGTCGATCTTGAACGGTGGGATGGGGTGGGACTTAGCCGGGGCAAAAAAAAACCCGCATCGTGGCTGGCGATGCGGGTTTCTGAACTTTTCTGAGTATGTTGTTCAGTAACTCGCATCGCCGGTCAACAAGACCAACAAAATCACGACCAACAACAAGCTACGCAAAAGCCCGCTGGATACATTGATGGCCAACAACGAGTTCAGAACAGAAGGGCGAACCACAGACGATCCTGCCGAACATCGGACAGAGTCGTGGCGCAAAACGGGAAAGCTGAGGTTCAACAGGTTAATGCTCGCAGGAAACATTACGAATCTTTACCTAACCGGAATCAGCGTCAAACGCTCGCGATGATGGGTCCAATCCAAATTCGCGAGTCCCATCGGACCAAGCGATCATCCGCTGACCACTCGAATTGCCGATAGATAGTCCAAGATTCTAATCAGCGAAGGAACGCGGTCAACACGAGTTTTTGGGCATTTTTCGGCCAAAAAAGCGGCAATCACGAAGCGGACAGGCGGCACCGGGAGCTTCACGCCCCTCAGTAGGCAATAAAGAAAGACATCCTTCCCTTAGCACCCGGAATGGCAATTCCCAAAATTTGGACATTATTTCTTCGTGGCACGGGGCAAAATGGCGGCGGCTTCTCTCATATCGGATTAATCGACGTCGGCACCGCATCGACGGATGGTTCCGTTCACCAATCCGTAATCACGATATAGGCTCGATTTCGTTGATCATCGAACACAATCGTCGTGCCGGAATCATCGCTCGGGTCGGCTTTGTCGTAATCGTCCCAATGAAGTCCGGAAACGATTTCCAAATCTGACCTATTGGGTGGGCTCTCGGAATCCAATTGCAGGACAACCACAGGGTTGGCAATTGGAGCAACCGGACGCCCATGATGCCGCATCCATTCCCGAAAGCCTGCTTCTGAGATCGTGAATTGTGCGACAAGCCGGGTCGAGCTATAAATCCGGTAGTACGAAACGCTGCTGGCGTCCTGGGGCAACTCGATTTCCGGAACATCGCTGTAGGGAACATCAATCCCGAATTTGATCGTTTGTTCGAGCAGAAACCGAAATGCAAAGTTAGAGATCAAAATCCAAGCAATGCCGCATGCGATGATGCAAAAAACTTGAACCGGCCGCCGTTTGGAAAAGCGTAAAACCATCCAGACGAATGGTAGCAACACCAGAGTCGCGAAATTGATTGCCAGAATTATCACTCCCACAATTCGCTCCCACAGATGCCAATAACACGTCGAGTCATATTTTCACTCGACAGATTTTAGATCTACTCCGCAATAAAGGCAAAAATTGACTCGATTCGCAAAACGGGAATGACGAGTCTAGGGCGGCGACTGAGCGGCCCATAGTCAGCTTGAACACGATTTTCATTTATCATTCTTCAACACACGGGCCCTCGATTGCGAACGCCGAATTGCCGGGCACTGATCTTGTCGCCCTGAGATCTTTCCGCGGCGAAGATACGTAGCGCCCGCTTGCGGGGTCGGAGATGAGCTTTGCCCAGATCAGCCAAAGCGGCAATTTCTTTACCAGCAGACGGGCGTGGAGATAATTCCGCCCATCGCAGCGACAAACAAACCGGCTGCGATCAAATCTGCCGTCGTTCCAGGGTTCAAGCGATTTCCATCGCTCCGCAGCGCGAAGTCAAAGTCCGCCAAGCTTTGTTCGCACGCAACCTCACGGTCGTCACTTGCCCAATCCTTCAGCGAGTGCGGAAAGAACTCGTCGGCCAATTGCCGAGCCCACACGGAGATCTCTCGAGCTCGGTCCCACCCCACTTTGCGAGCAATCAACGTGTCTGGCTGGTCGGCCAATAACCGCAAGTAGGTTCCTATGATCGTCCACTGCAAACCACAACCAGAGGAAAGGAGGCCCGCCATGCTAGGGACCGTCTTCTCGAAGGTTATCGAATACCCCGACACATATTCTGCGGCAATCGAGTCGCGATCAACTGCTAGTCTCATTACTTGGGCAACCGTATCCGACGACTGCAACGCATCGGCTGCGGCGACGTCTGCTTCGGGGACTGTCCCCATGCCGCCGGGCTTCGCCAAGCCAATTGCCGAGTAAATCAACTGCGTCTGTTCGACCGAAGCGGAATTGATCAAGGCTTGCGTTTGTTGCCGCCACGCTTGGAACATCGCTTGATTCAAAGTGCCCGAGCCCATCGAGTCCGCAGGGCCAACTTGCGACGTTCCGATCGGTTCGAACCGTTTGACCCAAGCTTCGGCCAAGGGGCCCAACAAAAGGCAGATTCCCAAATTGGTATTGGAACGCGTCAACTGCCGTGTCGACTGCACCGCCTCGAATACAAACTGGCCAAACGTCGGCGGTTGCCCGTTGTCCTGATCCGACCATCTTGCGAGCCACTGCCGGGCCGTGTTGCTCACCGCCACCGCACTGTGAAGGAAATCGAGTAGCCCAATATCGGCGAAATCTGCCGACCGATGGACGTTGCCGGGCTTGGCGGCTACCGCTTCCCATTGACAGGCCAGGCAAATCGCCGTGGGCAAATCCCGAAGCGGTTGACGGCCGGGATTAAAAACGGGGGGCATGCCGAGTCGCTCCATACCTGAACGATTCATCCGAAAAGTTTCGTGGCTTTTTATCGACTTCTCGATGGTACGGATCGCTCAACTTGAGCCTGACTTTGGCGCCGTTGGTCCCAGATTTGTTTGACCACGCGAGTGATATCGGTTGCTTGGGTAAACGAAAGGACGTGGTCTGTGGTGACCACCAAATCAAACCCATACTCATCCGCGACCTGGTCAGCGATCACCTGCATATCACGATCGGCCAACTCTCGGTATTGTCGCATTCGTTCGCGAATTTCGTTGGTCGCCAAGCCCTTCTTTTGCTCAAACAATTTTTGCAAAATCACGACTTCGAGCTCGGTCAGATGTGGCACGCTTTGTCGAACCGTTTCCTGTTCTGCGAATAGCTGTGATTCGGCGTCCTGAACTAGCTTGTTAGATAATGCCGCAAGTTCAGCGGCCAGAATAAGTTGGACATCGCAAACCGCGATTCGAGAACCCGAAACGATCGTCCGAGATGAACTGGGATTCTGAGTAGAACTAGATTCTTGTTTACTTGACTCGACGTAACTCGCAGGCCGACTATCGCGATTCGGAAGCACAGGTAGCGGTCGCACACTCTTCTCGTCCGTCAATAAATTCGCGGTGTTGGCGAAGGGCGAGACGCCTGATTCCTCAACCGACTTGGGCTGCTGAAGACTTGCTGCGGTGTCGTCTTCCGCTTCGCTGCCGGAGGAGGCATTGGTGATTTTCAAGGTTCCGTTGATAACGGAGTACCCCACAAGTACCGCAAAAACACAAGTCGCCAGCAAAATCATGTTGCGGACGGCAGATTCTTTACGATAGCTTTCTCGCAACGAAACGAGCGGCTTCCAGTTTTTTATGTCTTCGTAACGAAAATCGCGAACGCGGTTCAACATGAGGCCTATCCCTGGCAGCCAGCAGCAAACAATCCGGTGGGCGGACAGGATTCTATGTCAATCGCTATTTTTATCCTAGATCAATTTCTATTCGATGTCGCGCGCCCGTAAAAAGGTATTTCCTTTGCCGTGACCTGCATCAAGCACTGGCACGGAACGGACATTGCCGTAATCAATAGTTTAATAGGCTTCAGCGGGAAGGACCTGCCCGTCATTACGATTGCAAAGATAACCCAATGTTTGCGAATCAATTTCACTGGAAACACCGCGAGTCGAACCGTCCGCAAGAACGAACTGGCAGCGGGATGGATGCCAGCTACCAAACCCTAAAATTGGAGTGGGCGGCGAATCAATCCTGGTGGCCAACGGCACACCCGGCCCGCCCACACGAGCTGAAGCCATCACATCTTGGCCGTTGTAAATGGGACCATTAAACGGCATGATGTTCAAATCTTGTGGTCGAACCTGTAATTCCCCGGCGGTAAAGGTATTCGACAAACCGTCGCGAATGTCTTCGACACGAACTCGATCGATCCAATTTCCTGGGTACAACATCCCATCACGAAGACGACAGCGAGCGCGGGACGAAATAATCACTCCATTCCCGTTTCCGCCAAAGTAGAAGTCGGTTGCAGCGCCGACGGCA
>JAEUIP010000619.1 GCA_016795075.1 Planctomycetaceae bacterium | reverse complement strand
CGGCAACGACGAACCGGCCAAGAACGGAAAATCGAGCCGCCGCGAATCTTCGACCATCTCCTGGCAGCGCGGCCAGGTGGTCGACAGATGTTTGTCATTGAAGACCGGCACGGCGCGTCCGCTATCTTCAAACACCTTCACCACTTCCTTGAACCATTCGTAGCGCGGGTAGAGACGCTGGCCCTTCTCGTTCAGCGGATAGTCGCCATGCTCGCCAATGACCACGACGCCGTCGACCGCGAGCTTGTCGCCCCCCAGCGTCAGCGCCTCGGCGATCGTCGGATACAGCTGCAAATCGTGCCGCTTCACCCGCTCGCGCGCCAGGTCGCCCTCGGGAAACTGGTCGATGAATACCGACGCCACGTCGACGCGCGGCTGCTGCCAACCGCTCCCCCAGCGGTAGCCGAGCGTCAGCCGATCCAAGAAATGTTGCGAGTGCGAATGAACACGGCACTCGGTCCCTAGAAAGGCGACTCGCTTCCGCTGCGGCGCCGCGGCGCGAACTCGCGGCATCGCCGCCGCCGCGGCAAGTGCGGCCGAACCGGCCA
>JAEUIP010000618.1 GCA_016795075.1 Planctomycetaceae bacterium | reverse complement strand
AGATGCGTTGCCTAGCTAATTCTTGTATGTTTTGCGGGCAATAAAGTTCTTGATTTTTTCGGTTTCGCCTGACTCATCATCGCCACCTTGTGATCAAACACGACAGTCAAGCTCCACCACCAGATGGATTCAAGGGCTTCAATTTTCAAGGGTGACCGATCGGAATTGAACCGACATAAACTTGGTTCACAGCCAAGTTCCTGAACCAATACAGGACGGCCACAGCACCGGAGGCAGGAATCGAACCTGCGAACTTCTGGTTCAGAGCCAGACGCAACGACCAACAGTTGCTACTCCGGAGTATTGATTTGTTCTTTCAGCCCGGGCGGAAGGAGTTGAACCCTCATACCACTGCTTCAAAGGCAGCTGGCTTACCGTTAGCCGACACCCGAATATCATTCATCAAACAGAGTGCCATGTCGGAGTCGAACCGACCTGACCGGATTGGAAGTTTTTTCACGTTGCTCCATGATCGACTTCGTTGGGGAATCAATCGTTGCACAACGTGTGACTTTCCAGCCACCTGTAAAAACCTTTGCCGCTCGGCC
>JAEUIP010000617.1 GCA_016795075.1 Planctomycetaceae bacterium | reverse complement strand
ATGCCGTTCCTGGCCGGCGAGACCATCCGCGAGGCGCTGGCCGCCCGGGGACTGATGGCCGTGCCCGACGTGCTCCGCCTGGCCGCCCAGGTGGGCGCCGCGCTCAGCTACGCCCACGCCAAGGGCATCATTCACCGGGATCTCAAGCCCGAGAACATCATGATCGGCGACGGCCGGGCGCTGGTGCTCGATTTCGGGCTGGCCCGCGCGCTCGACGTGCAGAGCAACCTGACGGGCACCGGCATGCCGCTCGGCACCCCGGCGTACATGAGCCCGGAGCAGATCGTCGGCGCCGCCGACGCGGGAGCGCCGGCGGATCTCTATAGCATGGCGTGCGTGGTGTACGAGATGATGGCGGGACGGCCGCCGTTCGTGGGGTCGACGGTGGTCCACCTGCTCCAGGGCCACCTGACCTTGCCCCCCGATCCGCCGAGCCGGCATCGGCGCGACGTGCCGCCGACGGTCGACGCGGCCCTCCTCAAGGCGCTGGCCAAGTCGCCGACCGACCGGCAACCCTCGGTGGACCAGTTCGTGGCGGAACTCACCGGCGCCG
>JAEUIP010000616.1 GCA_016795075.1 Planctomycetaceae bacterium | reverse complement strand
GGCGGGGATGGACACGGTGTACCGCGCCCTGCTGGTGCCCCTCCAGACCATCGCTGACAACGCCGGCGACAAGGGCACCGTCGTGGTTGCCAAGGTGATCGAGGGCGGTGACGGGAAGGCCGGCGCCACATTCGGCTACAACGCGCTCACCGGCGAGTTCGGCGACCTGCTCAAGCAGGGCGTGCTCACCCCCGCGAAGGTCGATCGCACGGCCCTCGTGAACGCCGCGAGCGTCGCCACCGTGCTCCTTACCAGCGATTGCGTCGTCACCGATGCCCCCAAGGACGAAGACGAAGGCCACGGGCACGATCACGGCCACGGCGGTGGAATGGGTGGCATGGGCGGCATGGGTGGCATGGGCGGCATGGGGTTCTGAACCTTTTCGGCACCGGATTCATCCTCGCACGCAGCACTCGTCCCGCATCTTCGCGCCCTCAGGAGCCATGCATGGCCTCAGCCAAAGACCTCTTCAACAAACTCGGGAGCACCGGCGGCGGATTCCGGTCCGCGCCCAAGCCCACCGTCGTCCCCACGGCCGTCGATGCCAAGGCCGA
>JAEUIP010000615.1 GCA_016795075.1 Planctomycetaceae bacterium | reverse complement strand
GAGCGCGCCGTCGCCGATCACCGCGACCGCCTTGCGGTCGGTCTCGCCGAGAAGGTCGTCGGCGGTCTTCAGCCCCAGGATCGTCGAGACACTGCAGCCGGCGTGACCGGTCATGAACAGATCGTAGGGGCTCTCCTGAGGGTTGGGGTACCCCATCAGGCCCCCCTTCTGCCGCATCGTCGGGAACTCGTGGTACCGACCGGTGAGCAGCTTGTGCGGGTAGATTTGATGGCCCGTATCCCAGATCAGGCGATCGCGCGAAAAATCGAACACCAGATGCAAAGCCAGGCAGAGCTCGACCACTCCCAGATTACTGGCGAAGTGGGCGGTGCGATTCGTGACAACTTCGCACAGCGCCTCGCGCATCTCGCCCGCGAGCTGTGCCAACTGCTCGTTGGACAACTTTCGCAGATCAGCAGGCGACTCAATCCTTGAGAGGAGTTCGTCCTTCATCATCATTAATGATCTCTTTCCAATACGAATTGCGCCAGCGCTTCCAGTCGCTGGCCACGCTCGCCCAACGGTTCCACGCACCGGCAGGCCTCCGCAATCAAC
>JAEUIP010000614.1 GCA_016795075.1 Planctomycetaceae bacterium | reverse complement strand
AATCCACCACCTGATCTTTCTCTATTTTCCCTAAACCAAAATATTTCGACTGCGGATTCGAAAAATAAAAACCACTTACCGCGGCCCCCGGATACATAGCATACGACTCGGTAAGCGTAATTCCTACTTTTTCAGCTTCCAGCAGTTCAAACAAAAGTTTTTTCTCGGTGTGATCCGGACACGCAGGATACCCAGGTGCAGGTCGAATTCCGGTATACTCTTCTTTAATCAACTGCTCAGCATTGAGGTCCTCATTCGCATTATAACCCCAAAGCTCTTTACGTACTTTCTCATGCAAACATTCCGCAAAAGCTTCGGCCAACCGGTCGGCCAAGGCCTTTGCCATTATTTCTGAATAGTCATCGCGGTTGGCTTTGTATTTTTCTACTAACTTTTCCAATCCGATACCCGCAGTTACGGCAAACATCCCGAAGTGATCCTTGCCCTTTTCAGGGGAAATAAAATCCGCCAGGCAAAAGTTAGGCAGGTTTTGCGCTTTCTTATTTTGCTGTCGCAGAAAATGAAAGGTCGCCAGCTTTTCATTCTTATGAATCAGG
>JAEUIP010000613.1 GCA_016795075.1 Planctomycetaceae bacterium | reverse complement strand
GTTCGTCGAGCAGCGCGAGCGCGGCGAGGCATTGATATCGGGTCGTCGGCCGCGAACCGGTCGTCGCTTGCTTGATCAGAAGCTCGGCGACGCGTCCTTTCTCCATCGAGCGAGGCTCGTCGCCGCCGAACAGTTCGACCAGCCGTTGCAGCGCCAGGTCGCGCACGGTGCCGTTGCCGCTGGTGAGCTTCTCCGCGAGCTTTTCGGGAGTCAGGCCGCTCAACTTCGGAATCGGCCACGGTTCCAAATTCGCCGGACGCACGCGATAGATTCGCCCTTTGTCGCTCCCGGCTCGCAGATCGAGCTTGGCTTGCCACTCCTTGGGAATCCATTCCGGATGTTCGATCACCAAGCGATACATGTCGGCTATCCAGAGCGCGCCGTCGGGGCCGGTCCGTACCATCGACGGCCGGAACCAGTTGTCGCTTGAGGCCAGAAACTCGCTCCGCGCTTCGTCGTCGGGCCGGCGGCTCGTGAACGTCGCGCCGTCGCGGGCGACGACTTCGCGGTGTACCAAATTATGAACCGGTTCGCAGACGAACGAGTTGCCGGCGTACTCC
>JAEUIP010000612.1 GCA_016795075.1 Planctomycetaceae bacterium | reverse complement strand
GGAGTTGCTGGCCGCGATGGGCAAGTATAACGAGGATCTCGTGAAGGCTGGGATCATGCTGGCCGGCGAGGGCCTTCAGCCCACATCGTTGGGGAAGCGTGTCCGGTTCTCGGGCAAGGACCGGACTGTGATCGATGGACCGTTCACCGAGACCAAGGAACTCATCGCCGGTTTCTGGTTGTGGCAGGTACGGTCGATGGAAGAGGCTGTGGAATGGGTGAAACGGTGCCCGAATCCGATGCCCGGCGAATCGGAAATTGAAGTCCGGCCCGTATTCGAGGCGGAAGACTTTGGCGCGGAGTTCACACCGGAGTTGCGCGAACAGGAAGAACGGCTGCGGGAGCAGATCGCACAGAAAAAATAGTTCTTGGGGGTGTCGATTTCCCGGCGCCTCATTCGACGAACAAACAGAGCGGGTCGCGAGGGTCTGGCCCGCGATTACCCCCAAAGGAGATAACGACGATGCGATTCATGATGATGGTCAAGCAGGCGGAAAACCTGGGCGCTCCGCCCAAGGAGTTGATCGAGGCCATTACGAAGCTGAGTGAAGACGCAGCCAAG
>JAEUIP010000611.1 GCA_016795075.1 Planctomycetaceae bacterium | reverse complement strand
CCAGATGGCCGTCGAGAAAGGTCGTGCGGCGCGCCCGGGAATCAAGCTGGGTGTCTGTGGAGAGCACGGTGGCGACCCCGCCTCGATCGGCTTCTTCCATCGCACCGGCCTCGACTACGTCAGCTGCTCGCCATTCCGCGTGCCGATCGCGCGCCTGGCAGCGGCGCAGGCGGCCCTTGACGCGGGAAGCTGAGCGTCTTTGCAGCTAGCTCACGAGACGGCTTTCGTTCCCGGACGACTCCTGCGCAGCGCCAGGAATGCCGGGGACGGGGCCGGCTTTCGGTCAGGCCGAAACAGACCGCCTGACCAGGGAAATACACCGCCGGAACCCGGCGGTGTTTTCTTTCGGGGAATCGACAAGAAACAGCACGATTTCTCCCCATTCTCCCGCTCACGCCAGGCGACCAGTCGCGTTGCGCGCCTTAGCGCCGGCGAGAGTCGTCAAGCCCGCCCGCAGGTCTTACGCCAAAGATGAAGTTCGAACTCCTCGCCAGCGATGGCGCCGCCCGGCGAGGCCGCATCAGCCTTGCCCACGGCATAGTCGAAACGCCCGCTTTCATGCC
>JAEUIP010000610.1 GCA_016795075.1 Planctomycetaceae bacterium | reverse complement strand
ATCGCGACCTCAAACCCGGCAACATCATCGTGGACGCCGATGGCGAGCCGCACATTACGGACTTCGGTCTGGCGCGACGGTTGGGTACGGACAGTTCTCTCACGCTGACCGGGTGCCCGATCGGCACGCCGGCCTACATGTCACCCGAGCAAGCGCGCGGCGAGAAGACCGTGACCACCGCAGCCGACATCTGGTCGTTGGGGGTGATCCTCTACGAACTCCTGGCGGCGCGCCCCCCGTTCCAGGCGGAGAACGTGCCGGCGCTGTTGCGAAAGATCGTCGAGGACGAACCGGCTCCTTTGCACCCGGCGAAATCCGCAGGCCGCTTCCCGCTCCCCCGGGCCGTAGATCCAGCTCAAGGATCGCGCCCACAATCCGATACAACGGCCGCGACTCCGGCGTCGCGCGCCTTGGTCGACCCCGACCTCGCGACCATCTGCCTCCGATGTCTGGAGAAGGAACCAGCCCGCCGCTACGCCTCGGCGGCAGAGTTGGCAGAGGACCTCGACCGGTGGCGACGGAACGAGCCGATTCTCGCCCGCCGCGCCACAAGCTGGGAACGCGCC
>JAEUIP010000060.1:15426-21347 GCA_016795075.1 Planctomycetaceae bacterium | reverse complement strand
GGAAAACACTCGGTCGTATTGAGCCGGGTCGGACTTCGTCGCCAAGATGAACCGCCATGGCTGCTCATTATACGAAGAAGCCGCCCAGCGTGCCGCTTCGAACAACGAACGGATGTCCGCATCGGACACCGGCCGATCCGCGTAAACATAGGGACTCCAACGCTGGGAAATCACGTCCAAAATCGGATGATCCGGGCTGGCAAACTTAGGATGTTGAGATGGATTCATATCTTGCTCTCGAATTCTCGGTCACTTGGAATCGGTTGTTATTGGCAAATCTCGGGAAGGCTTGATTTGCCCGCGAATCAGTTTCGTACCCGCACCGGTAAGCCGCAAGTACCAGTCGGTCGGTCGCCCTTCCAGGGTCTGAAATTGGCTTTGACTTGGTGGGGTGTTGCTGACTTTGAATATGGCCGTTGCTTCATCCACCTCGTCAAACATGGCCACATAGACCATCTCAACTCCGACATCCGCAGCGGCCAGGAACTGCTCCCAATAAAACTCCCCACCGCGGCGCGGGATCGTTGCCCGGGATCCCGCGGGGCCTTTCAAATTTGTCCAACCGAAGCCCGGATAAACCACCGGCAGAAATTTTGCCCCGTGCTGCTCCGCCTCGGCCTTATCACCAGCCCAAGTACCTGTTGCGGCAACTTTCTTATCACCAACCGATTGATAGTTCCCAACATTCCACGGACTGATCACATCAAAACGGCGAAATGCCCGCGCCCACTCGGCGTCGGGACTTTGCCGCCAGTCCCATTGGCATCCGCCAATCAATGTCGCTGCATAAGGCGAGTCTTGCTGGAAGAAGTCAATGACCTGGTGCGCCAGTTTGGCATCAAATCGATCGTCGAAGAATCCCCAGACAAACACCACGGGTTTCCCATGATGATGTAAGTAAGATCCATCTTGCTTCAACTTCTCTTGGTCCACCAAGCGCCGCCAGTCCTCGGCCAACGCTTCCATAAGATGCTCCGGCGGGAAGCCACTCAGATCGTACCCAATGGCGTACACGCGACCAGTTTCTTGAGCAGATTTCCTGACATGGCCCAAAACGGTGTCAAACGAAGGCTTGTTGAGATTGACCAAGAATCGCTGGACAAACACGCCGTCAATTCCATGATCTCGCATCCACGCGAAATGTTGTTGAACGGTCTCCCGATCCGCGGAACTAAACAAATGAGCGGATTTACCGTCCGGTCCCGTAAAACCAGGCACCACGTAACGCTTGGCGTCCGGCAACGCCGATGTGTCGGGCCACATCTCCACGGTCAGTGACTCGGGAGTTAGCAGATTCTTGCGCCGACTCCAATGCAACCACCCTTCGTCGGTCCCATCACCGGGACAACGAAACCAGCCCTGATATCCGCAAAGCACTTTGTGATGCAACGTCGACGCGTCGACGACCGAACCATCTTGAGCAGACACCCATTGAGATGTCCCGCTGCCTGGAACGAAGACGGCACCGAAACCAACTCCGCAAAAAAACAGTAGCAACTTTAGGCCGACAGTTTGGGATATCATGGGACCAGGATCAACTCACTTCCAAGAAAAAAATTCGTCGTTCGACGAACTTGCGTATTTCCACACTATTTCCTTCGCAGAAGGGCAATGATACGCAATTCTCGATTCGACTCCAAGGCAAAACAGTTGGCATGAGGACCTATTTGTTAGTTCTGAGCTGATTTGAGCCACTCGGTGAGTGTTTTGGTAGCAACCCCGCCGACCAGTAGGCATTGACCTAAACGGGGTCTTACCCCTTGGTGGGCAGGCAAAATCTCGGACAAGAAGACACGTCCAGATAGGTTTAGACCACTTTTAGGACAACGCCGAGCCAACCAATCCTAGGGATCTATTTGCCATGTTTTTTGAACTGTCACAAACGTGGATTAACCGCGTATTGCTGGTGAAGGGCTGAACGTAGCAGCCTCGACATCAACTCCTGTTCCCGCAAAGGAATACCAAAATGAAATCGCTTTTTGTCAGCAGCTTTGTGTTCTTCAGTCTATTCGCCGGCTTCGTTGGCTCGGCCCAGGCCCAATTCGGTTACGAGTATCCACCGGGATTCGTCGGAGGCTCAACTGACAACTTTGACCAGTTTTATCAACAAATGACCCAGCAACACGCGCTGCAGAACCAGCAATGGGAGCAATACCAACAACAACTCCGGCAACAGCATCAACAGCTAAGTCAACAACTCGAACAATACGAACGACAGAATCAGGCTCAGATCATTCAAGGCTATCGTCAACGAACCGGGGATCATCAATCGCCAGATCACGTGGCTCTGGAGCGGGCTTGGCAGCAATACTATGCCGAAAACCCTCAGGCTTGGCAACAAAAGCTGGCTGACGACGCCAATATCGCTCGAGGCTACCAACGAATCGCCCAGCAACGCGCCCAAGACAACCAGACCCACTTCAACAACATGAACGCCATCCACAACGACAAAGTAAATTTCATCAACAACCTGAACACCCAGAGCTTTAACAATCGGATGCACAGCATGGATGTCCAAACCCACAACTTCACCAACATGATTCACGAGCGATCGGACTATATCAACCCAGCCACCGGCCAGGTCAGCAATCTGTCCTACCACCCGAACCAAATCCAAACCCACCAGGGCCAGCAGTTCTTTACCGACCACACTGGCCAACAGTTCCAGGTCCAACCGAATGGCTGGGGACAACGCCTAAACGACTGGAATTGGTAGCCTTGATCAGCAGGTACCGGGGAAGCAAACCTGGCTCGATTCGCTGCAATTGAAGTCTTCCACATCATGAACTTCGAAAATAACCTAGGTGGCTTGGCCAACTAGGTTTCGTTGCATAGCCAACGTCTACGGGAAGGGCACGCTCCACGATTCACCGCGTTGACCTTACCCCCGAACGTCCCGAGATATTTGTGAAAAGCCCTCGATTACAACTGGCCGCCGAATGCTCATTGAACTACAATTTGAAGGCGACGTGAGCGCACTACCTTGCGAGTTTGCAGTTGGTCCTCCAACATAGCCTTGCCCAGCATTACTTAATTGAGACCGAGTCGTGGCTGAAAGACATTCAACTATCGGATTCGCACTCCAGGTTCTCCTGGTCGCATCGATGGTGTTTTCGCCGATCGCTCGGTATCTTTCATTTGCGGATTGCCGTTGCGCGGCGTGTCCCACCCAGGCTGATTGCACGAACTGCACCGTCGCCGACGATCAGCTTGAGGCAAGCGGCTGTTGCTCGCAAAATCCTCCAGTGCACGAATCCCCATCGCTCCAATCGCAACCACACTGTTGTTGTGCGGTCGAAGATAACTCCCATAAATCGCCACCGAATGACAATGAAAAGCACGAATCCAATCCCTTGGTTTTGCTTGATGATCGCTGTTCATGTGGCTGTTTGGAAGGAATACCGCCGTCGGACGTGGAACCGATCTCAGCCCAACTTCTGACGAAGGCTTTAGAGCTGGCTGATGTTTCGACACAAGTTAGTTTTCTTTATGCGCCGCGAAATTTCTCGGTTCGCAAGGTTCGTTCTTTCGGCGTTTCCGACCAACCACTTTCTACGAACGAGCGCTGCGCGCGATTCTGTCGTTGGTTGATTTGAACACATCCCGCTGGTGGATTTTTTGCATAAAAGCGTCATCGCGTCTTCAATTCGCAAGTTGATTTTGCTCCACCAGTAAATCGGTTTGGTTCTTGATCTTGTTTCCACGCGTCTATCCCAAAAGGGCCTGACCCTGGGAGGTCTAGGCAAATTTATCGGGTCTTTGCAGCGTCTCCGAAGAGGATCAAACCTCTTGGGGATAGGCTCGAAATCAAACTCGTTTGGTCGCGGACCAGCGGGATCAACCGACGGGATTTTGGTCCCGTACTTCGATAGGAGATCGACCATGAATAACTTGACAAATGTTGGCGGTACCTCGTTGTTTTGGGAAGCCGTGTCGGAGGGAAGTTGGGGGAAGTATATTTCGGAAGTCGAAGCCGACATGATCCGATTTGCCCATGGAGCCCTTGGCGATCCGACCACGGCCTTGGAGATCGGCGCGGAAGGCGGACGATGGTCGAAACTACTGTCCGACCTAGGTTGGCAGATGACTTGCACGGAAATTGATCCCGTTGCTTTGGAGATCTGCCAACAGAGAATCCCACAGAGTCATTGTGTGTTGGTTGCCCCGGACTCCCAGGAGTTTCCCTGCAAATCGAACTCACAGAAGTTGCTATTGGCGATCGAAGTTCATGAATTGGTTGAACAAGATTGGTTCGTGCACGAAGCCAATCGGGTGCTTCAAAGTGGTGGGATATTCGTGGGAGTGTTTCAGAACAAGGATTCCTGGCGCTCGCTTTTGAATCTCAAATCCAGCATCCATGGAAACATGAAACACTACACGGCCAGTTACTTACCTTGGAAGAGAAAACTCCAAGCACTGAACTTTGAAGTGTTAAGAGAAGAAGGCATCTGTTGGATGCCCTTCGGTCGCATGAGCAATTCCCGGCTTGTTCCAATCGCCACGTACTTGGAGCGAGCCTTGCGGTTGAGGCGATTACCCGCCCTGAGCCCATGGATTGTGTTTGCCGTTAGGAAGCGACGATCAGCAACGGATCAACAGGGAGGTCCCAATGAACCATCTTGAAACACCGCCGGACGCCTCGCGCCAGCCGATCGTTCGTGGTCGGAAGTCCATTCTGCTTCAATGGCTAACGTTGCTGGGGCCACTGGCCATTGCCGGGGCAACGCTATGTGGATCGTTCTTTCTTGTCGGACTGGCCCAGAAAACCGGCTGGATCCCCCGACCGGAGGTTCCACTTTCCGACGCAAGCATGCAAGCAATGGACGGAGTGCAGTACATCTGCCCAATGATGTGTGTCCCACCCACGGACGCGCCGGGGCGCTGTCCGGTTTGCGAAATGGAGCTAGTTGCGGCCGCCACAGGTCCCGTGTTCATTGATCCCGCCATGCGTCGCGTCCTGAACATCCAAACAGCTCCGGTTGTCGAAGTGTCCCAAGAGCAGAATGGTTCGAATCGCGAAATTCGGTCGGTTGGTGAATTGGCTTTCAACGAGGAATCCTTGAAGACTATTTCCGCCTATATCGACGGACGGATCGAACAACTGCACGCGAGTTATACGGGTGTCAAAGTCTCGGCGGGTCAGCCGATGGCCGTGCTGTACTCGCCGCCGTTGTTTGTGGCTCAGAAAGAACTCTTGGTCGCCAAACGCAACATGGTTCGACCCGGTACCAACTCCGATGCGGCCCAAGAAAGCCTATATGGAACGTCCCGGCGACGGTTGTTGGAATTGGGAATGACGACAACCCAGATCGATGCTTTGGAGCAAGCAGGAGAAGCAAACAGCCGGTTGGAAATTGTCGCCCCAATTGGTGGAACGGTCATCGAGAAAATGGCGGTCGAAGGACAATACGTCAAACAGGGTGACCCGATCTATCGGCTCGCCAATCTTGATGAAGTTTGGCTGCAGTTGCAATTGTTTCCGGAAGACGCGGCGCAACTTCGCGTCGGGCAGCCCGTCTCGGCAACCGCAGATTCGTTGCCCGATCGAACCTTTGAGGGCGTGGTCGATTTTATCTCTCCGAATATCAACCCGGAAACTCGTACCGTGAGCGTCCGCGTGGTCTTGCCCAATCCTCAAGGCGAGTTGCGGGTCGGCGATTTTGCGCAAGCGAAGATTCCCTTGCCACATCAAGCGAGGGCCTCGCGCGAAGAAGGTTCTCCCATGGTGGCTGTGCCGCGCGACGCCGTGCTGTTGGTCGGTAGTGATAGCGTGGTCTATGTCGAGACGGAACCGGGCCGATTCGAAATGAGAATGGTGAGAGTCGGTTCGGTTTCCAATCAAGCAATCACGATTGCGGACGGCCTCCGAGCCGGAGAGATGGTCGCGCGTCGTGGCAATTTCTTGATCGATTCGCAAATGC